>JAQXTR010000051.1 GCA_029219585.1 Clostridiales bacterium
TCCATAAGATACATTCTTATGTCAAGAGCTACCTGATCATTTCTGCTTCTGCCGGTGTGAAGCCTTTTTCCCGCATCGCCTATTCTGTCAGTGAGGATTTTTTCGATATTCATGTGTATATCCTCGGCATCAATGAGAAATTCAACCTTTCCCTCCTCAATGTCATTAAGGATATTGCCAAGCTCCGAAACAATAGCGTCTGCATCCTCCTGAGGAATTATTCCCTGTTTGCCGAGCATTGTCGCATGAGCTATTGAGCCGCGTATATCCTGCCTGTACATTCTTTTATCAAACCGGATTGACGAATTGAAATCATCAACCTTTTTATCCGTGGACTTCTGAAAACGTCCGCCCCATAATTTATCTGCCATTTTATGTTTCCTTTCAGCTGTATATTATATACCGATTTTTATTATAACACGACTTTTTCCTATTTTCAACAGTTATTTCAAAATTTCAGCATCTGCCGGGGGAAAATGATGCTGTGCGGTTAAATAATCGGTGTACAACCCTTTGTTTTTTTTAAGTCTATTATAACACATTTTTTCTAATATTTCAATCACTAAAAATAAGCCATGAAATCAAGAAAACTAGTCATTGATTTTTTTTATCTTTGTGATATAATAGGGGTAGAAATAGTATATTTATACTGCATTAGTAACCCGTCAGCTTTTTGGGGAAGGCTGTCCTGTTTCGTAAAATCCGTGTACGGAAAATCCGAACACGGAAAATCCGAACACGGAAAATCCGAACATGGAAAATCCGAACACGGAAAATCGGGCACAAATAAATAAAGATATACTAAATAAAGATTAACTAAATAAAGATATACTAAATAAAGAATGAGGATATGACAATTAATAAGATAAAGTATCTCTCCGTTAATTGAACGTCCTTCATATTCTGAAATATACTTAAGCTTATTACTCTGCTGTCGGATTTACATGTACCATGCAATGCTTTACATTCTTGAAATTCTTCTCTATGCTGTCATGAACCGCTTCCGCTGTTTTATGAGCGTCAAACAATGTTATACTTCCGTCCTCGGATATTTCAACGTCAACATAGACCTTTGAGCCGAACCGTCTTGTCATAAGCAGATCAATTGATTTTACACCCTCAACACTGCTTATAACATTTCTCATCTGCTCTATTTCCTCATCGCTGCATGAGCTGTCTACAAGGCTGTTTACCGCTTCCATGAATATGTCATATGATGCCTTAACAATAAATACGCATATTACGATACTCGCCGCCGGCTCAAATATAGGATAGCCTAAAATCGCACCGCCGATACCTATAAGAGAGCCCACCGATGAAAGAGCATCCGAGCGGTGATGCCATGCGTCCGCCATCATTGATGAGGAATTAATCTTTTTTGCCGCGTGCTTTGTATAGTGATACATCCATTCCTTTACCACTATTGAAATAAATGCAGCCGCAAGCGCCGCTTTTCCCGGAATTTCTATTTCTGTTCCGTTTATTATCGTTTTTATTGCAGAAATACCTATCCCTACTCCTGTGGCAAACAGAAGCATTGAAAGAATGATTGAAAAAATACACTCTATTCTTTCATGTCCGTAAGGATGATCTCTGTCTGATTTTTTAGAAGCGAGATTTATTCCGAATATTACCGCTATTGTTGAAACCACATCTGACGCCGAATGTACTGCATCTGAAATTAATGCCTGAGAATGAGCCGCAAAGCCTATTATGAATTTAATCAGCGACAAAATAAGATTCATAACAATAGTAATCACCGAAACTCTGTTTGCAGTTTTTGTATCCATAAAAACACCCCCTTGAACTATAATATTCCTGATATCTATAAATTGTATCATCAAAGCCTATAATAGTCAAGAGCATTTTTTGTTGTCATATGTTTACCTTTATTATATATAACTACATACCCTGATAAATTATCCACCTGATAATCATAAAATTCTCCGCCGAAAATATGCTGCATAACAGCCATTATTGTTCCGCCGTGGACAATATAAGACAGGTTTTTCCCCTTGTATTCAGATATTATTTTCTCGTGTGCATTAATGCACCTATTTACAAAATGCTCATGTGACTCACCGTTCGGAAACGGCATTGTGCCGTCTGAAGCCAGCCATTTCAGATACTGTTCGTTATTTTTCAAATCCTCATATGACTTATTCTCAAAATCTCCGAAATCCGTTTCCGAAAAATCACGGCAAAGCACAATACCCTTTTTAGGATATATTAGCCTTGCCGTCTGTACACATCTTTTTAAAGGACTTGATATTACTATATCCGCATCGGGATATTCTTTTGAAATTACCGTATTTTCAAGAATGTCTTCATCTGTTTTCCCTATATATCTTCTTAAAATATTTCCTTTCGTTTTCCCGTGACGTATTAATGTCAATCTCATTTTAAACAAGCCCTCATGAATCCTTCAGCCATTTTAAGATTTGAATAAAAATGCAGATGAGGGAATCCCGCATATAATGTATCCGTTGCGTGTATTCTGTACATTTTTTCACCGTTTCTCTCGGTTATAAACGAGCTTCCGTGATTTGTGCTTTCATATCGGTGAAATTCATAGGTTTTTATAACGCCTCCCTTTTCAAGAAGCATATTGTCCGTATCAGAAACAAATTCGATATAACCGTAATTAATTGGCGGCTTTACTCTCACACAGTTCCCTTCAATAGCTCCTGCCATTTTATACTTAACGCCCTTTACGTCATTCATTGTATCATGCAGATACATAAAACCTCCGCACTCCGCAATAGTCGGAACGCCTGATTTTACCGCCTCCTTGACCGAAGCAAGCATTGTTTTGTTTTTTGTAAGCTCAAGCCCATACATTTCCGGGTATCCGCCGCAGATAAACATACCGTCTATATTCTCCGGTAATTCCTTATCATTAAGCGGTGAAAATTCAACTATTTCAGCTCCCATTTTTTCGAGTACCTCTATATTATCTCTGTAATGGAAACAAAAAGCCCTATCATTTGAAACGGCTATTCTCACCTTTCCTATATACGGTATATCTATCGGATCATATTTTATATCCTTTGCTGTTTTTGAAAGCTCTATTATTCCGTCGATATCAAGAGTTTTTTCTGCCTGTGCCGTAAGCTGCGCCATCTTCTGCTTTATATCATTTATTTCTATATTTGTAACGAATGAAAGATTTTTGTTCTCCATTACGTCCGCTTGGAGTTTTGGAATATATCCATAGCATTTTATTCTTAAACCTTCGCATATTCTTTTCATTCCATCATATAGGGACGGATTAAGACGGTTAAATATTATACCCTTGACTGTGTTTCTACTGTATTTCATATAGCCATATATAACAGCTGCCGCCGATGCTTCTATCCTGTTGCAGTCAATAACAAGAATGGTGGGTGTTTTTGTTATCAGAGCCATTTCACAGGTACTGGCGGTTTCTGAAAAATGTATGCCGTCATAATATCCCTTTATTCCGTCAATTACTGATATTTCTCCCGCATGCTCGCTTAAAAGATATTTTATTGTATTTGATGTCATCATAAACGAATCAAGATTATAGGAATTTACCCCTATAACCTCCTCCTGAAATGCAGGATCAATATAATCAGGACCGCATTTAAATGCCTTTGTATCTATTCCTCTGTTCTTTAAGGCTCCCAATATAACACAGGTAACTGTTGTCTTCCCGCATCCGCTGCCTGTTCCCGCAATTAAAATTCTGTCCATACTTACTTACCTCCGTCAACTGTTTATTTTCTTTCTTACATATTATTTTATTAATTTATTGTTCTGTTGTCAAGTATAATTAATACCGAAATTTATGCTTCTTAAGTCTTTATTTTCTATAATATATAAAAGCCGCATCATATGTAAAGACGCGACTTCTATATATATTATTTACTTTTTTTATTTATTTAATTCTACAGTTATACCCTTTGTTTCCTCATCATAGCTTACATTTGCTCCGAAGGATTCTGAAATAAATCTCAGAGGAACCATTGTGAATCCGTTTTCGGTAAGCTGAGGCGCTTCCTCAAGATTATTTTCCTTATCATTTACGGATGCGGTTTTATTATTTATCTGCAATTTCAAATTCTTATCACCGCAGTCAATTGTAACAGTCTTTGTATCACCGTTCCAGTCCACATCAGCGCCGAACGCCTCTGAAATTACTCTTAACGGAACGAGAGTAACTCCTTCACCCGCAACATAAGGCTTTTCCACCTCTACATCCTTACCGTTTATGCTGAGTATGCAGTCACCGACCTTAAAAGAAATTGAAACCTTTATATTTGATTCCTGCTTTTCATTCTTATCAAGGACTATAACAGCAAGCGGATTTGTCTGCGCGGGGATACTTCTTGTTGTAATACTGTAAAATACAAGAAGCTCCTTATCCTTGTATTCTTCCTTATCCTCAACATTTATAACCAGCTCTTCATCTGAGCTTACAAGTCCCCATTCGCTGTCTTTAAATGTATCAAGCTTTACAAATGCGCCGGCATCCTCATCTGCTCCGGTAACAACTGCCTTCAAGGGCTTTATATCCTTTGTTGAAACAGCGGCTGTTGAGAATACGTATACCGAGTCGCCTTCCTTTAGTTCAGACTTCTCCTGTGTTTTCAAATCATATACCGGTGTGTTTTCTTCCACTGCAAAGGCTGCAGATTCATCACCGATCTTTACTGTAAGTATATTTTTATCATATGATTCTACAATACCGCTGTACTGATTAACCTTATTCTCAGACTTATCAGTCTCCGTCGGAAGCTCTTCCTCCTCATTATCCAATACAACTATCTTTTTCGGATTTGTCTGTGCCGGAATGCTGAGCGTCATAAAGTCATAGAATACAAGAAGTGTCTTTCCCTCATATTCATCTTCAAGCTTATCATCAATGTTTAAAACAAGCTCGCCGTCAGAGCTTATAAATCCCATTTCAGTTTTTGAGAAGGTATCATAATAAACAGAACCTGCCGGATTCTTATCATCATTGATTACTAAAGCATTTATGGGCTTTATATCCTTTGTCAAAAGACCTGCTGTTGAAAGAACTATTACTTTATCGCCTTCCTTAACCTCGTCCTTCTCTTCTCCGTCAATATCATATACCGGAGTTTTATCATTTAAATCAAAGGCGGCTTCTGTTTCTCCGTTCTCTGCTTCAACGGCAACTGTCAATATATTTTTTTCCAGTGCCTTGACTGTTCCTATGTACTGATTTACAACCGTCTTATTCTCGGTTGTCTGCTCTGTCTGTGTTTCGTTAATCGCATTAACCTCGTCTCCGTTTGCAAATACTGCTGATGCAGATGTGAGCATTGCTCCCGCAATAAGTAATGAAATTATTTTTTTGTTCATATTATTATCTCCTTTTGTTTTATTACATTTTATTAGACGTATGAAACTTCATTTAAGTTCCATCATATATAATACGAATGACATACCTAAAAGGTTGCATTAAAATAAAAAAAATTTTCGGAGGAATTTATTTCTCCGAGCCTTCATTAAAATATTCCTGAGCTTTTGCTGATGCTTCGTCATTTTCGGAATTAAGCGCATATGTAAGATAAATTGACGCGTTCTCAATATCCCCTTCACTTAAATACTTCTCGCCCGCGGCAAGAGAATATTCACCGAATCTCTGTTTTGAATCCTTATAATCCATATTATACAAAATTCTTGCAGCAACATCATAATTTCCCGCTTCCGCATTCTTCTGAGCATTATTATATTTTATAACCGGCAGTACGGTCAGAGAAAAAATTACTGATATTAAAGCAATCGCGGCAATAATACCTATAACAAGCCCTGTAACCTTCAGCCCCACATATTTTACATCTTCCTTATTTTCCATTTTATTCTCCTTGTAAAAATAAAGGTACGATCGATTTCTCGGTCGTACCCTTAATAATCAAATATTAATAACTACCTTTTAAAAGTAATTACGCCTCGATCTCTGAAACAACGCCTGAACCTACTGTTCTGCCGCCCTCACGGATAGCGAAACGGAGACCCTTTTCGATAGCGATCGGAGTGATAAGCTCAACTTCCATCTTTACGTTATCGCCGGGCATGCACATCTCTGTACCTGCAGGGAGTGTGATTACGCCTGTAACGTCTGTTGTTCTGAAATAGAACTGCGGTCTGTAGTTATTGAAGAACGGTGTGTGACGGCCGCCCTCGTCCTTTGTAAGAACATAAACCTCAGCTGAGAACTTTGTGTGCGGGTTAACTGTACCCGGCTTAGCAAGTACCTGACCACGCTCGATCTCTGTTCTTGCTACACCACGGAGAAGCGCACCTACGTTGAAGCCTGCCTCAGCAGCGTCAAGGCTCTTTCTGAACATCTCAAGACCTGTAACAACAACCTTACGTCTCTCTTCTGTAAGACCGATGATTTCAACTTCCTCGTTAACCTTGATTGTACCTCTCTCTACTCTACCTGTAGCAACTGTACCACGGCCTGAGATTGAGAAGATATCCTCGATAGGCATAAGGAACGGCTGATCTGCAGCTCTGTCCGGTGTCGGGATATAATTGTCAACAGCATCCATAAGGTCAAGAATGCACTTGTACTCAGGAGCGTTGATATCTGTTGATGATGACTCAAGTACGCCAAGAGCTGTACCTGTGATAATCGGAATATCATCACCCGGGAAGTCATACTCTGAAAGAAGGTCACGGATTTCCATCTCAACGAGCTCAAGAAGCTCCGGATCGTCAACCTGGTCTGACTTATTCATGAATACAACGATGTAAGGAACGCCAACCTGTCTTGAAAGAAGGATGTGCTCTCTTGTCTGCGGCATCGGACCGTCAGCAGCTGATACAACGAGGATAGCGCCGTCCATCTGAGCAGCACCTGTGATCATGTTCTTAACGTAGTCAGCGTGTCCCGGACAGTCAACGTGAGCATAGTGACGATTATCTGTCTCATACTCAACGTGAGCTGTTGAAATTGTGATACCTCTTTCTCTCTCTTCCGGAGCCTTATCGATCATATCGTAAGCTTCGAACTGAGCCTGACCCTTAAGTGCCAATACCTTTGTAATAGCAGCTGTAAGAGTTGTCTTACCGTGGTCAACGTGACCAATAGTACCGATGTTTACATGCGGTTTTGTGTTCTCATATTTAGCTTTTGCCATTGGAATTTTCCTCCTTAATGAAAAATATATAAATTTACACTTGTACTTGTAGTATACTATTTTTTTTATAAAAAATCAAGTGTTTTTTTAAAAAAATATCTACAAAACGGAGATTTTCTCCGTTTTGTATTTTTATTTTCAGAAATCAACGGGAATTAACCCTGTTTTCTGTCATTAACAATCTTCTCCTGGATTGATCTCGGAACTTCACTGTAGTGTGACGGCTCCATTGTATACTGTCCGCGTCCCTGAGTACCTGAACGGAGAACTGTAGCGTATCCGAACATCTCTGCAAGCGGAACGTCAGCTGTTACCTGGGTAACACCGCCCGAACGTGATTCCTGGCTCTTTACCATACCTCTTCTTGATGAGAGGTCACCGATAACGAAACCGAGATATTCATCCGGAACAATTACGTTAACAAGCATGATAGGCTCCTTGATAACCGGATCTGCCATTTTCATACCTTCCTTGAATGCCATTGATGCGGCAATCTTGAATGCCATTTCCGATGAGTCAACCTCGTGATATGATCCGTCATAAAGAGTAGCCTTAACGTCAACTACGTTATAGCCTGCAAGTACACCTGACTGCATTGCACCCTGAATACCTGCATCTACCGCCGGAATATATTCCTTAGGAATAGCACCGCCGACAACCGAGTTAACGAACTCATAGCCGCCGCCTTCCTCTAACGGTTCGAGCTTTAAGAGTACGTGACCGTACTGACCCTTACCGCCTGACTGACGAGCATATTTCTTTTCAATATTAACAGGCTTTCTGAATGCCTCACGGTATGATACCTGCGGCTCACCGACATTAGCCTCAACCTTAAACTCTCTTAAAAGACGGTCAACGATAATCTCAAGGTGAAGCTCACCCATACCTGCGATAATTGTCTGTCCTGTTTCTTCATCTGTATAGGTCTTAAAGGTCGGGTCTTCTTCTGCAAGCTTTGCAAGAGCTATACCCATCTTCTCCTGACCTGCCTTTGTTTTAGGCTCGATAGCAACTCTGATAACCGGCTCCGGGAACTCCATTGATTCGAGGATAATCGGATGATTTTCGTCACAAAGTGTTTCACCTGTTGTTGTGTTCTTAAGACCGACAGCAGCAGCTATATCACCTGAATAACAAACATCTATATCCTTACGGCTGTTTGAGTGCATCTGGAGAATTCTTCCCATACGCTCCTTGTGTCCCTTACATGAGTTAAGAACATATGAGCCTGCCTCTACCTTACCTGAATAAACTCTGAAATAGCAAATCTTACCTACAAACGGGTCTGTGGCAATCTTGAACGCAAGAGCTGCGAACGGTTCATCATCTGATGACTTTCTTTCCTCTTCCTCGTTTGTATCCGGATTTACACCCTTGATATGAGCAATATCCGTAGGTGCCGGCATATAATCGACAACAGCGTCAAGAAGCATCTGAACACCCTTATTTCTGTAGGATGTACCGCAGAGCATCGGAACGATTTCGTTGTTGATTGTAGCCTGACGCAGAGCAGCCTTAAGCTCGTCAACAGTAATTGAATCGGGATCCTCAAAATACTTTTCCATGAGCTCTTCGTTAGTCTCACAGATAGCCTCTACCATACTGTCATGATATTCCTGAGCCTTCTCCTGCATATCCTCCGGAATATCCTCAATTCTTATATCGTTGCCGAGATCATCATAATAAACCTCAGCCTTCATTGTCATAAGGTCAATGATACCCTTGAACTCATCCTCAGCACCTATCGGAAGCTGGATCGGAACACCGTTAGCCTGAAGTCTGTCATGAACCATTTCTACAACTCTGTAGAAGTCAGCACCCATGATATCCATCTTATTAACGTATATCATTCTCGGTACGCTGTAATCATCAGCCTGTCTCCAAACTGTTTCAGACTGCGGCTCAACTCCTCCCTTTGCACACAGTACCGTTACTGAACCGTCAAGAACCTTAAGTGATCTCTGAACCTCAACAGTGAAGTCAACGTGTCCCGGTGTATCAATAATGTTAATTCTGTGCCTTATACCGCTCTTATAGCCTTCCTTCTTTGTCCAGAAGCAGGTAGTAGCGGCGGATGTTATGGTAATACCACGCTCCTGCTCCTGAGCCATCCAGTCCATGGTAGCAGCGCCGTCGTGAGTTTCACCGATCTTGTGGTTAATACCTGTATAATACAGAATTCTCTCTGTTGTTGTGGTTTTACCGGCATCAATATGAGCCATGATACCGATATTTCTTGTATTTTCGAGTGAAATTTCTCTCTTAGCCATTTTAATTTCCTCCTTTCAAAAAGGATCAATAAAATTGTATAATTACCATCTGTAATGAGCGAACGCCTTGTTGGCCTCTGCCATCTTGTGAGTGTCTTCTCTCTTCTTAACCGAGCTTCCCGCACCGTTAATGGCATCCATGATTTCGTTTGCAAGTCTTTCCTTCATGGTCTTTTCGCTTCTTTCTCTTGAATAACGTGTGAGCCATCTCAGACCGAGTGTCTGGCGTCTTTCCGGACGAACCTCGATCGGAACCTGATATGTGGCACCACCTACACGTCTTGCCTTAACCTCAAGAACCGGCATGATATTATCCAAAGCTTCCTTGAAAGCATCACGCGGCTCCTTGCCTGTCTTTTCCTTTACGATATCAAATGCTTCATAAACGATTCTCTGTGCAACACCCTTCTTACCGTCGAGCATTATGTTGTTTATAAGCTTTGTAACGATAACGTCATTATAAATCGGATCCGGCAAAACTTCTCTTTTTGCTGTAAAACCTCTTCTTGGCACTTTACTTCCCTCCTTCATAGTATGTGCGGAAACATGATTTCTTCTCATATCCGCATTTTCATGAATATCACAGGTACTCTGAACTTAGTATTTCAAAATTCCGTCAGCGCAGCCGAGACTATATATATCAATAACTCGTTATGCACTTGTGATATAATTAATTTTTCTAAAGCCGAAATTAATTACAATTATTTCTTAGCAGCCTTAGGTCTCTTTGCACCATACTTACTTCTTGACTGAAGACGTCCGTTTACGCCCTGAGCGTCAAGTGTACCTCTGATGATGTGGTATCTTGTACCCGGAAGATCACGAACACGTCCTCCTCTGATAAGAACAACACTATGTTCCTGAAGATTGTGACCGATACCCGGAATGTAAGCTGTTACCTCAAAACCGTTTGTAAGACGAACTCTGGCGATCTTTCTGAGCGCTGAGTTAGGCTTTTTCGGTGTAGCGGTTCTTACAGCTGTACAAACGCCTCTCTTCTGCGGTGAAGGCTTGTCTGTAACCTTCTTCTTCAAAGAGTTGAGGCTCTTGTTCAAAGCCGGAGCTGTTGACTTCTTCCTTGTTGTCTTTCTTCCGTTCTTTACCAACTGGTTAAATGTAGGCATATCGAGTTACTCCTTTCTTTTATTTAATATTCGGCTGCCCGCGCAGCCTAATCTATTGTATACTATTTTATGTTAATTGTCAAGCATTTTTTTTATTTTTAAACTGTTATTTTATGCCGATTTTATTCATGATTTTTCTGCTTTCTTTTGTTAATTATTACAGTATTTAATTTTCGGTAATAAAAATGTGATTATGTGAAATACTAATTTTGAAATCAAACGATTTTCATAAAAAATATAATCCGGAGGAAAAATATGAATACGTTAAAGCTGGCTTTATTAGCCATATTATGTACTTCGGCTCTCACAGCCTGTTCCGCTAAGAAAAATTACGAGAATTCAACGGCTACCAATGAGCCGAAAATGACCGAAGCTGCTCAGAACACAGAAAATACTAATAATAACGGCACTAACAATAACAATACCAATAACAATAACAATAACGGCAACACGGTAACGGATGCTGCGGGAAATATTATTGACGATGCCGGAAACATTGTAGAGGATGCCGGAAACGCTGTAGGCAACGCGGCGCACGACGTGGGCAATGCGGTCAAGCAATAATCCAAAATTAAAGAAGGGCCTGCAAGCATATTCTACAGGTCCTTCTTTATTCACTGATTTTCTCCGAACAGCTTAAGCTTTCTTATATCGTCGCCGTAAAAATACAGCATATCAAAGCCCTCAAGTATTCTTGAGCTGAATCTCTTTGAATACCTCTTTTCAAGATTTTCAAAATTAAGATTTGTATTTATAATAATCTTCTTTTCATTGCTCATTCTTTCGTTTACCAGATCAAGAAGATATGAATTATTATTTTTATAAACAGCCTCCGTTCCCAGATCGTCAATAATAAGGAGATCGGATTTGTATACATCCTCCATTCCGTCCGTCATTCTTCCGAATCTCTCATCATCAAACATTCTGAAAAGCTTTGTAGCTCTTACATAAAGAACCGTTTTTCCTCTGTCCATCAGAGCCTTTGCTATACAGCTTGACATAAAGGTTTTTCCAAGTCCGGTATCGCCGTAAAAAACCATGTTTTTTGAAGGCTGTTCAAAACCGTTTATAAAATTCTCACAGTATTTTTTTATATTTTTCATATTTTCATAAGGACTTCTCTTCATTCCGTTTGGAATATTTTTGCTGTAGTAATCCATGCTGAAGGTATTAAAATTCTGTTTTTTAAGCAGCTCGTTCATATTTGACAGCTTATAAAGCTTTTCAATAAGCTTTTGTCTGAAGCATACGCATCTTCCGCTGCCTTCAACATATCCCGTGTCCCTGCATACCTCACAGCGGTATTTTATACGGTCAAAGTCCTCAGCTATTCCGTTCTTTTTAAGCAGCTCTTTTTTTCTCTGCTTCAGCACGGCAAACTTATTTTTCATGCTTTCCTTAATATCTTCCTTATCGGGATTTTGCAGAATAGCCATTAACGTATTGCTGCCTATCTCGTTTATTTCCCGGTCAATCTTCCTTATCTGTGGAATTTGAGAATAAACAGCCTCCACCCTTGCGTCACGTTCGCGCTTATCCTTTGCCAGCTGCTTTTCATAATCATCTATAATGCTTTCAAAAATTTCATTATCCATTCTTCAATATCTCCGAAATTTCATCCTTTTTGAGAAGTATTTCATCAAATCTCCTTATATATTCAAGAGGATCCTTAAAATTAAAAACTCTTGTTATTCCGTTTGAGGTAACGGCCTTTGATGAGCCTCCTCCGCCCATTGCAATAATCGTCTGCTTTTCTTCCATGATGTTCACGTTATAAACGCTCATTGTTCCCGGCTTTGCATATCCTACATTTTCAAGATTGCCCGAGCTGTTTTTCTGCCGGTACATATAGTATGGAACATAACCTTCCTCCTTCATACGCTTCTGAGTATATGAAAGCATCCTGTTCATATATTCGCTTTTTGCCAGCTCATTATCCGTCATCTTAAAATATGCCTTTTTCTTCAGGCAAAGAGAATGAACGGTTATATTTTCCGGCTTCAGCTCTATTACCTTATCAAGACTCCTCTCAAACATTTCCGGCGTTTCATCCGGCAGTCCTGCGATAAGATCCGTATTTATGACGCTGAAGCCTATTTTTCTTGCCTCCTCGTATGCCCTGTAAATCATTTCCGAGCTGTGGCTTCTTCCAATTTTTTTCAGTATATTATCATTCATACTCTGAGGATTTATACTGATGCGGTTAACGCCGTACTTTTTTAATACCTCAAGCTTTTCTGAAGTTATTGTATCCGGTCTTCCCGCCTCAACGGTAAACTCTATCAGCCTGTCCAAATCAAAATTATCGTACAGCTTTCTAAATATTCTTTCAAAATATTCAGCTGTGAGAGTTGTCGGAGTTCCGCCGCCTATATAAATATTCTCTGCGTACAGTCCGTTATCTCTTAAAATTTTCCCTGTCTTTTCTATTTCAAGCTCCAGCTTATCCACAAACTCCGCCATATATTTTCCGCTTACCCTTATATCCGTCGATACAAAAGAGCAGTAAACGCAGCGCGTGGGGCAGAACGGGATACCTATATACAGACTCACACTGTTTTTTCCTATATTTTCAAGCAGCTGCTTTTCATTTTCGGCGACAGTGAGAGCAAGCTCCGTTTTTTCCTCCGATACCTCATATACGTTTCTGAAAATATCCCGGACCTCCTGCCTGCTGCAGCCCTCCTCATAAAGCTGCCTTGCGTTCTTAGCCGGTCTTATACCGCACATAACTCCCCATGAAAAATTTATTTTTCTTATCTTCATTGCGGCATGAGAAAGAGATTTTGTACATGACGCAGTAAAAATCTTTTTTATAAGCTTTTCGGATTTTCCTGCCTTATCAAATTCAAAGCTGTAATCCTCAAAATACGATTTGCCTTCAAATACAATATGTGTATAAACATTTATTATCTTTTCCGAATAATCAAAGTTCTGAGATATTGTTACCTCCTCATTATCAGAAAAGAAAAGTCCCGCAAACAGTCTTGCCTCATAATCACAGCTGTATCCGTTCTGTATTATTAATATCATGCTTTTACACATAAGTTAAACTTCTTTTCATATCCTATCTCCGTATCATGTCCATGTCCTGAATGAACAACCGTTTCATCCGGAAGAGAATAAAGCTTTTCTCTGATTGAACGGAACAGGGTATCTTGATTTCCCGTCGGCAGATCCCATCGTCCGCATGAGCGCAGAAACAGTGTATCTCCGCAAAAAAGCTCATTTTCAATATGATAGCATACCCCGCAGTCGGTGTGTCCGGGAGTATATATGCACCTGAAAGAAAGTCCGTCAAGCGTCAGATTATCACCGTCCTTAAGAACAACATCCGACCTTATTCCCTTTATCTCATACCCCAGACCGTGCAGGGTAAGATTTATATCGGGATTGCCTATATTCATACTTCCCTTATCGCCTGTAACAATCTTTGCTCCCGTTCTTTCCTTAAGCGGAATAATGCTCATAATATGATCATAGTGGCAATGAGTCAGTAAAATATACTTGACCGTTACCGAATTTTCCTCAATCATCCTTTCAATCTGATCTATTAAACAGCCCGGATCTATTATTACTCCGTTTCTTGTGTTCTCATCGAAAACCAAATAGGTATTTTCGTTGGTATCATTACAGAATATTGACGTATATTTCATAAAATTACCTCTGATAATATTTTTTAGTGCTTTTAATTATACAGTCTTACCGGCAATACCATATAGGTATAGCGATTGCTTCCGTCCTCAGGCTTTATAAAGCAGCCGCTTGTGGGAGCTGAAAATTCCATAAGAATGTTTTCCTCATCACACGCGTTGAGAGCATCAAGCATAAACCGGCAGTTAAAGCCTATTACAATATCTCCTCCTTCATGCTCAACCTCAACCGAATCGTTTACATAGCTCTTTACAGTTTTGCAGGAAATATCGATTTTATTATATGCAATACTAAGCTTAACCGGCATCTTATTTTCGGTTTTTGACGAAAGATCATCATTTATTATAAGATTTGCTCTTTCAAGGCTGTTTATAATTCTCTGTTTATCTGCCTTTACCCTGATGGAATTGGTTGCGGACAGAATTACATCATACTTCAGAAATTCTCCCTCAAGCAGCCTTGAATATACCTGAAACACTCCGAAATCGAACAGAATATTCTTGTCCGATACTATCATTTTAATCATTTCCTCTTCATCGGAAAGTACTTGGCTTATTTTTGAAAGGGTAGATCCCGGAATTACAAATTTCTTTGAGATTCCGATATCCGCTGCCGGAGTTTTTATAACAGCAAGCCTGTGAGAATCCGTGCCTACAACATTCAGCTCCGAGCCTCTGAAATCAAACAGCGCTCCCGTAAGAACGGGCTTTCTTGTTTCAACCTGTGAAATAAAGGGAAATACCTTTCTTATTATCTGCTTAAGATCTTTTTGACTTATTTCAGTCTGATACTGCTCATCTACAATAGGTACATCAGGAAACTCTGTTGATGACATACCCTGTATATTGAATTTACTCTGTTCGCATTCAATATCGGTTACATAGTTTTTCGGATCAATGGTAATTTCAACCTCACCCTCGGGAAGACGTCTTACTATTTCACCGAATATTTTTGAAGGAAGGGCAACGCTTCCGCTCTCATAGACCGTCATATCCGCATTATATTCAATGCACAGCTCCATGCTGTTTGTTGTGAATGTAACATGACCGTCGCTTTGAGCATCTATCTTTATACATTCAATTATAGGGTGTGAGCTTTTTGCTCCTATAGACTTCTGTACAACATTTACTATCTGATTTAAAATTGTTTTAGAACATACAAATTTCATTTATAAACAGCTCCTTTATATGTGAATATCTTTTTCATCACCGGAAAAACCGGTTTTTTTTCATATATATTTATATATTATATTATTTTTTCTAGTAGTAGTAGTAGGGGCGTGGAAATCATTGAAAAGTCTTTTTTTTCCGATAGTCAAGCCGTTTTTTGTTCACAGCCCGTGTTAATTTCAGGTTTATAATTAAATATTTATAATTTCTATAATATGGAAATATTTTTATTATAAACACATTATACACCTGTTATCCACAATTTTTGCGCATACTTATTATCACATCCTCATGTAGGTGAAGGACAAGGGAGATTGTATTTATACAGACTGAAGGTCCTTTATAATATAGTCTATATTTGTTTTAAGGTCCTCGTCTGTAATACGGTCATTTTCTATTTTATCAATACCGTGCATTACCGTTGTGCGGTCCTTGTGAAATGCCCGTCCTATGGTTATGCTGTTCATATCCGTAAGCTTGGCACACAGATACATCGCTACCTGACGCGGCACCACAAGCTGTCTTATCCGGCTTTTTCCCAAAAGCTCGTCCTTGGTTACGTTATATACCGTGCAGACCTTTTCCATGATTTTGTCGGGTGTTATTTTTACTATCCCGTCCTTTGGAAGAATTGATTCTATCGTATACTGAGTAAGGGCGAGGTCGATATCCTTGTGCTTAAGCTGAGCAAGTGAAACAAGCTTAAGAAGCGCTCCCTCAAGCTCACGTACATTTGATTTAATTCGGTCAGCTATATATTCAAGGATATTGTAGTCTATATTGTATTTGTTTACCTCCGCTTTTTTACGGAGAATAGCAAGACGCGTTTCATAATTCGGAACAGCTACATCTATCTGCAGTCCCTGGGAGAAACGTGTTCTGAGTCTTTCTTCGAGAGTTATAAGGTCACTCGGCTTTTTATCACTTGTAAGAACTATTTGTTTGTTCTTTCCGGAAAGCTCATTGAAGGTGTGGAAAAATTCCTCCTGAAAGCCTTCTCTGTTTTCAAGAAACTGAACATCGTCAACAAGAAGTACATCAACGGTTCTGTACTTCTTCCTGAAATAATCCATTTTGTAGTTTTTTATACATTCGACAAACTCGTTTGTAAACGCCTCTGTCTGAATATATATTATCTTCGCATCAGGATTTTCCTGCTTTATTTTATTTCCTATCGCACACATAAGATGAGTTTTTCCCAATCCCGAATTTCCGAAGAGGAAAAGGGGGTTATATATATGCCCGGGATTCTCGCTTGTACTTATTGCAGCGGAGGCGGCATATTCATTTGATGAGCCTATTACAAAGTTTTCAAAAGTATATTTTGGATTAAGATTTGATTCATCCTTCTGATACTTTGAAGGAGCGGCAGCAGTTTCTGATTTTGCAGCCCTTAAAGACTGTAAAAATTCATCCTTTTCTTCTTCCAGTATAACCTTTAGTATAATTTTCTGACCGGTGTGCGCCTCAAGGACATTTTCTATTTTATCTTTAAATCGGAATTCAATCATATTTCTGTTTATCGGGCTGGGAACTGCTATCGTAAATACAGAATCGGAAAATGAAACGACCTCGGCTCTTTTAATATGAACAGTATAGCCTACATCACTTCCTACAGCCGTTTTTACGGCATCCTGTATTTCCTCCCATATCTTATTACAGTCCATAATTCACTCTCCTTAGTGCTTTTATCCTACATTGGTTCATCCTACATTATATCACAAGGAATTAATTATTGCAATAATTTATTTTACAGAAATTAAAAATATGTATTATATGTGTAAATTTTTATTATAAGTCCTTGTATTAATGAAGAAAATAATGTATAATTAATGTATAAATAATATTTGAAAGAGGGGGGTTGTATGAATAAGTTAACTCTTTTTGCCGCTCTGGATATAGGCTCATCAAGACTGAGCATGAAAATATTCCAGCTTGACAGAGAGGCAGATAAAATAAGTGTGGTCGAGCATTGCGAAAGTAATATTGCTATAGGAAAGGAAACGTATAATTACGGAAAAATAAGCTATGAAATGACGGGTGAAATATGCTCATGTCTGGAAAGCTTTAAGCGCATTATGAAGGAATACGGGGTAAGCAATTACATATGCTATGCCACGTCGGCAGTGAGAGAAGCGTCAAACAGCGAATACATAAGAGATCAGATATTTATACGTACAGGTCTTAAGGTGAGTATTGTTTCAAACGAGGAGGAGCGTTTTCTTCATCATAAGGCGCTGGCGCTTAATATGAGCAATTTCGATGATATTATAAAGGACGGCGCAATTATAATCGATGTTTCTGCGGGAAGCTTGCAGGTATCGAGCTATGAAAATTCAGAGCTTAAATTTTCTCAGAATCTTCCTCTCGGTTCGCTTCGAATTATGGAGCTTATTTCGGGTGTAAATAACAGTACAATAGGTTTTTCAAGACTTCTTAAGGAATATACGTCAAATATGCTGGAAATTTATCAGAACAGTTTTTTTACAAATCCAAAATATAAATCAATAATTCTTATAGGCTCTCAGACAGATAATATTAAATCTGCGCTTAAGCTTAAGGATGATACGGTTGTATGGGAGAGGCTTGAAGATCTTTATACAGAGCTTATGGATAACGGAATATATGAATTTTCGGATAAGTACGGCTTCAGTAATGAGGAGAGCCGTCAGATTATGTCATCACTGCTTCTTTACAGACCTTTTGCGGGAAATAGTGAAAAGAAAAAAATTTATATGCCCGCCGTTGATTTTACGGATGGAATATGTGTTGAGTTTGCGGAAAAAAATAAATTTACCCATACAAAGCATATTTTTACAAACGACATAATTTCAAGCGCCTTATATTATGCAGGCAGATATAATATAAATTTAAAGCATGTGAATAAGACAATGGAATACTGCGGAGAAATTTTTAATGCTTTGTCTAAAAAATTCGGTCTTTCAAAATCAGATCTTATTCTGCTTAAGGTAGCGGCAATATATGCCAACACGGGTCTTTATATAAATGTAAATGAATATAATGTGTATTCATATAATATAAAGAAATCAAATATGCTGCTTGGACTTTCAAATAAGGATAATGATATAATTTCATTTGTTGTACTGTTTCAGAACGGTATATTTGAGCATGAGGAATATAAGTACCTTACAAAGAGCAGAAAGCTTCAGATTTCAAAGCTTTCTTCAATACTTTCTCTTGCGCTGGCGCTTGATTTTGAATATAAACAGAGAATAGAAAATATTAAGGTGTCGTTAAAGAACGGAGAAATGATAATAACTGCATTAACGGATTCGGATATAACAATGGAACAGTGGAAGTTTGAGGAAAATGAAAGCTTTTTTGAAGAAGTTTTCGGTATACAGGCAAGGCTGAGAATCAAGAATATATAACAGGAGAGAAAAAAATGGAGATTAATTATTCAGCACCGGAAAATTTTATTAACAGGGAATTGTCATGGCTTGATTTTAATTTCAGAATTCTGAATGAGGCAAGGGATAAAAATCATCCTTTATTTGAAAGAATAAAGTTTCTTGCCATAACGGCATCAAATCTTGATGAATTTTATATGGTGCGTGTGGCGTCACTGAGAAATATAACGTCAGTTGAAAAACGTGATGCTTCCGGACTTACGGCAAAAGAACAGCTTAAGGCTATATCAAAGAAAACTCATAAGCTTGTTGATATGCAGTATTCAACATATTTGAGAAGTCTTGTTCCTCTTCTTTCAAAGGAAAAGGTGAAGATTGTAAGATTTGATGAGCTTGAGGAAAAACAGAAAAAGCATATTACCGAATATTTTCACAGTAATATATTTCCCGTACTTACGCCTATGGCTGTGGATTCATCAAGACCGTTCCCTCTTATTCAGAATAAGGCGCTTAATATATGCGCTCTTGTAAAGAATATAAAAACAAAGAAGAAGGGCTTTGTTACTGTTTCGGTTCCGGGGATATGTCCGAGAGTTATCCGCGTTCCTTCAAACGGAGCAGAAACAGAATTTATACTTACGGAGGAAATAATAAAGGAATTTTTAGATGAGCTTTTTACGGGATATTCAATAATAAACAGCAGCGTTTACCGTGTTATGCGCGATGCCGATATACCCCTGGATGAGGATGACAGTGAGGATTTGTTGGAAGGAATTCAGAAAAATCTTAAGGAAAGAGAAAGGAGTCAGGTTATAAGGCTTGAGGTTGAGGAGGGCATAGATGATGCTCTGCTTAAAACACTTACAGATGAGCTTAAGGTTAAGAAGGATGATATTTACTTAATAAAAGGACCTGTGGATCTTACATTCCTGAATAAAATATATTCGCAAAAGGGATTTGACAAATATAAGTATAAGCCGTTTACACCCCAGGTACAGAAGCGTATTGCGGAATGCGGCAATATATTTGATGAAATAAAAAGGAGGGATATATTTTTCCATCATCCTTATGATTCCTTTAGACCTGTTGTTAAGTTTATTGAAACTGCGGCTGATGATGAGGATACGCTTGCGATAAAGATGACGCTTTACAGAGTAAGCGGTAATTCTCCTATTATAAAAGCTCTGGAACGGGCGGCTCAGAACGGAAAGGCGGTTACTGTGCTTGTTGAGCTTAAAGCACGCTTTGATGAAAGCAATAATATTGTATGGGCGAGAAAACTTGAACAGGCGGGCTGTCATGTTATCTACGGACTTTTAGGCTTAAAGACCCATTCTAAAATAACGGAAATAATAAGACACGAGCAAAGCGGTATAATTAAGTATGTGCATCTGGCAACCGGTAATTATAATGATGTAACAGCCAATTTTTATACCGATATGGGTATATTCACCTGCAGAAAGGAATTCGGGGATGATTCGGGAGCATTTTTCAATATGCTATCCGGCTTCTGTGAGCCGAAGAAATGGAATAAGCTTATAGTAGCGCCTATATGGCTAAGAGAAAGGACGAAGAGCTTTATTGAGCGTGAAATCAGAAATGCCGATGCCGGAAAGAAGGCTCATATTATAGCAAAGATGAATTCACTCGTTGATCCGCAGATAATTTCTCTGCTTTATAAGGCGTCCTGCGCCGGAGTTAAGATTGATCTTATAGTAAGAGGAATATGCTGCTTAAGAGCGGGAGTCAGAGGGCTTTCGGAAAATATAACCGTTAGATCAATTACGGGCAGATACCTTGAGCATACGCGTATTTATTATTTTTATAATGACGGAGACGAGAATATTTACTGTTCATCGGCCGACTGGATGAACAGAAATCTTGATAAGCGTGTTGAAATAATGTTTCCTATTGAGGATGAGCTTATCCGAGAAAAAATAATGCATGTTCTTAAGATACAGCTTAATGATACGCTCAGAGCCTCAATTCAGATTGACGGAGAATACAGTAAGATTGATTTAAGAGGAAAAATAAAATCAGACTGTCAGATTGTAATGATGGAGGAGGCAATGGATGAATGCGGGTCGGATGGTGAAGTAAGCAGCAGCAGAACATTCATACCCAGAGAAAGACCGGAGGATTATTAAATGAAAAATGTTTTAATAACCGGCGGCAGCCGCGGAATAGGAGCGGAATGTGTAAGGGTATTTTCAGAGGCGGGCTTCAGAGTATTTTTTACTTATAAAAACAGCGGTGAGGAGGCACGGGAGCTTGAAAAAAACTTCCGCGCCCGTGGTATTAAATGTGATGTATCTTCATTTAAGGATACCGAGGCCGCGGCGGAAATTATTCATAAAACCGGAGAAATTGATGTTATTATAAATAATGCCGGTATTTCACAGATAAAAATGTTTCAGGATATAACGGAAGCTGACTGGGACAGAATGTTTGATGTAAATGTAAAGGGTATGTTCGTAACATCAAGGGTATTTCTTGGCGATATGCTCCGAAGAAAGTCGGGCAGAATAATAAATATATCGTCAATGTGGGGAGAGAACGGAGGAAGCTGTGAGGTGCATTACAGCGCTTCAAAGGCTGCTGTCATAGGCTTTACAAAGGCTCTGGCAAAGGAACTGGGACCGTCGGGAATAACGGTTAACTGTATATCACCGGGGGTTATACACACAGATATGAATTCTCATTTATCAGACGAGGATATGAACGCTCTGATCTATGAAACTCCTCTGGAGAGAATAGGAAATGTGAGGGATATTGCAGATACCGCGTTGTTTCTGGCGTCTGATAAGGCGGGATTTATAACAGGAACGGATATTCCTGTTAACGGCGGAATAATTATGTAAACCTGAAAAAATTATCCACATTATCCGTTTTAAGCTTATAAACGCAGAAAACGGCATAAAAACGTGATAATAAAAAAGTTATACACGTTTTCCACATAGTTATCCACACTTTTTGTTTATAATTCTAAAATTGACAAATGGCTTAACAGAGCCGAAAAGTATGGTTTACCATATTTTTATGGTTTATTGTTACAGCAGTGTGACAATAAATGTGGATAACTCGTGGAAAATGTGGATAAATTCATGATAAACCGCATAAAAAAGGGAATAATGAAAGGGGATTAAGTTATCCGCATTTTGTTGATAACTTGAAAACAATTAAAATATGCTTACACCAAGACTGAATTGTATAATCAATTATGTAAACGCCGATACGGCGGCGGATATAGGAACAGATCATGCATACGTATCAATAGAGCTTATAAGAAGCGGAAGGGCGGGACGCGTTATTGCTTCGGATGTGAGGAAGGGACCGCTTGCAGCCGCAGAGGGACATATAAAAAAATATGGACTATGCAATAAAATAGAAACAAGACTGGGAAGCGGCTTGTCGGTTCTTAAGCCGCGGGAGGCAGATACGATTATAATAGCCGGTATGGGCGGAGAGCTGATAGAGGATATAATAAGAGCTGATGAAAAAGTTGCAAGAGCTTCGACTCTTATTCTGCAGCCTATGAACTCACAGTATGAGCTTAGAAAATATCTTATCAATAATGACTTTACCATTGAAAAGGAGGATATTGAGTGTGAGGGACATAGGGTTTATAATCTTTTAGTCGTTAAAAACGGAAAGCAGGAGCCGTTTGAAAGGGATATTGATTACCATTTGCCCGTTTATCTTTATAATCATGAAAAATTCGGGGCGCTTCTTGAAAAAAAACAAAGAGAATTTATAAAAATTATAAAAGGTCTTGAAAAATCGGAAAAATGTGATATAATAAAAATGGATTATTTTGAGAAATGCCGCATGGCTTCGGAGGATATTAAAAATGCTGTTGGCTAAGGATATTATTGAAATCATTGAAAATGCTGCTCCGCGGGAATTACAGTATTCATGGGATAACTCCGGATTTTTGTGCGGAAATAGAAATAAGGAGGTGGAAAAGCTTTACATTACGCTTGATACAAATGTTTATACGGTTAATGAGGCTGCAGCGGCGGGTGCTGATATGATATTATCGCATCATCCGATTCTTTTCAGAGGTGCCAATAATATTGATTACGATACACCGCAGGGATATATATTAAAGGAGCTTGTAAAAAATGATATAGCTCTTTATGCAGCTCATACTTCAATGGATTGCGCAAACGGCGGTATAAATGATATACTTGCAGATAAGCTCGGTATAATTAATAAGAAAATAATAGAAAAAAATAATAGCTATGAAGGCTGCGGTCTCGGACGGTACGGTGAGCTTGAGAAATCATTAACACTGAGAGAATTTGCCGAGACGGTAAAGCAGGCTCTTAAAACACCGTTTGTAAGGGTATGCGGCGATTTGGATGCAGAGATAAAAAAGGCTGCAGTGGGCGGAGGCGCCTGTGATGACCTGATCCCTGAGGCAAAAAGACTCGGTGCGGAGGTTATGGTAACGGCAGATATGAAATACCATAATGCAATGGACAGCGTTGAAAGCGGAATATATATTATAGATGCCGGACATTATCCTACTGAGAATTTTGTTACGGAAATTTTTGAAAACCTGTTTAAAAATGCTGATATAGAAATTATAAGATCAACAGAAAAGGATGTTTTTAAATTTATTTAAAAAACTTAAATTGTTTATGAAAAAATAACATTTCGTAAAAATAGTATACAATATTTTATACTTTGTTTTTAAATTAAATTATTATCAGAATTTTTTTCTATAAAATGTCCAAATGAAGAAATAAGAAAAATATATTTTATTAAAGGAGAATTTTTGTTTGTATGTATGAATTTGAAAAATTAAATAAAATGAAAAAGGAAGATTTAAAAGAGATAGCATCAGAACTGAATATCCCCAAAATTTCAGCCTTAAAGAAGATTGATATTATTAATGCAATTATTGAGTCACAGAAAAATATAAAAGAGGAAACGGACTATAAAGAAGAAATTGATATAAGCGAAAAGAATGAGCCTGCTCAGAAAAAAAGGGAGCGTCCGTCAGATGTAACGGAAATATGCGGAGTTCTTGAGGTTGTAAATGAAAGCTACGGATTTTTAAGATTTGATAATTTTTCAGCGTCAAATAAAGATATTTATGTTTCACCGACACAGATAAGAAGATTCAACTTAAAAACAGGAGATGAAATTGTAGGAGACTGCCGTATGGTTGAGGACAGTACAAAATCATCGCCGCTGCTATTTGTCAGAAGAATAAACGGTGATCCGCTTGAAATAGCATTGAAAAGAAAGCCGTTTGAAAAGCTCACGCCTGTATTTCCGATTGAGAAAATAAAGCTTGAAACGGATAGACAAAAATATGCGACAAGACTTATGGATATTATTTCACCTATCGGAAAAGGTCAGAGAGGTATGATAGTTGCGCCTCCGAAGGCGGGTAAAACAACTATTATAAAGGAAATAGCGGGGGCAATAAGAAAAAATCATCCCGATATAAAGCTTATAATATTGCTTATTGATGAGCGTCCGGAGGAAGTTACGGATATAAAAAAATCAATTGACTGTGACGTTATATATTCAACCTTTGATCAGATGCCGGAAAATCATTGCAAAATGGCGGAGCTTGTTCTTGAAAGAGCGCAGAGATTGGTAGAGCAGAAAAAGGATGTTGTGGTTCTTCTCGATTCGATAACACGTCTTGTAAGAGCATATAATCTCACAGAGCAGCCATCGGGAAGATCCCTTTCCGGAGGACTTGAGCCCCACGCACTGTATAAGCCTAAGAAATTTTTCGGAGCGGCCAGAAAAATAGAGGACGGCGGCAGCTTTACAGTAATTGCAACAGCGCTTGTCGAAACGGGCAGCCGTATGGATGATATGATATTTGAGGAATTTAAAGGTACGGGAAATATGGAATTGAAGCTTGACAGAATGCTTCAGGAAAGGAGTATATTCCCCGCGATTGATGTACTCAGATCAGGCACAAGGCGCGATGAAAAGCTTCTTACACCTATTGAACAAAAAGCGGGAAGAGCAATAAGACGTGAGTTAGGTAAGGAAAATTTAAATCAGTACGTAAAGATTCTGCAATTACTTGAGAGAACGGAAAATAATTCCGATTTTATAAAGCTTCTTATGCAGTAATAAAAATGTTACCCTAATATAACTTTTACAATTTTTTTCAATTTTATTCATAATTAGTGAATAAAATTAAATTTTTTCGTAAAAAAAGTCCTTTTTGGTAATTTTTTTCTTGCATATTTACTCACATCGTGCTATAATACTGTTAGCGCTCAAAAACTTAGTTATACATAGCTAAGTCTTAAGAGTATAACACTAGGCAACAAACAAATCATATATTTGCTGCTGTACAATAAAATTACAGCCCGTTATTCGCATAGGGCTGAAACAACAATATTTTTATTTAAAGGAGGTTTCTCCCAATGAAATATGGTGAGAAAGTATTAGAAGAATTAAAGAAGAACCATCCGGGTGAGCCGGAATTTATTCAAGCTGCTACAGAGGTGCTTGAAACAATTCAGCCGGCTCTTGATGCTCATCCTGAATTTGAACAGGCAGCGCTTCTTGAAAGACTCGTTGAGCCGGAAAGAATAGTTATGTTCAGAGTTCCATGGGTAGACGATAACGGTAAGGTTCAGGTTAACCGCGGCTACAGAGTACAGTTTAACAGCGCTATAGGACCTTATAAGGGTGGTCTCAGACTTCATCCGACAGTAAACCTCAGCGTTATTAAGTTCCTCGGTTTTGAGCAGATTTTTAAGAACAGCCTTACAACGCTCCCGATCGGCGGCGGCAAGGGCGGTTCGGATTTCGACCCGAAGGGCAAGTCTGACATGGAGGTTATGCGTTTCTGCCAGAGCTTCATGACAGAGCTTTCAAGACATATCGGCGCTGATACCGATGTTCCGGCAGGAGATATAGGAACAGGCGCAAGAGAAATAGGATTTATGTTCGGACAGTATAAGAGACTTAAGAATGTATATGAGGGAGTTCTCACAGGCAAAGGTCTTACATGGGGCGGCTCGCTTGCACGTACAGAGGCTACAGGCTACGGTCTTGTATATTTTGCAGCTGAGATGCTCAAGGAGCTCGGCACATCATTTGAGGGCAAGACAGTTGCTGTTTCAGGTGCCGGTAACGTTGCTATTTATGCTTGCCAGAAGGCTCAGCAGCTCGGTGCTAAGGTTATTACAATGTCAGATTCCAACGGCTATATCATTGATGAGAATGGTATTGATCTTCCGGCTGTTCAGGAAATCAAAGAGGTTAAGAGAGGCAGAATCAAGGAGTATGTTGACACTCATCCGTCAGCTCAGTATTTTGAAGGAGCAGGTCTGTGGCAGCATGTTAAGGTTGACGTTGCTCTTCCGTGCGCTACTCAGAATGAACTTCTCATCGATGACGCAAAGGCGCTTGTTGCCAACGGTACTCTTATCGTTGCAGAGGGCGCTAATATGCCTACAACTCCGGACGCTACAGAGTACCTCCAGCAGAACGGTGTATACTTTGTTCCGGGTAAGGCTTCAAATGCCGGCGGCGTTGCAACATCAGCTCTTGAAATGAGCCAGAACTCACAGAGACTTTCATGGACATTTGATGAGGTTGACTCAAAGCTCCACGGTATCATGGTATCAATATATAATGCGGCTACAGCGGCAGCTAAGGAATACAATCTTACTAAGGGCGGTAAGCTTGACCTTGTTGCAGGTGCTAATATAGCAGGCTTTATGAAGGTTGCAGAGGCTATGATGCAGCAGGGTGTATGCTGATTATAAATAAGATATAAAATAAAACAGGCATTTTAAGAGATGATTTACTCTTGATTTGCCTGTTTTTTTATTTTAATAATTTATCTTTAAAAAAATGAGGCTGTATCAAAATACAGCCCCAAGGAATTTTATGGAACTCAGAAAGTTAGGCACATAATCAATAATTTAGTTTTGCTGTTGCTCTATTATGTAATATCAAAATGTAAAGTCATTTATGAGCTTTATAACATCTGGTTGTTGTCACTGTTATATTTGTATCTATTAGGCGTTTTTAATATATACTTTATTATTTAATTCTGTACTGTACCCATTCCTGAATGTTGCTAATGTTGTTTCCGGTTGGATACTCAACAGACTCTTTCGTTTCTGATTTTGTGTACTTAAATACTTTATAATAGTCCGTATACCAACAAGTATAGTACGGAATCTTATACCAATAATATGAGTCCGTGCAAGCCCATTTATAATCATAAACATTGTCTGCCTTATAAGCATTACCACTCCTATCTGTACTTGTAAAATTAGTTGATGTGTCAAAAGAATGAATTGTATAACAATTATTACCGTTTGCATTGGTTGGTGTTCTTTCAATCCAACTGTCATATGGTCCTGAACTTAGGCTTCTTCCCTGACACCAATGCATATAAATGTATCCGGTATGTCCTGCACTTGTATCACGCTTATTGGTTTCTGTTTCATAATTATACCAACGATCCGACTTGAAATCAGCATATCGCCCATTCATATTATATCCGCTGAAATTTGCATAGTGGAAGTAACCGCTACCTGATTGTACCCAATATGAATCATAACAGCTCCATCCGCTTAAAGAAGTAGATGAACTTTCTGTATAATGGGTTTGCGTATATGAATACTTTGTATCAACCACTTCTGCACCGTCAGGCAATTCCGAAGCCGGTGTCCAAGCTGATACATCGTTCAGCACCCAATGAGCATATAGTGTAATATCTACACTCGAAGTCATTAAGCTTTCGCTCGTTACCTCTTCTCCGCGACTTTCGTCAACTACACCGTCAGTTGTTTGAGGATTTTTATACCACCCGTCAAAAGTATAGTAGTCACGGCTAACAACAGGTAGTTCACCCATTAAGCCGTTGTATGGAACCATTTTATAATCTTTTTCTTTGCCAAGGACACCACCGTTTGCATTAAATGTTACTTTCCTCGAAGTTAAATAATTTATATATTCTTCTTCAGTAATTGTTATAATTTTATCATCAGCGATACAGACATCATTGTTGTTTACGGTGTCGCAGACCAAAACATTTCCATTTGTTTCAATCGCCGAATATGTTTCTTCATTGATTTGTACTAAGTTAATGTTTTTGGTAATCATGCTGTTTTCGCTCTCGGACAGTATATTAGATATACCCTCTATGGAAAGAGTTGTTTCGTATGCTTTTAAAATCAGTGCAAAGCCATCGCTGTGTACTGTTACTCTTTCCAATGTTAAATTTGGTGATGAAATCTCTATCGGGACTACATCACAGTCTGAAATAGTAATACCGCTGATTATTGTTGTTTGTGAGTCAGAATTGATATTTAAGCCTTTATATTCTTTATACCCGCCTAACAATTTAAATGTTTCAATTTCTCCTATATCAAATGACACGTCACTGAAATCATCGGCTTCAATGTTTGAAATATCTAAAGTAATATTCTTAACATTTGAATTTGCTACAATATTTGCAATTGCTTTTGTCGGAGCGTTAGACTTAATTGCAGGTATACCGTCAAAGGCACTCTTACCGATGGATTCGATTTCATCCGGCAATGAAAATTCACTGAGGGAGGAACAGCCTTTAAAGGCGTTCGCTCCAATGCTCACAACATTGGGACATATCACTTCTCTCAAAGCCGTACAGCCTTCAAACGCCGATTCAGGGATTTCATTTACAAAGTTACCTATCGATACACCGATGATATTTGTGTTATCTTTAAATAATCCCGGAGCAATACCTTTAATTTTATGGAATTCAGGCTCACATGTCGTTGTATTTGTCTTTGTATAGTATGACGGAATCAGTGCTATTTCATCATCTGATGAACCCAAATATTTCGTTACTATGCCATCGTCGTTAATCTCTAGTTTGGATGACGCAATTCTGCTGTTTACATAATCGTTTACAAATCCGGGAATCTCAAACGGCAAAACGCTGGTTTCATAATCATTAAAGGTTCTGTCATAAGAATAATCAAGATATTCTTTGTATTCATCATCATCTAAAACGCTGTATGTATATGTATAGTATGATTTGTTTTTGATGTCATATCCCACAACACCGAACACATGCGCCATACCAACTTGAACCAGTCTGTATGCACCATATGTATTGCCGGTTGATTCAAATTTTCTTTCAGATATTTCTATCTCAGCTTCTGAATATGTAACAGATGAACTGTATAAATCTTCTTGTGCATGGGAGGACGCATATTCCTTTGATTCGCCCTCACTGCCACCTGTTGTATAAGTAGAATCTTTTGAGTTCTTTTTACTGATTAACTCAGAAACAGCTTTTGACACAGACTGAGACGCACTTGTGGAAGCACTCGAACTAAAACCTTGCGAACTGTTCCATGTTTTTGATGATGTGGCTGTTGAAGATTTTGAATTAGCAATATCTATATTCTTCGACCAACTGTTTGTACCTGTTTTTATGTCCTTTGTAAATTTGCTCTGTTCATATCCGGCGCCAATTTCCCAAGCAGTTGTATTAGATAAACTTGCTTCAGCTCCAACTTCTCCCTTAGCTACGCCAAGCGGTACTTCAATTCCAGCGCTAACTCCTACAGAAGCAGTTGTGGAGTTTGATAGCTTACCATCAATATTAAATTTGGCATATTTTTGTTCTTCATTATATGTTGAGTCAGTATGTGCCTTGTTTGCAGATATTTTGTAAGATGAGTTATTGCTGTTAACTAAGCTTGAAGAACCGCCTGTAGAATTAACCATATTATAAGTGTTACTGCTATTTTTGCAGAGTTCTTCCGCTTCTTCAACGGTCATACCGTGCTGTTCTGCCCATTCTTCACTTACGGTTGTACTTTCATTCCAATCCCTTGAAAGTGTCCATGTTGCAGAATTCGTTGTGGTATTTGCTATTGTCTTTCCAATTTCTTCTGAATTACCTTTTGTTATTGATGTTTGTTTTACGATACCTGTGCTTGTGATAAGGCCGTTTGCCACAAGTAAGTCCTGCGTTTCGAACAACGGGATATTTTGTATTTTTCCGATTTCATAAACAAATAAAATTTGGCCGTTATCAGAATCCTCGCAAATAATAGGATCTCCTAATTTTTTAACCGGGACAGCTTTATTTCTATCGCTTGCCCAGTTTGCATACAAGACCAAATCGCCGGTTGTCCCTTCGGGAATTTCAGTACCGTACATTCTTCCGTTTTTATCCGACCAACCAAGGAATTTGTAGGTATCCATTTTGGGTATCGGAAGAATCTTCGTTTGTGTAGGTTTGTATGTATCTGGTGCGTAAGAAATAGGTCTATTGTCCGGGCCTATCGGAACCATATCACACATATATTGAATAGAATATTCTGATTTTGGTAATTTGGGTATAATCGTTTCATCCAATGTAATTGCAGTAATACCTTTCTCATCTCTGAAATACTTACCGCAAGCCTTACAATACCAATATGCAATATTTCCTTCTTCTTCCTCGGTTGCTTCTTTAGCGGGAATTGCTTCCATAACATGATTGCAGCCCGCAGATAGATAAGGCAGAGTAATGCCATAGCCGCCGGCTATATATCTTCTTGTTAAAATTGTATCGGTTGTATTGATTTTTGTATCAAGATTTACGTCTGCGGCTTGTTCCTTAATCATTTGCGTATAACCACCGGCGATATGCCTTCTCATCATAATAACATCAGTGGTGTTAATTTTCTTATCTGAATTTAAATCGCCGTAAGTAAAATCCAACACTTCAATACTGCCGTTAATAATATTAACATCTATAGGATTCAGATAGTTGTTAACGATTGACCCATCATCATAGGAAGCGGTAATATTGTATTTTGTACCTGATTGTGCATCATCAGGAATTTTGAATTGAAGCGTTAAAATAACACCGTCCAAAATATCAGTATCCGTCAATTCCTGACCATCCCATACAAAATTGCACGGCGATGTAAAACTGCCAGGTGTTGTCATTGTCAAAGCCGAAAAGGCATCGCCGTTGGCTGCACCGACTAATATTAATCCTTCATCAAACTCAAAGGTTAAAGTTGCACCAAGAATTCCCGGATTGTTTTCAATTTGCACTGCAACATCAACCGTTGAACCGGCAGTGTCGCTTATGCCGGGTATTGTTATTGTCGTGGCTCCCCCTGCAAATACAGAAACAGGAGCAAACAATGATGCCATCATTACTAATGACAAAACTAATGAAATTAGCTTTTTGAGTTTCATTTTGTTTTCATTCCTTTCTTTACATTTATTTTAATGTGATCTTTTGAGACTCACATAATGGCGCTAAAACATCTGTCCAGCAGAATACTTTTGCATATGTCGCAGTTGCATCTTCTGCAACAGTAATTTTCGGGTTGTTTAAATCAAACACTTTTACAGAAGTCATCATTTCTGAATCATTATAAAAAGCAACATATATGTCCCCGCTTGTTTCAGTAATCGAAGGCAAGCCAACTATTTTATCACCAATTATAACTTCAATAATTTTTGAGCCAACTGTAATGCTTCCTTTTTTAAGAAAAACATCTATCGGCATCAGATCACCGTTTACAATATCGCCTTCTTCATATGTTGCTGTGATATCATATATGCCGTTGCCTTGAGGCGCAGTAAAGGTTAAAGTGAAAAACAGTCCATTGGTGACGTCCTCTTCAATACCATCAAATACCAAATTAAAAGGATTTGCTGATAAATTTCCCGGCTTTGTCATTATTAATCCGGATAACGCATCACCTTTTGTTATTCCCGTAAGCGTTAAGGCTTCATCATATGCAATTTTCAATGTAGTTCCGCATATTCCTGTGTTACCTGCCATATAAACAGGGACATCAATACTTTCTACAGGATTCGCTGTTACATTTCCAATTGTAATAATGGGATTATCATGTTTTTCGACATCTTCATTATCACCGCCTTCATCTCCCGTACCACCACCGGGACTCGTTCCAACCGTCACTTGCCCTCCTAAAGTTTCAACTTCAAGTGCTTCCAGATTACCATTGACAATATCTCCGGCTTCGTATGTAACAGAAATATCGTAAGTGCCGCTTTCTGACATCACATTAAAACACAAATATGCTATAACGCCATTTGTAGAATCTTCCTCAATACCGTCAAATACCAAATTAAATGGATTTGATGCTAAATTACCCGGCTTTGTCATAATTAGTGAACCCAAGGCTTCTCCGACACTAATGCTTTTTAAAACAAGAGAGTTATCATAACTAACTGATAGTGTAGCCCCGCAAATACCGGTATTATTGTTTATTTTAATAGGTACCAATATTTCTTCATTTACTGCAACAGAAGTATTTTCTACAAAGATTGATGTGGCAGAGCTTGCAAAAGCATTTGCTGATGACAGCAAAATAAACAAAGTCAGTATAAAAAATATAAAACTATTTTTCTTCATTTTTCTCACCCCTTTCTTTTAGAATTCCTCTATTTCTATATATCCTTGATATATTCTTGGATTCACTTCATTTAAATCAGTATCAACTATGTCTCCGGGAGTGTAGTTGAATTTTAAAGAATATCTTTTACCGATTGTTACACTATCCGATATTTCAAATTTTAAAGTAAGCAATGTACCGTTTTTAATATCTGTTGAGTTAACTTCTAAACCATCCCAAACAAACCTTACTCCTGAATCTAAAGTTTTTGACGGAGTTAATGTCAAAACATCAGAAACAGCTTCACCATTTTCTACACTTAACAATCTCATTGCTGTTTCATCATATTCTAAACTTAATATCATACCGAGAATGCCGGGATTTTTTTGTAAATACAAAGTGACTTCTATGACCTCTCCCGGTTTACCATAAGCGGTATTTACTTTTATTGCAGGTTGTTCCACAATGATTTCTTCGTGAATATTATTAGAGTCATCTGTAGTGGAATTATCGCCTGCGCCGGAAGGCGGTACATTATCTGAAGATGAGGTATCTTCACTTAAATCCGCAGAGGGTTTATTTGTTATAGTATAATCTTCTTTTTCTGTGTTTTGATTTTCTTCTAGAGGACTATCATCTTTTGCATTAAGAATGTTTTCGCACATCCTTTTTAAAATGGCAGCTACTTGGCATCGTGTTGCGTTTCCTTTAGGGCTTATTGTCTCTGAAGTGATACCGGTAATTATTCCATTAGCATTTGCCCATTTCATAGCTTCAACAGCATATTCGCTGATTTCTTCAAAATCTTTAAAGTTATTTATGTCTTTATTAGAAGAGATATTTAATTCTTTATACGATGCGTATCTGTATAAGATTGCAGCTAACTGCTCACGGGTTATATAATCTTCCGGTCCGAAAGCTGTATCGTTATATCCGCTGACAATTCTGTTTGCCGAAGCCCAACCTACTGCATTATAATAATATTTTTCACTTATAACATCGGAAAATGGGATTTTATTTACAATCTGGGGATCTCCGTCAAGACGCCATAAAATTGTTACAATCATCCCACGAGTTGTGCAATCGTTAGGGGCAAAAGTTGTTTCACTTATTCCGTTCATAAGCGCTTTTCCGCGCACATATTGTACATCTGAGAAAAACCAATCTTTTTCATTTACATCTGAAAAGTTTTTCGTTACAGAAGCGGTGCTTAAGGATGTTCCAGCTACAAAAAGAATAGAACTTATTACTATCAGTAACACTAACAGATAAATTTTTTTGCTTTTTTGCATTTAATCATCTCCTTTGAATTTACTGCTTTTGACATAAGCGAAATAGCAAAACCATAGGTTTTAAGTCATTTTTCTTATGAGATATTTAAATTTGTCGCTCCATGGGTATGTTCATTATAACATATTGCATTACAAATTGCAATACGTTATTTATTCTTTTTTTCGATTTTTTTTCTACATATTTTGCATTGCAAACGCTATATTTATAAATATATAATTTTTATATATAATAATATTATTATATGTATTACCAAATAAGACAGGAGGTTTTGTAATATGCGTAAATTTAAAATACCGATCACTCCGCACACTACCAATAAATGCATTCGGTTTCCGGATGACATAATTAATGCTGTAGAAGCATCAATACAAGGTCTTGATTGTACCTTTTCTGCATTTGTTGTTGAGGCAGTCCGAGTTGCTTTGGAAAATTTAAAAGAAGAAGATTAATATACACAAAAAAATCTGCACAGCAATTTTTGCTGTGCAGACTGTTCATAAATTTATTCAATATCCTCGCTGAAAATTTCTTCACCGTTTTTGGTGATGTTAATATCCTTATACATACTCATACCCGTACCTGCAGGGATAAGCTTACCGATAATAACATTTTCTTTAAGACCTACCAGCGGGTCAATTTTTCCTCTGATAGCCGCTTCTGTGAGAACCTTTGTTGTCTCCTGGAACGATGCGGCTGAAAGGAATGAGTCTGTTGCAAGAGAAGCCTTTGTGATACCGAGAAGAACAGGAGAAGCTGTTGCTTCAACGCCGCCCTTAGCCTTAACTGTCTCGTTTGCATCCTCAAAGTCAAGCTTATCTGTGAGTGAACCGATAAGGAGATCTGTGTCACCGACATCATCTATTCTTACCTTGCGCAGCATCTGACGTGTAATAACCTCAACGTGCTTATCGTTGATATCAACACCCTGCATACGGTAGGTTCTCTGTACCTCACGTGTGATGTACATCTGAACCGCGTCAGGACCGTTGATCTTAAGAATATCATTCGGGTTTACAGAACCGGCTGTGATTTCGCCGCCCTTTTCAAGGTAATCACCGTTATGAACCTTAATTGATGCGCCGTAGGGGATAGCGTAGGTTCTTGCCTCGCCGTCCTCATCATTTGTAATTATAACCTCACGTCTCTGGTTAGCATCGTTGATTTTTACTGTACCTGCAATTTCGGAAATTATAGCAACACCCTTAGGTCTGCGGGCTTCAAACAATTCCTCTATACGCGGAAGACCCTGCGTAATATCGCTGCCCGAAGCAACACCGCCGGCATGGAAGGTTCTCATTGTAAGCTGAGTACCCGGCTCACCGATTGACTGAGCCGCAATTATACCAACAGCCTCACCTATATTAACAAGAGTACCCGTTGCAAGGTTCTTTCCGTAGCACTTAGCACACACTCCGACCTTTGACTTACATGTGAGTACCGAACGGATTTTAACACTTCTGATACCCGCATCAACAAGCTTCTGAGCCTGTCTCGGTGAAATCATATCGCCTTCCTTAACAATCAGCTCGCCCGTTGCCGGATTGGTGATATCCTCCCATGAGATACGTCCTTCAATACGGTCATACAGCGGTTCAATAACCTCCTGTCCGTCCTTGATGTCCTCAACCTCTGTGTACTTGTTTGTTCCGCAGTCAATTTCACGAACGATAACATTCTGTGATACATCAACAAGACGTCTTGTAAGATAACCTGAATCGGCAGAACGGAGCGCGGTATCGGTAAGTCCCTTACGTGCACCATGTGATGATACAAAGTACTCAAGTACGTTAAGACCCTCTCGGAAATTAGCTCTGATAGGAATCTCGACTGTTCGTCCCTGTGTATCCGCCATAAGTCCTCGCATGGCTGCAAGCTGTCGTATCTGGTTAATTGAACCACGGGCTCCGGAGTCAGCCATCATATATATCGGATTGAATTCACCGAAGTGTTCAAGCATGGCGTCGGTTACCTTTGATGATGCATCTGCCCATATCTTGATTACCTGCTGATAACGCTCTTCATTGTTGAGCAAGCCGAAACGGTACTTTGCAGTAATTGCATCGACTTTCCTCTGCGCGTCCGCAAGTATCTCAGGCTTGCTGCCCGGAACATTGATATCCGATACTGAAACCGTAAGAGCGGCAAGCGTTGAATATTTATAGCCTGTTGCTTTGATTTTATCAAGCATATCTGCCGTAATTGAAGTTCCGTGCACGTCAATACACCTTCCGATTATATCTCCTAGCTGTCCCTTCTTAACAATGAATCCAATCTCAAAATCAAGCGCTGTATCCGGATTTGTTCTGTCTACAAAGCCGAGATCCTGCGGAACATTATTATTAAAGATAAGACGACCGGCAGTTGTTTCAACAAGCTTTGTTATTGTTTTTCCGTTTACTTCACCGGTTACCTGTACCTTAATCAGCTCATGATATGTTATTGACTTAACTGTATTGGCAAGCAGCGCTTCTTCAACAGATGTGAATACCTTTATTGTTGCCTTCTTTGCAAGATCTAAGAAGGTTTGAACAGAAACGGTAATATCCTTCTTGGGAGTTTTTACTATTACCGGATTAACCTTGTCCGCCTTTGTTTCGTTGAGTCTTACCTTCTCAAGTGTAAGAATATATTCAAAGGCTTCCTTCCATGACGGATAGCTTATAAGCTCCTTGTCTGCATCTGCTATTACAGGATCTTCATTCGTTTCTTCCAGGAGAGCTTCAAATGCAGCTGTCTTTGTGTCGTCCTTCAATATAGTATCATAAATCTTTTTGTAATCCTCACGAATGATTGTCAGATAATACGAACCAAGGATCATATCCTGAGTAGGAACCGTTACCGGATGACCGTCCTGCGGCTTAAGCAGGTTGTTTGCTGAAAGCATGAGGAAACGTGCCTCTGCCTGAGCCTCCGGAGAAAGCGGTACGTGAATAGCCATCTGGTCGCCGTCAAAGTCCGCATTGTATGCTGTACATACCAGCGGGTGGAGCTTAAGCGCGCGGCCTTCAACAAGACGCGGCTCAAAAGCCTGAATACCAAGACGGTGAAGCGTAGGCGCACGGTTAAGAAGAACAGGATGCTCCTTTATTACATCTTCAAGCACATCCCATACCTCAGGACGTGTACGCTCTACCATACGCTTTGCGCTCTTTATATTGTGCGCGATACCGCGGGAAACAAGCTCCTTCATTACAAACGGCTTGAACAGCTCAATAGCCATTTCCTTCGGAAGTCCGCACTGGTAAATCTTCATTTCCGGACCTACTACGATAACCGAACGTCCCGAATAGTCAACACGCTTACCGAGAAGGTTCTGACGGAAACGTCCCTGTTTACCCTTGAGCATATCCGAAAGCGACTTAAGACCTCTGTTGCCCGGTCCGGTTACAAGTCTTCCGCGGCGGCCGTTGTTGATAAGTGCATCAACAGCCTCCTGAAGCATACGCTTTTCATTGCGTATGATAATATCCGGAGCGCCAAGCTCAAGCAGTCTTCTGAGTCTGTTATTTCTGTTTATAACTCTTCTGTACAGATCGTTAAGGTCGCTTGTCGCAAAGCGTCCGCCGTCAAGCTGAACCATAGGACGAAGCTCCGGCGGGATAACCGGCACGATTGTAAGTATCATCCATTCAGGACGATTGCCCGAAATTCTGAATGCCTCTACAATTTCAAGACGCTTGATTATACGCGCTTTTTTCTGTCCCTGAGCTTCTTCAAGCTCCTCCTTGAGCTCCTCTGCAAGATTTTCAAGGTTAATCTTTTCAAGGAGCAGCTTTATTGACTCGGCTCCCATTCCTGCGGAAAAAGCCTCTTTCCCGTATTTTTCGAGATATTCATTATATTCCTTGTCCGAAAGAATCTGACCCTCGGCAAGGTCATTGTTTACGAGATCAGTGTTTACGTTCGTTACAATGTATGATGCAAAGTAGAGAACTTTTTCAAGCTGTCTCGGTGATAAATCGAGCATAAGACCTATTGATGACGGTACGCCCTTGAAATACCAGATATGTGATACGGGGGTTGCAAGCTGAATATGCCCCATTCTTTCACGTCGTACCTTCGCCTTGGTTACTTCAACACCGCAGCGCTCACAGACCTTACCCTTATATCTTATCTTTTTATATTTACCGCAATGACACTCCCAGTCCTTTGTCGGTCCGAATATTCTTTCACAGAATAAACCATCCTTCTCGGGACGAAGAGTACGGTAATTTATAGTTTCAGGCTTTGTTACCTCACCGTGTGACCATTTCAGAATAGTTTCCGGCGACGCAAGACCTATTTTAATTGCTTCAAAACTGTTAAACTCTAACATTCGAAAACCTCCATGTTACTTTGTCAAACCACATTAAAAGTCGCTCTCATCCATAATATCTGACTGATCATCCAGCTCCAGACCGTCATCAGTAACTGCGTCAAAATCATCATCAAGCACCATATTTGCCTCATCAAGATCTTCTTCTGCAAGTCTATCCTGCGGTACGTCGCCTTCCTCCATCGTTTCGATAATATCACTGCTTACAATATCGCTGTCATCATCATCTTCAAACGATGCATCAAGGTCGATCTCCTCCATATTGTGATTGAGAATTCTGATGTCGAGTGCAAGCGACTGCAGCTCTTTAACCATAACCTTGAAGGATTCAGGTACTCCCGACTTAGGAATATTCTCGCCCTTAACAATTGCTTCATACGTCTTTACTCGTCCTACAATATCATCTGACTTAACCGTAAGAATTTCCTGAAGGGTATATGCTGCGCCGTATGCTTCAAGCGCCCAGACTTCCATCTCTCCGAATCTCTGACCGCCGAACTGAGCCTTACCGCCGAGCGGCTGCTGAGTTACAAGCGAGTACGGACCGGTTGAACGCGCATGGATCTTATCATCTACGAGATGGTGCAGCTTCAGATAATACATGACTCCGACCGTAACGGGATTGTCAAATTTCTCACCCGTGCGTCCGTCGTATACGACCGACTTATAAGTGTTGTTAAGTCCTGCTTCTTTGAATGCCTCCTTGAGGTCTGCGTCCTGAGCGCCGTCAAATACCGGAGTTGCAATCTTTATAAAGCGTCCCGGTCTTCTTGCGTCATATGCCTCAAGTACGGCTTTTCTGAAGGTGTCGCTTGAAATCTTTTCAAGCTCCTCTCTCGTTTTAAGGCTGAGATTTCTGTATGCATAGCCAAGGTGCATTTCCAAAACCTGTCCTATATTCATTCGTGACGGAACGCCGAGCGGATTAAGCACGATCTGAAGCGGAGTTCCGTCCTCCAAAAACGGCATATCCTCCTGGGGCAGTACGCGTGAAACGACACCCTTGTTACCGTGACGGCCCGCCATCTTGTCGCCGACGCTTATCTTTCTCTTCTGAGCGATGTAGCAGACAACCGACTGATTAACACCTGCGGAAAGCTCATCCTGATTCTCGCGTGAGAACTTCTTTACATCTACTATGATACCGCTTTCACCGTGCGGAACTCGCAGAGAAGTATCACGAACCTCACGCGCTTTTTCGCCGAAAATTGCACGCAGCAGTCTTTCCTCTGCTGTAAGCTCCGTTTCACCCTTAGGTGTAACCTTACCTACGAGAATATCACCCGCGTGAACCTCTGCGCCTATTCTTATGATACCGTTTTCATCAAGATCCTTTAAGGCATCCTCGGATACGTTCGGTATATCTCTTGTTATTTCCTCTGCGCCAAGCTTTGTATCACGAGCCTCACATTCATATTCTTCCATATGAATTGATGTGAATACATCGTTTTTAACAAGCTCCTCGCTTATTAGGACAGCGTCCTCATAGTTATAGCCTTCCCATGTCATGAATCCGATAAGAATATTCTTTCCAAGAGCAAGCTCACCGTTATCCATAGCCGGTCCGTCTACAATAATATCACCGCGTGATACTCTTTCTCCCTCAGATACTATCGGGCGCTGATTTATGCAGGTACTCTGGTTTGAGCGCGTAAACTTGATGAGCTTATGCTCATGACGCTTGCCGCTGTCACCGAGAATTATTATTCTGTCCGAGTCAACCTTTTCAACTACTCCGTCTTCCTTTGCAAGCACTGCTGAGCCGGAGTCCTTTGCTGCCTTATACTCAATACCTGTGCCGACGATAGGTGAGTCTGTTGTAAGAAGAGGCACTGACTGACACTGCATGTTTGAACCCATGAGCGCGCGGTTGGCATCATCGTTTTCAAGGAACGGGATACATGCCGATACTACCGATACAAGCTGTCTGGGCGATACGTCCATGTAGTCAATGTGCAGCGGGTCTGTTTCGAGGATGTCCTCACGGTGACGCGCCGATACTCTCTTTGAAAGGAATGAGCCGTCCTCTGCAATAGGCTCGTTAGCCTGCGCAATAGTGTAGCCGTCCTCAACGTCGGCTGTCATATATTCAATTATATCTGTAACTTTTCCGTCTACAACCTTGCGGTACGGAGCTTCAATAAAGCCGTATTGATTAATCTTGGCAAAGGTTGCAAGCGATGTTATAAGACCGATGTTAGGACCTTCAGGTGTCTCAATAGGACACATTCTGCCATAATGCGAGTAGTGAATATCACGAACCTCAAAGCCTGCTCTTTCTCTTGAAAGACCGCCCGGACCGAGGGCTGAAATTCTTCTCTTATGACGAAGCTCTGCCAACGGGTTTGGCTGGTCCATGAACTGCGAGAGCTGTGATGAGCCGAAGAACTCATTTATTGTAGCGATTATCGGACGTATATTTATAAGTGATGACGGTGTGATTATTTCAAGCTCCTGCGTTGACATACGCTCACGGACAGTTCTTTCCATTCTTGAAAGACCTATTCTGAACTGATTTTGCAAA
>JAQXTR010000052.1 GCA_029219585.1 Clostridiales bacterium
TGTTTCAAACTGATATCCTGCCAGCAATTGCGAAAGTCTTACACCGTCTTTAATTGAAATATACGGATCTCCGTTTTTATCGTAGTCGTGATGAACATTTGCAGCTTTCATTTGATTTGCATTGAATATTACTCCCGGAAATTCTGCAATTTTCTTTGTAAGCAAAATATTATCCATTGAATCCACTCGTCTATCCTGATTTACATCGCCCATCAAAACGTCTGCAACCGTAATTGTATTATCTACTACGCTCGGCATAACATCATAGAAATTTTCGTCGGTTATACAGCCTTTTTCATATGTGAGCCCTATCTTGTGTTCGCCTTCCTCCGCATCTTTGAGAATCTCAAATGTTATAGTGAAAAGCTCTCCATCTTCAGTTACTGCACTATCGTTACTCCATACGGCTTTAATCACATCCAATTCGTCAGCCGATACACCCGAATCAAGTGTAGACATAAACAAACCGGATGTCAAAAGTTCACCGCTGGTCATTTCTATCGGAAGCAAAGCATTTTTGTCATATTCAAGAGATAACTCAAAACCTGTTATGCCCGGATTTTCTGTAATTTTTACAGGAACGGTTACAGTATCTCCCGGTCTTGGTGCTGCACTTCCTATTCTGATTTCTCCCTCTGCAACTTCCGGCACATAAACCTCCGTATATGTATCACCACATATCGAGCAAGTGTATGTCCTGCTTCCGGGTCCGTCCGGAGTTGTTTCCGTTTCTGCGGTCAGTTCATAATTATGTGTTGTCATTTCTATGTCTTTGGTTTCTTTAAAACCACATTCGCTACACTCTCTGTATTCCAAACCACTTTCGTTGCAGGTAGCCGCTTTATCAACAATCCAATCACTAAATGAGTGTTCGGTTTTTTCTGTTGTCGTAATATCTTTTTTATCTCCACAAACCGAGCATACATAGGCTTTTTCGCCCTCATCGATACAAGTAGCCTCTTTTGTTTCTATCATTTCCTCAGAATATGAATGTCCGTTTGCGTCAATTACGGCTTCTTCAGTTTCACCATGTTTACTGCACTGTCTGTATTTGTGTCCTTCCTCAGTACAACTTGGTTCTTTATCTGTTATCCATTCGCCAAACACACAGGCGTCTTTTACAACAGTAATTGTTGCCGTTGCAGTTTTTCCATTAGATGTAGTTGCGGTAATTGTAGCGGTTCCTTCTTTTTTTGCTGTAACAAGACCGCCTGAAGTTACACTTGCAACATTGTCATCATCCGACGTCCATGTAATGCCCGAACTTGTTGTATTGATAGGAGTAATCGCTGTCGTCAGCTGTACTGTTGCATCTTCAACCAATGATGTTGCCGTTTTGTTTAATGTAATCTTTGTCGGCAATATTTGAAGAACTGCTGTTGCAGACGGGGTTGTTGTTAAGGTTTTACCTGAAGCGTCCTGCACTTTCACATAATATGAATATGTTGAATTTGCAGTCAGCTTTGTATCGGTATATGAGGTGTTTGTCGTTGTAGCTACCGTTGTTTCCTTGCCGTTTACTTTTCTTATCAATGCATATTTAACTTTCCCGGCACTTGCAACCTTGTTCCAGCTAACATTCATTTCTGTTCCGGATTTTGGTGTTACATTCGGTGCTGTTGTGATTTTAGGTGCTATATAAAACTCACTTGTGTTTGTACAATGGTTGCCTTCTTTAGTAACAGTTTCAATTTTGTATTTATACACATTTCCGGATTTCAGAGTATTATCTGTATATGTTAAATCTGTTGTTGTTGTTAACCGTTTAAATTCCTTGTCTGTCGGTGACTGCCTCCAAACCTTGTATTGATATGTGTTGCCTCCATAAGCCTTTGTCCATTTTAAAACGACTTTGTTGGGTGTACTGTCACTTTGCGTAATGGTAGGATCTGAAATCCTCGTGAATTTACCGACTGTCTCGCTTGCAGCCGAAGTAAATGTTTTGTTACCTCTTGCGTCTTCGTTTCCATAACCCTCAAATGTTTTTACCGCATACACTTTATACCAATATTTTGAGTTTGATGTTAAACCTTTATCCGTATATGTAGTTCCTTTTACTTTTTTAGCTATCACTTCCGCTCCATTGACTCCTACATCACCTCTGTACCTCTCAATTTTGTAATAGTCAGCTCCGGATACTTTTTCCCACGAAATCACCAATTCGCTGTCCGGTGCATTTCCTGTTGCAATTTTAGGAGTTTTTGGGGTGTCGGTCAATGTACCTGATGCAAAAGTAACCGAACGTTTTGATGTTCCGGCACTGTTTACAGCATAAAGTCTGAAGTAGTATGTTGTATTTGCTTGCAAACCGTTAAAAACATAAGATGTTCCCGATGTTGTTTTATCAACATATTCCTCTTTTAATCCGCTCTTTCGTATTCCGACTTTATATGATGCTGCACCGCTTACAGCATCCCACTTTACTTTAATGGAACTGTTACTCTGCGGCTCGGCACTCTTTATTGTTGGCTGTGCAGGCTTAGTTTCTTTTGAATATTTCTCCCAATATTTATCTTGTGCTATGATTCCTCTGTAATCAGACTCATTTTTATATACTTTTCCATTTCTCTTATATGTAGTTTTATAATAATACGGCTTCTCATAATAATAACAAAAATAATAGCCTGCATCATAAGCTCCGGCTTTCGTATTTGGAACCGATTTGATTTTATTTAAAGCAGTTGTGTATGATTTTTCCAATTCATGTTTCATAAATTTTAATTGACCATTTAATGTACTCCAACTCCCGCTTCCGACATTTTTGTTACACCAATCTTGCAAATCTTTCTTTCGACTCCAATATGTCCATTGACATATTCCATACCCCACGCCATCATTATATGTACCGAAACCGGTACCTCCGCCTTGTCTTCTATTCGGCTCAAAAGAACCATTTTCGCAAAACAAATTCGCAATCACTCCGGATGCGGCAGCTTGATTTAATTTCATCTCATTTATGAGAAATTTATATATCGTTGCTTCATTTTCGGATGCACTAAAAAGAATAACCTCGTCATCTTCGTCATTAATGATTTCTGTAGAATTTCTTTCAGCCACAGGTTTAAACTCAACTTCATTCAAACTGCTTTCATATCTCATGTATTCATCATTTTCTTCAACCAACACTGATATTATGGATTGAACCTCATCAATATCAAAGTTCACCACTTTTTTTGATAACAGAAGTTCATTTCCTAAGTATAGATAACCATCAGTCCCTATATAATATTGTGTATTGCTGTGTTCATCGTTTGATGATACATCAATACTATCCTCTATAACAGTATTATCATATGTAATTGTATTTTCTTCTTTTGCTAATGCTATATCGGCAAAAGAGAATAAACTAAGCATGCCCGATAAAATTATTGATATAATTTTCTTCATTTTTGCATTTCTCCTTTTCTCATTGTTGTTAATGGTCTCATAGTATTAAAAGAGTCCCATAGAAAAAATTTAAATTTTTCCCCACTGTATTCTAATGATATTTTTTGCTGTGGCGGTACAAATATCTCATTTATTTTCCCGCAAAATCCTCCTTTAACTGTTTCTTCCGACCAGATTCCTGTTGCAAACAAGTCATCGGCTGTATTATTGTATATAATAACTTCTCCGTTGTTAATAGGAGAAATATAATACTGTCCGATAACAGATTTTAATAACGCTTCTGTATTTAGCAAACCGTATCCGTATTCAGTATCAAATCCTTCTTCTCCCAAATCTCCCGAATAACACATTAATAGTTCTTTCAATTCAGTGTTACTAAGACTGTAGTCGGCGGAAAGCAAAACTGCGGCTGAACCTGCAACAAGAGGAGTGGCTTGTGATGTACCCTGAGCCTTAATATATTCATCCGTTCCTTTAAGGCTGTAATAACATTCTCCGGGCGCTACAACAAACACTGATTCATTAAACTGCGAAAAATATGATTTTTCTTTATTTGCGCCAACCGAACCGACACCTATAACCTCTTCATATGCCGCCGGATAGTACTGTGTATCATCACCGTCATTGCCTACTGCCGCAACAATAATAACATTATTATCAACGGCGTACTTTACGGCATCATATAATGTCTGCCTATTTGCTTTTAACCCCAAGCTCATATTTATAATTCGGCAATGATAATCATCAATCGCTGAATAAATTGCTTTCGCCAACATACTTACAGTGGTTTGATAATTTGCATCAAAACACTTTAAAGCATATATATTAGCTTTTGGTGCAATACCTGTTATGCCAAAATCGTTCTTTTCGGCAGCTATTATTCCTGAAACATGAGTGCCGTGTCCAACATTGTCAGAGTAATCATCAGTGTTCAATATATAATTATGTCCGCCTACAAGATTATTGATAATATCAATATGCCGATTGCATCCCGAATCAATAACACCGACATTTATGTCATTCCCGTACGTTGCCAAATCCCATGCATATTGAGCATTTACCATATCTAACTGCCATGCATCCCCGATAGTTTCATCTATCGAAAAACATTGAATGCCATCCGTTGCACCATCAATGAGATTAACGGTATCATTTGTTTCAATATATTCAATAAGTGTATCATAACCTTTTAAAGCATCAATATTGTCAGTTAGATATACATTATCACCTAAACCAGAGTCAATTAAGCTATTATTAATTGATTCCGGAATGTATTCATTTTTAAATTTTACTATGTAACCTCCACTGTCAGCAAGCACTCTGAACGATGGACATAACATTGTAATCATAAAAAATATTATTGCCATTTTCCTCATAGTATTTCTCCATATCATATCAATGCAACATAATTTTCATTATGTTGCATCAGATTACAATATAATGGCACATAGAAATAAAGCCTATTTTAATGCTTTTGTTAAATTGGCACTAATTGGCTTGCTGTATTTTATTTATATGTACGAAATTTGTTAAATTAGCCCATAAATGTTGACGATTATTGCGTTTGGTGGTATACTAATAGTATATACTTAGGTGAGTTATGCTTATTTATACAACATAATGAAAATTATGTTGTATTACATTTTACAAGTCCCAATTGTTGTATTTGCTTGCGATGCACAGCACCGCTTTCTATTGT
>JAQXTR010000053.1 GCA_029219585.1 Clostridiales bacterium
AGATTTTGATAGCTTTGGTGATAAGAGCTGCGTAATTTCATATGATTTCACAATACAGGACTCAAGAATAGCGTTCGGCTTTTTAGCAATATGTAATGCATACAGAGACAAGCTCACAAACAACTATATTAAAGACGGCAGAATTTATATAGAAAGTGTAGATACAGGACTTGATTTACAGGAAACAGAAGACGGCTGGCATTCAGTGAACATCTGTTTTAGCCCAATCAAGACTTCCGGAATTTCCGCTAAAGTTTATATTGATGATGTATGTGTAGGAACAATCAGCCAGCCGCAAAATACAACGGTTGGAAGCATACGCATGTACGCAACAACAGACGGAGCAGACGCTTCGGAGTTTGATGACGGAACTGAAAATTATGGTAAAAAAACATGGATACAAATAAATAATTTTAAGTTTGAAGGTACGAACAGTCCTTATTACAGCAGCGAATATAAGGTAGAGGCGGACAGATGGAGTCACGGACAGGTAAAAGGTCCTTATCGGGTATATTCGGGTCCGAGTGCGATAAACGGATATATTATTACAGCTTCATATGATGAGAATGATATAATGATAAATTCAAATATTCAGGAAATAGATATGGATGCAATGGATATGATTGAATACGAATATAGAGAAACTGTACAAGAGTTTGGTAACTATATAAAAGTATTTATTTGGGACGGCGTTGGTACAATGAAACCGGTCAAAGATATTACGTCTATAGTATACGATACTACACCGTAACCTGAAATTACACACTTACTCGCCGTAAAAGGCGGGTAAGTGGTTACTATTCAGCTATGACGGATACGCTACCGTAGGGGCGGCGCTTGATCCGCCCGTTTCACGGTATATGTTCGGGCGGATAATATCCGCCCCTACAAATATTAATTTATAGCTAAAATAGTAAAGGTAAGTGTGTAATATTCCATAAAACAAGGAGGAAAGCGATGAGAAGAAATGTTAGCTGGATATGCTTTTTTCTTACACTTGTTATGATGAATATATCCTGTCTGGGATATGAACAAGCAATATCATTTTTAGATTTCGGATTTGAAAGTGAATCAGGTCTGGGACAGGCATATCTCCGCTCATGTGCCGCAACGATGAAGGACGGAAATCCTGTAATTGTAGCTTGCGTAAACGGCAGTTCGGCCGATGAAGATGGCAATGTGGTTAATAAACAGCTTGTGGAGGTTGTTGATGTTAATACGGAAAAGCTTATAAACGTATTTGAATTTGATAATCTTACATATACCAATTTGGCTGTTGCAAAAGCGGTTGACCCGGATTACAATGTTTATATGGCTGTGGGCAGAAACATTTTAATATATTCACCACAAGATAACAGCTGCACTCGCGCAGACGGATATATAAGCACAACATTCAGCGGAGATTGTGCGGATATAACTGCTCCGGAGGCAGGGGTATGCTTTGGAATCGGCAATCGTTACGGAACCGTATTCAAAATTGAAGACGGTGTAATGAATCCGAATTTTTTTAAGCTTCCGGATACAGACGGCGGCGGCGGATGTGAAGTTGTAAACGGCAGACTTTATGCCGGAGGAACATATACAGGCTCGCAAGGCGGTCAGGCTCATATTTACAGCATAAATCCAAACGATCCCGATGACTATACAGTGATTCCGAATCCCGAGGGCAAAAATGTTTCAAGCATAGGTGAAATGTATGACTGCGGAAATTATCTTATCGTAAACCTCACAATAGATGGAAATACAGCGGCTTATTTTTGGGATACGATTGAAGAAGGATGGGTTACAGAGAGTGACGGAGCTTTAAAGAGCTTTACATATCAGATATACGGACTGACAGAGTATCCTGCTGACGGAAAGCTTTATTACTGTGATACATCTGCATATAATTATTATCACAGTATAGATACCGTTACGCTTGAAGATACACAATTGGGAACTTGGAGAGGATGGAAACCATGCGGAAAGGGCATTCCGTTTGTATGCCGGAAATACGGCAGCAACTTATGCTATGCGCAGGCATCATATGACGGATTGTTAAGCATTATCTGCCCGGGCACCCGTTCGTCATACCAATTAAGCACGAGTCTTGAAAGATTGAAACCGAATTTAAGAAAAGCAAAGGTTGCATCGGACGGAAAGCTTTATATGGGTTGCTACGTCGGCGCGCAGGGGATTCAATATAATCCCGAAACAGGAGAGGCAAAGACGTTTAATATAGGACAGGTAGAGGGTATAACATCAAAAGGAAACAAGGTTTATTTAGGTGTTTATCCGGGTGCCGAAATTTATGAAATTGATACAGAGAAAGATTTTGGAGACAGCAATCCCCAAAAGATTTATGATATAGATGATGAACAGGACAGACCGTTTGGGATGGATATTACCTCTGACGGCAAGCTGCTTTGCGGTACATTACCTATAGGAGGTACGAACGGAGGAGCGTTGACGGTTATAGATACCCAAAACGGATATACAGGAACAACTTACAGAAATATCGTTCCGGGACAGTCTCTTTTAACCGTAACGAGCAAGGGTAATATTGCTTATTGCGGTACAACTGTTTGCGGAGGAGCAGGCTCAAGCCCGGCGAGCGGCGCGGCTCATGTTTTCAGCTTTGATATTAATTCGGGTGAACTGCTAAATGATACAGAGCTTATAATACCGGGAGTAAGCGAGAACATTGCGGCGGTACACGGACTTAAAATATCACCGTATGACGGCAAGCTGTACGGCTGCGCGGGAGGTGTTGATTTCGTTATGGATCCCGACACTCTCACTTTGGAACGCTATAACAAATACGGGGGCATTGAGGTTGCACAGGATACTCAGGCTAAGATATGGCATGATTACAATATGGAGTTCAGCGGAGGATGTTTATTCAGAACAAATCAAATAATAGATCCCGAAACTCTTGAAGTTGTTGATAGCTGTGCCGGAGAACAATTTGCGGGAATAAGTAACGAAAAGGCTTATTTTGTAAGCGCAAACACAGATATTTATGCTGCTCAATTGAGCGATAACTATATAAACGGCGTGGAATGGAATTTTGATGACGGTGCTGATTTGCCCGCAGGCTTTTCTTACAACAATAAAACAAATATTCCGATAATAACCGCCGATCAAGGCGCTTCGCAATCCGATAATGACCTTGGGTTCGGCTTTGGTGTATTCACCGGAGTGTACGGCGGCGCGGAATTAAATCGTTATTCAAACGGATTTAAAATAGCGGGTGACGCGATACCTGACGGAGGCTTGTCTAACACAAAGCTGACGGTTGACATGGACTTTATGTATAAAAATGCGGATATGTCAGGATGTCTGCTTTCCCCTATGTTTACGGATGCTGTCGGAACAGGAGCGGATAACACCTTTTATGCAAGCGTTACATTCAATGATGAAAAGCTGTATGCCGCAGGGAATGAAATAGCTGATTGTAAAGTTAACGAGTGGCACAATATAGGAATTATTTATTCGTTTTCAGATTCAACGGGTGTGACATATGATGTGTATTTTGATTCCGAGCTTGTTGCGGAGGGCTTATCCGAAACAGACGCAAGAGTAAAGTCGGCAGTTACAGGATTTAGAGTACTTGTTGACGCAATGCCTACGGAGGAGGAATATGCTGCTCTGCCGAGAAGTCAGGCAAGAAACGAAACAATGTATGTGGATAACATTTATATAGGCAGAAATACCGATAATGTGCGCCAAAATTCATCTTTCAGAAAGAAAGTTGGAAATATTTATATTAACGGCGGCGCTTACGGCACCGATGTTACGATTTTGAATGCGACTTACAGCGATGACAGATTTGTTTCGGTTGAATGTGATAGACGGGTTGTAAAACCTCATGAAACAATCATAGTGCCGGAAACAGCGATGAAAACTTTTGTATGGGAAAGTCTTGATTCAATGGTTCCTATACAAGAAATACAATAATGAGAAAGGAAACTATTATGAAAAGAATATGTAAATTTCTTTGGATATTTGTTGTTATATGTATGCTTATGCCGAGTGCTTTTGCACAGGAAACAAAGGAATTTGAGCCTATAAGATACGGTACGCCTGTATCCTACGGCACTACATTAACAGCAGCATATACGGAAAGAAGTTTAACAACTCTTGAGGACGGTAATCCCATCGCCCTTGTTTCCGTATCGGGTTCAAACGGATGTATAATTCAAATAGTTGATTTGAATAAGGAAAAAATCATTCATACCTTTGAAGTGGACTATGGCGGCTATTTATATTACGGAATAGTAACGAATGACGGTGTTATTTACGCTATTTTGGGTAAATCAATAGTAAGATATGACCCGAAGGTTAAGAAGCCTGATAAAATGGGCGACGCTCCTACGGTAAGAAGCGGTTTTTGTCAAGGTCTGGCATATGATGAGGAAACAAAGATACTTTACGGAACAACATCAAATACGGCTAATGTTTTCAGCTTGAATACGGAAACGAAAGAAATGAAAACTTTATTTTCCGTTTCACCGGAGTGCAACAGTCTTACGCGTCCGGCACTTATGGGAGATGATCTGTATTTCGGCGGAGCTGCAAGCGGAAAAGATGGCACGCACCTGTATAAATACAATATAAAAACAGGTGAAAGAACCGCAATTCCGGATCCGTTTACAGATGACAAAATAGCATTTGTAAGTTTTACATATACAGGCGGAAAATATGTATTCGCGCAGCTTAACGGATATACCAATCCGCAAATGTGTTACATATGGAATACGGAAACAGAGCAATGGGAGGATAAAACCTTCAACTTTAAAACATCGGGTATGACCGATATATTTGAGGGCAAGTATTATTATTTGTATGATAATATAATTCACAGCATAGATGTTGAAACTTTAGAGATTATTGATTATCCGAATTGTAGATACGGTTCTCATTTGAGAGGTAACGGTTGGTTTGTTCAGCTTGATGACCCTGATTTTCCGGGATATTCATTTGTTACGGCTCAGTATCATGGAAACATATATGTTTTGAACACGCAAACCTCAAAGATGAAGCGAATAAATGTAACGCTAAAGGGTGTTCCGCTTATAAGACGAATAACAAAAGTGGGATGTGATGACAGACTTTATGTTTTCGCATTTAAAGGCTCAAACGGTATAGTGCTTGATCCTAAAACAGGTGAGAAAACGGCAATCGCGGCAGAGCAGGGCGAGGGTATGGTTTCGGACCCTGCAACCGGAAAGATATATCATGGCGACTATGCCGGCGGTGTGATCTATGAGTGTGACCCTACAAAGCCGTATACTACTGCTGCGGGTGATAAGGATTCGGATACAAATCCGAAAATAATAGCGAAACTAAAGGAAATGGACGGCGTGCAGGACAGACCGTTCGGAATGGATGTTGTCGGCAGAAATCTTGTTATCGGAACACTGCCTGCCGGAGGTAAGCTCGGCGGCGCGCTGACGGTAATAAATCTTGATACATATCAGACAGATATATACAGGAATATCATTCCCGACCAGTCAATTCTTACCGTAACCCATAAGGATAACATAGTTTATGCCGCAACATCGGTAACGGGCGGAATGGCAACAACACCAACTCAAAATATAGCTCATGTGTTCTCATTTAATGTTGATACAAGAGAGATTGTAAAGGATGTTGAAATACGCATTCCGGGCATAACGGGAAATCTTTGTGCGGTGCACGGTCTTAAAATAGGTCCTGACGGTATGCTCTACGGCTCAGTCAACGGTGCATATTTTGTAATGGATCCCGATACACTTGAAGTTGTGCGTCAAAAGCTTTACGCAACCTCATTTGAAACTTATGCCGGAACGAACACGCAAATATGGCATGAGAATTATATGGAATTTGACGAAAGATCAGGTTACCTTATAGGAATGGGAGATATTATAAATCCGGAAACTCTTGAGATTGTGGCAAAAGCACCGGTAGACGGTCAGTTTGCTGGATTGGACTCCGAGGGAAATGCGTATATGGTTGCAGGAGATACTACCGTATATAAAATACCTATAATTCGCGGAAACGATAAGAGCTATCTTGTATCAAACCTGACATTCTTTAAAGAGGGTGAGGGTAAAATCTATAGTAACGGACAGAGTTTTGATTTTAATACCTATGAGGATAATAAAAGAATAATGGTTCCGTTGAGGGTAACGGCAAACATGATGGGCGGAACAGTTTCATATGATGATGAAACAAAGACTGTAATGATTGAGAATAAAGACGGAAACACACTTTCGTTTTCAACTGTTGATAATAACAAAATATCCTTTGGCGGTATAACAAAGAAATTCGGTGTAAGAATGGATGTTAAGGATGGAGTATCTTATATACCTGTTCAGACCCTTTGCGATTTCCTCGGAAAGGATATAAAAACAAAGAACGGTATCAGCTTTATTGTTGACATTGCATCAGAATTTGAAGTGGATGATGAAACATTGAATTACATATCAAGCGAGGTATACAAGGATGAAATTTAAATTAAAAAAAGCGTTTATGGCGTTGCTGCTTGCGGCAGCAACCCTATGCGGATGCTTGCCTGCATATGCAAGAACATTTGATGATACTTTGGATAAATACACAAGAGAAATTGATATAGTAACCGGCGCGGGATTTATGGACGGTGAAAACAGCAAATTCTTTTATCCGAATGACTATGTGGACAATGCTGAGCTTATTCGCATAATAATGAATTTAAGAAACAGTAATATTGGGGACAGAAAAAGAAGATTTATTGATGTAAGCGAAAGCTATTACGCTTTTAATGAAATTGATGAAGCTGTTGCTTTGGGATATATAAAGGTTGATGAAAGCAGAAGATTCTATCCGGAAGAAAAAGCAACAACGGAGCAGGCTGTAAAGCTTATATTGTACTTGTTAAACTATAAAAGGTTGATTGAAACAACAAATACAAATATATATTCTCTTGCCCGCAGCGCCGGACTTCTTGACTCTGTAACATTGTCAAATGAATATATAACAAAGGGAGAGCTTGCGAAGCTGTTATATAATTCATTTAAATGCAATCAGCTGGAATATACGGGCGGTGTAGGAAACCGTGATATTTTTGAAACAAGCGAGGATAAAACCGCGCTTTCATGGCGTAACTTAAAGCTTGTTGAGGGAATTATGACTGCGAACGAAAACAGCTCAATGTACAGCACAGGTTATCCTGCGACAAGAGGACGCATAAAGATTGACGGCGATGAATACTTAGAGGGTGACTCAATGTGCAAGGATCTGTTGGGATATAATATTGAAGCGATTTGCACCGATGATGACGATGACAATACAATAGTATATGCAACAGCAGGAAGAAAGAATAAAACATTGATTGTTGAATGTGAAAATATAGAGTCTGTTAAGGACATGGTTTTCACTTATGACCAAAGAAAAAAAGTTCGGCTAAAAGCTGATATGTGCCTGATTTACAACGGCACCGCGGTGGAGTTTGATCAAAATCTTCTTGATTGCGAAAGCGGAACAATAACATTTTTGAATAACAATAATTCCGGCGATTATAATGTTGTTATAATAAATACATATGAAAGCTATGTTGCTTCAGGTGTAAATGTCAATGATATGAAGATTTATCTTAAGAACGGCAAGTTCAATGATGAATCATATATCAACATTGGAAATGAAGGTGACAGTATAGCGCATTTCTTTAAAGACGGAGAGGAAATTGACATTTCGGAAATAAAAGACGGAAATGTTATCAGTGTTTTCTATTCAAAGGGTGTTCAGAATGTGTTTAACATTCAGGTGTCCGACAAGGTGATAAGCGGTAAGATTACTCAGACAGGCTATGACGATGAAAGCGGCAACGAAACAATAATGCTTGATGACAAGAAATTGATTATTGTAAAAAATGCGGCGGGAACAGAAAAAATTGAGCTTGGCAAAAGCTTTACGGTAAGCTTGGATTTCAAGGGAAAAGCTGTAAACTTTGAATATTTAAGCGAAGTAACAAAGGGCTATGCGGCACTTTTAAAGGTGAGCATGGATACTGCTGCAGAGGAGCTTTTTTTAAAGCTTGTAAATTCCGAAGGAAAGGTTAAAACATATACTCTTAAAGAAACAAAGGTATCGCTTGCAAAAGGGGATAAGAAGGAAAAATTAACTCTTTCCGCTTTAAAGGATAGGCTTGACGCTGTAGTAATTCCGAGCATAATAGTTGTTGATACCGATGAGGAGGATAACATAAAACAGATAACCTTGCCCGAAAAATATGACTCATCGGATTTGGTTAAGAGTGAGAGCATGTTTACATATTGGGGAGAGTATACAAGCAATACTCTGGCATCATACGGATATTTGGGTGATATCGGCATGAATGATGCAAAGGTATTTATTATTCCCGAAAGTGACGCGAACGGTAATATAGATTATGATAATTGCGATGTTACAACCGGAGATTATTTCGCGGCAGGAAGTAATTATCAAAATGTTAAGTTCTATGATGTCGGTATTTCGGCTCAGGCGGGAGCGGTTTTGATAAGAGGTACAAAAGGCAGCGATATAGATAATTATGACGGAGGCGTTCTGCTTGTTAAAAAGGTAGTTGATTCGGTCAATTACGAGGATGAATTAACCAAAAGAATCGTGGGCGTAATGAACGGTCAGGAAATGGAGGTTGATATTTCACCGAAGAAAACCAATAATGTGACAGCGGAAATTGATTTTGATATTAAGGATGTTGGAGTAGGTGACGTATTGCTATATAGTACAAACAGTGCCGGAGAGCTTTCGGCATATGCAATGATTTATACTGACTCGCTTGACAAGGATTCGTTTAGACAGCTCACAAACTGGGGTAACGGAATGGGCTGGTCAAGAACTTGCTCATCATTTCATGGGTATGTGAGATATAAATCAGATAATGCGCTTACCATTGAATATGACGGTAAAACAGTACCTGCGGTAGTATCAAATAAGAACAATGTATTTGTATATAAAGTAAATCGTTCACGCAAAACAGTGGAGATTGCAAGCTATGGTGACATAATGGCTGCTAACTATTATACAATGGAAAAAGGTTCGGAGGTTGTTATGCGTTCAAGCAGAAATGACGTTGCGGAGGTGATAATTTATGAAGATTAAAAAATTTCTTGTTACGCTGCTGACTATGACGATTGCCTCTAATATTGCGGGAGCAATACCGGTCTTTGCCGAATCGGAGCATTCCTGGGATTTTAATGAACTCAACGGACTGCCGGAGTATTTTGAGTTTAACCAAGAGGTTGATACTGTAAACGACTTTAAGAGCGAAGATAATTCACTTGCCTTCGGTATAGCGGCAGGAAAGGGTGAAGGACGGGGAACGGCAACCCTTGATGAACAAACAGGCGGAGTAAATATACTAAATGGAGAAGGAATCGGCGATGCTGTTTCGGTAAGCTATGAGTTCGCTTATCAAAATAATTCGGTTATGGCATACCTTGTCGCACCGCGTTTCGGTGAAGATGAAACGATTGCGGCGGCGGTAACGCTTGATGACGGAATTATTACGTTTGACGGGACTGAAATCGCAGCGGTAAACGTAAATGAATGGCATAAAATAGGAATGAGATATGAGCTTGACGGTGAAAATTTGACCGCTGATGTTTATTTTGACGAGGTAAAGGTGATTGATGACCGTCAAATAGAGGTTCCGGCGGGCGGAATAAAATATTTTTCTGTTCTTGTTAATTCAAAAACAACAACCGCTGAATACCGTGCTGCAAAAAAGTTTACCTTAAGAAAAGAAATTCTCCAAATTGACAATATGTATATAGGAGAAAACGAGAATTGTTTTGTAAGTCCGTTTAAGGTGAGCGTTTGTGAACAGGGTGATAGCTTTGATGAAGTAATAGTAAACTTCAACAAGGATATAGATATGTCTACCGTATCGGTCGATAGTGTAAGTGTTGACGGAATTGAGGTTGAAAGCATTGATTGTCTCGGAAAGAGCTTGCTTGTTAAACTTAAAACCCCGATGGTTAAGGGTAATACTTATAATGTTACCGTTGCGGACAGTATAGCAGATATTGACGGCACAATGCTTACAGAGCCCTTTGGTTTTTCAATAACGGCGAAAATTCCTCCAACGATTAATATGTTGTGGGATTTTAATGACCAAAATCCGCTTCCGGAATACTTTGAGTATAACAATAAAGCTGTTCCGGTAATAACGGCAGAGGCAGGCGCAAGCGGTGAAATGGGCGACAGCGCATTTGAGTTTCTGATTGGTATAGGCGGAGGAAAACCGTCACCGATGCAAGTTATAAACAAATATACAAATGGTTTTAACATATTAAATAATGCGCTTGACTCAAATATTAATGATGTACAGTTCTGTTATGATATGGATTTTTGCATTAAGAGAGATTATATGATAGCATGGCTGTTTGCTCCTAACTGGGGCAGCCTTACTAACTACGGAACATTGATAAGTATTGAAGACGGCTCGGTTTTGTTTAACAACCGGGAAATAGGTAAGGTAAAAGCTAATGAATGGCATAATATCGGTGTTGCCTTAACCGTATCGTCTACAGACGGACTGTTAATGGATATATATTATGACAGTAAAAAGGTGGTTTCCGGTTATTCCGATAAATCTTCTACTGTAAAGAGCGGAATAAAATGCTTTTCGGTTTATGCCGATGCAAGGACTCCGGAATCCGAAACAGCGACAAGATTTGACGAGAGAAACGAATATTTCTTAATGGATAATCTGTACATAGGAAACGATTTTTCAAAGGTTGCTCCAAACCTTGGTATTGAGAGCTCAACACCCGAAGACGGTGCAGCGAACGCTTCTGTTGAAACAGGTGTGCATATTACATTCAACAAGGAAATATTAAGCGATGCAGGCGATTTTATAAAGGTTTATGACAGCAAGCGTAATGAAGTCGCCGTAAGCAGCGTTGATATTTCAGACGACTGCAAGGATGTGGAAATCAATTTTGCGGATAAGCTTAAATACAGCGAAAGCTACAGTGTTGAAATAGCCGATGATATGACAGCGGAGGATGGCTCAGCTGTTGTACCTGGAACAAAGATGCAGTTTAAGACAGAGAGCGCATTTGAATCAATGCTATCTGTTGAGAATCTGAACAGATCCGAGGATGCGGCAACTGCCGATGTAAGTATATCATCAAACGAGGATGCGGTTGTTGTTATGGCATCATATGACAGTGACGGTATATTAGACGGGATTTCTGTAAAGGAAGTCGCAGCCGGTGAAAGCAATTTCCAAATGGAAGTAAAAAGCCAAAACAATTCAACTGTAAAGGTTTTTGCGATTGATGGTATAAAATCCTGCAAGCTTATTGCAGAACCGTTTATTGAGAATGGTGATACCTGCGGATATTACATGAACGAAACCGAGATAGAATTGAACCAAACGGAATGTAAAAACAAAATTATAAAAGTATCCGGAAAGTCAAATATGAGGGACGGATATGTAGTATGCAGGCTGGCGGAAGAAGAAAATTATGATTCCGAAAATGTATCTGATTATCTCGGAATAAATCTTGTAAGAACAGATGAGGATGGCAGCTTTGAGACAAGCTTTAAAACAGAAAACATCAAAGGGACATATAAATATTCTGTTATTGCTCCGGATATGGACGATGAATTATCGGGAAGTATAGATTATGAGGTTAAGACCGGTAATGAGATACGCTCGCTTTCTCTTAACAAAGTAAGCTGTAATATATACGGCAACGAAATTACATTAAAATCGTCATCTAAGGATTTATCGGGCTTGCTTGCGGAGTTTAAACTTTCGGAAAAAGCAAGACTGTTCGTTGGTGACAAAGAGCTTGTTTCGGGAGAATCAAGAATTAATTGTACAAAAGCCGTAACATTGACAGTTGTTTCGGAAAATGGCAAACAGCGTGATTATACATTGAGGGTAACAACAGCTGAATCGGGCAGCTCCGGCGGCAGTTCAGGCGGCAGCTCCGGCGGTGGCGGCAACTATCTCAAGGTAGAATTCCCGCCGACTAATGCAGCTGACAACAAGTTACCGGACCCGATAGAGGAACGCAAATTTTCAGATGTTCCCGATACGCATTGGGCAGTAGAGGCAATTGAAGCGCTTGCGGAAAGTAAAATTGTTTCGGGTGTGAGTGATTCTGAATTTAACCCTGAAAGAGAAGTTACAAGAGAAGAATTTGCGCAGATGCTTAAAAATGCGTTCGGTTACACAACCAAAGGCGGCAGAATAAGCTTTGATGATGTTTCGGAGGATGACTGGTATTATGATGCTGTTTATGCGTTAGCCGAAAACGGTATTGTAAACGGAACAGAGGCACATATTTTCGGAGTGGGCAGTAAAATTACCCGTCAGGATATGGCGGTAATGGTATATCGCTGTATCGGTGATAAGACGGCCGAAAAAATTCGTGAATATGAAGACTTTGACGATAATGAACAAATTGCCGATTATGCAAAAGAGGCTATAGAAGAAATGTATTGCATGGGTTATATAAGCGGTATGGGCAACGGAGTATTCTCACCATACGGCAGTACAACTCGCGCGCAGGCGGCATATTTGATTAACAGTATCATAAACAAGTAATTAATAGGGTGATTTATCACCCTATTACAAATTTTACGATAAATTATTGTTTGTAGGGGCGGATATTATCCGCCCCTACTTGAGAGGAGTAAATAATGATAAATCAAGCAAAATGGATATGTGCGGATATAGCATGCCCGATTTTTGAAAAGGAAATAAATTTAAAGAATACTGTTAAATCGGCAACATTACAGATAACGGCAATGGGAATATATGAATGTCTTATAAACGGATTAAGAGTCGGTGACTTTGTGCTTGCTCCCGGTTGGACAGATTATAATGACCATGTTCAATATCAGGAATATGATGTTACAAATATGTTGGACAAAAATTCAGTCATTTCAATTAAATGCGGCGCCGGTTGGGCGGCGAGTAAAATGGGGCTTGACGAATATGAGTCTGTGTATGCGAATCATCCGAGCTGTATTTTTAGCCTTGATATTGAATATGAAAACGGTGAAAAAGAAAATATTTTATCTGACAGTGATGCGTTGGTTTATACTTCGGATATTGTAAAAACGGATATTTATCATGGTGAAACCATAGACAGAACAATTGAAAAAACGTGCTGCGGCAATGCTTGTGAGGAGGAAATAGAAACAACGCTTGTTCCTCAGCTTGGTGAATTGGTAAAGGAGCAGGAACATATCTTCCCGGCAAGTATTTTTAAAACACCCAAAGGAGAATGGGTGGTTGACTTCGGTCAGAATATGACCGGATATGTAAAGGTGCGCGTCAAAGGAAAACGAGGCGACAGAATACGCATAAATCATGCCGAGGTTCTTGATGCGGAGGGTAACTTCTATAATGAAAATATGCGCGGTGCAAAATGTGAAGCTCTGTATATTATGGGCGGCGAATACGAGGAGTTTAAGCCGACATTCACATTTTACGGTTTCCGCTATATAAGACTTGATGAGTTCCCCGGAATACCGGACATAGAGAATTTTGAAGCGATTGAAGTTCATTCGGATATGAAACGAACAGGCAGCTTTGTGTGCGGACACGAGGGGTTAAATCGTCTTTACAGTAATATTATATGGGGACAGAAAGATAATTTTCTTGATGTTCCGACCGATTGCCCTCAAAGAAATGAAAGACTCGGCTGGACGGGTGACGCGCAAGTATTTGTGCGTACCGCGGCTATAAATTTTGATGTTGAAAAGTTTTTCGCAAAATGGCTGTATGATATGAGGGTTGACCGTAAGCCAAACGGTGAAATACCGGCTGTAATTCCGGATTGTATACGACGTATTCCTCAACCGGTTTCTGCCGCATGGGGAGATTCATCTGTTGTTTGCCCGTGGGAGATTTATAAGGCATACGGAAACGAACAGATACTAAAGGATAACTTTGAATGTATGCGCGGTTGGGTAGAATATATGCACAACTCCGGCGATGAAGAATACCTTTGGTTAGGCGGAGGACATTTTGGTGATTGGCTTGGTTTGGACAGTCCGGAGGGCAGCTACAAGGGCATTACGGACGAGGACCTCATAGCATCATGCTTTTTTGCATATTCCGCTTCATTGCTCGTTAAGGCAGGCGAAGCTATAGGAAAAGATATGACAGAATATAAGGAAATGTATAAAAAAATACGTTCTTCCGTTCAAGACTATTTTATAGAGGATGGAGAGCCTAAATGTAAAACGCAAACTGCTTGTGTTCTGTTAATTAATTTTGACTTATGCGAGGATAATCAAAAGACTGCGGAGCTGTTGATGAAATTAATTCGTGATAACGGCAACCACCTTACAACCGGATTTGTGGGAACACCGTACCTGCTCCATGCTTTATCAAAAACAGGAAACACAAAAACCGCTTATGATTTATTGCTGCGTGAACAATATCCGTCATGGCTGTATTCCGTAAATCATGGCGCTACAACTATATGGGAGCACTGGGACGGAATAAAAGAGGACGGAAGTATGTGGTCCGCCGATATGAACTCATTTAACCATTATGCTTACGGCGCGGTTTTTGATTGGATTTTCGGTGTAAGTGCCGGAATAAAGGTGAAAGATAACGGTGCGGGATATAAGGCGATTACGATAGAACCGAATCCTGATGAAAGACTTGGTTTTGCGGATACTGCCATTGACACAAGACAGGGAAAAATACGAGTTATGTGGAGATACATGGAGGAATTTATCAGATACGAAATTGAAATTCCGAATGGTACAACAGCAGACCTGAGCTTGCCTGATTCAAAAAAGCATTGCCTGTGTGGAGGAAAATATATTTTCTATACAAATAAGATATGACGTTGAATTATAGGAGTGGCTTATGATAAATCAAGCAAAATGGATACGCGCGGATATAGCGTGTCCGCTTTTCGAGAAAAAAATATCAATAAAAAATAAGATAAAGTCGGCTGTTTTACAGATAACCGCAAAGGGTATATATGAGTGTCTTATAAACGGAGTAAGAGTCGGAGATTTCGTGCTTGCTCCGGGCTGGACCGATTATAACGATCATATCCAGTATCAGGAATACGATGTTACGTCATTAATGGAAAATAATTCGGTTATTGAAGTAAAATGCGGCGCCGGATGGGCGGCGACAATAATGGGACTTGATGAGGAGTTTTCTATTTGGACAGACCACCCAAGCTGTATTTTCAGTCTTGATATTGAATATGAAAACGGAGAAAAAGAAAGCTTTTTATCCGATAGTGGTGTTTTGGTTTATACTTCGGATGTAGTTGAAACTGATATTTACAATGGAGAAACCATAGACAGAACAATTGAAAGAGTATGCTGCGGAAATGCCTGCGAAGAAGAAATAACAGCAACGCTTGTTCCTCAAATAGGTGAGCTAATCAAAGAGCAGGAGCATATTTTTCCGGCAAGTGTTTTTAAAACGCCTAAAGGAGAATGGGTAGTTGATTTCGGTCAGAATATGACAGGCTATGTAAAGGTTCGCGTCAAAGGCAAAAGAGGCGACAGAATTCGCATAAGTCATGGTGAAGTTTTGGATTCTGACGGTAATTTCTATAACGAAAATATGCGCGCGGCAAAATGTGAAGCTCTGTATATTATGGGCGGCGAATACGAGGAGTTTAAGCCGACATTCACATTTTACGGTTTCCGCTACATAAGACTTGATGAGTTCCCCGGAATACCGCGCATAGAGAATTTTGAAGCGATTGAAGTTCATTCGGATATGAAACGAACAGGCAGCTTTGTGTGCGGTCATGAAGGGCTAAATCGTTTATACAGTAATATTATATGGGGACAAAAAGATAATTTTCTGGATATTCCAACCGATTGCCCGCAAAGAGATGAAAGACTGGGTTGGACGGGCGACGCGCAGATATTTATGCGTACTGCCGCAATAAATTACGATGTTGAGAAATTTTTTGATAAGTGGCTGTACGATATGAGGGTTGAGCAAAGACCTAACGGAGCAATACCTACAGTAGTTCCGGATTGCATACATCGTTTAACTCACCTTTATGCCGCGGGTTGGGGAGATTCCTCTACTGTTTGCCCGTGGGAGGTTTATAAGGCATACGGCAATGAGCGGATACTTAAGGATAATTTTGAGTGTATGCGCGGTTGGGTAGAATATATGCACAATTTCGGAGATGAAGAATATCTTTGGCTGGGCGATGGTCATTACGGTGATTGGTGTGCATTGGATAATAAAGACGGGGATAAAAGAGGGACTACAGATGATGACCTTATAGCATCGTGTTTCTTTGCATATTCAACTTCGTTATTGGTTAAAGCGGGCGATATCCTCGGTAAAGATATGACAGAGTATAAAGCTATGTATAAAAAAATCCGTTCCGCAATATGGGATTACTTTATGGAGGATGGCGTGCCTAAGTGCAAAACACAAACGGCGTGTTCGTTGCTGATTAATTTTGACTTATGTCAGGACAAACAAAAAACAGCGGAATTATTGTTAAAGCTGATCCGTGATAACGGCAACCACCTCACAACCGGATTTGTGGGAACACCGCATTTGCTCCATGCTTTATCAAAAACAGGAAATACAAAAACCGCTTATGATTTATTGCTGCGTGAACAATATCCGTCATGGCTGTATTCCGTAAATCATGGCGCTACAACTATATGGGAGCACTGGGACGGAATAAAAGAGGACGGAAGCATGTGGGACGCGGAAATGAACTCATTTAACCATTATGCTTACGGCGCGGTTTTTGATTGGATTTTCGGGGTTTGCGCAGGAATAAATGTCAAGGATGATAGCGCAGGCTACAAGGGAATTACAATTGAACCTAACCCTGATGAACGACTGGGCTTTGCGGATACTTCAATTGATACAAGACAAGGTAAAGTGCGAGTCCTGTGGAGATACATGGAGGAATTTATCAGGTATGAAATTGAAATTCCGAATGGCACAACAGCCGATTTGACATTACCCGATTTAAAAAAGTATCAGCTTACCGGCGGAAAGTATATTTTCTATACAGGTAAGGTTTAATGACATAAAGTGAATAAAATAAAAAGAATAGGCTTTTCATTTCAGAATATACGGGATTACTCCCTTAGCTATATAGCTATTTCGGAAATTTCTCTCTCCCTCTCAAAACCCGTGTATTCTGTGATGAGGAGCCTATTAATATTATAAATTGTTTATTTCGGTTAAAACTATATATGGAGTAAAAATAAAGGTTGCTAATTTTGTTAATATATGATATACTTAAATAATGAAGAAACAGACAAAGCGGCAAAACGAGCATTGCAGCAGATTAACGATATGGACTATGCCGCCGAGGCAAGAGAACAAGGCTACAAGAACATATTAAAATACGGAGTGGCATTTAAAAATAAGGTTTGCTATGCTGTCTTTGAAAAGGAATAAAATAAAAGGGGATATATAATGCTCAAAAAAATTTTACCGTTTATTACACTGACGCTTTTACTCGCCGCGCCGGCGGTACACGCCGAAAAGGGCGACACTATAGGTTACATATACTCAACAGACATACGCACCTATATCAACGGCAAGGAAGTGCCGTCCTATAACATCGGAGGACAAACGGCGATCATCATCGAGGACATAACCACATCTTACTCATACTTGGACAACTTGAGGACACTTGAAATATTCGCGTCCACTGCGTTTTCCTATCTGAATGAATTTGACTCTATACCGAGAGAAAACATATCCGGAAATATCGTCGGCGATATATATGAAACAGATATTGAAACATATATTTTCGGTATGAAAGTGCCGTCCTATAACATCGGCGGCAAAACAGCCGTTGTTATAGAGGACTTTGCGGGCTTTAAGGAGTATAACGATTACGGTGCGAGATATTTTTACGATGACGAAACGCGTATATTAACTCTTGAGGTAATTTGCAGAGATTTTACCAATGAAGAGAATACGATGCGGGAGCATTTGGCGAACGTGAATTACTCTCTGAGCGAGGATAAAGCAAAGATTAACGCGGAGTTTTCCGCAGACGATTACGGTATCGGCGGCAGCGAGAGCTACAGCGACGATCTTCAGACTGCTCTTGAAGGTGAGGAACAGCTTTTTCTGCCTATTATGACAGTGCTAAAAGGCGAGGAAAAACAGCTCGGCTGGTTTATCGCATATAAGGAAAAGGGGTATCATTATGTCGGCATTGAGGTGAATGGCGAAATATTAACAAACGGCTATGCGGTAAACGAGGAAGATGACGATTACACAGATGTATATGAATTGGAGGATTGGTACACATATTTCCCAAGTCTTGATGCCGCTGTGCTCGATGCAGCCTGTGCGGAGAATGCTGTAGCCGTGCTGTCGCCGCGTCAGAAAACGATTCAGCAATATCTGCTGTCCCATACAAACCGCGTTGTCGACAGAATTAATACCGATGAATATAGTTTTCTTTACACCGGCTGGTTCGGTGGACCGCACGGCGGAAACTATGAGTACCTGCTGCGCGTGGATAACGACGGAAACACTGTTGATTACGCCCAAAACTTCGAGTCCGTAAGCATGTGGGGACAAAAACATTTTGAAAACGTCACAATAGATAAGGAAAACGAAAAATGCTATTTCCACTATGATAAGGATTACGTTATTGATTTAAAAACAGGAGAAATGACAGATATTTTTGCATGACGCATACAAGAAAATGCTTTTGGTAAAGAATCCCCGAAAACGGCGCATAATTCAGCCGTTTTCGGGGATTTCTTTATTATATGAGTCCGGCGATTAAAGCGTGATTTATCACTCCGGTTCGCTTTAATTGGGTTTTAAAGTGATATATCGCCCTCAATACCGTCAAAATCTATTGTGCGGCTTATGCCACTTTTTAAATTTATCGTAACAGGGCCGTAGTCTCCCGAACATTCCTTGTCTGTGTAGTCAACAGACTTGATTGGGAAAAGCTCATCCTCGGTAAAATCCTCAAGGGATTCTTTTGTTATAACCTGCGATATAAGAATATAAGGCGCACAGCCGTATTTTTTATTCCTCGAAAGGCTTGCAAAAACCACAATGGATTTTTCGGAATCGGGATTTGTACGGGAGCTTTCGTAATAATCTATATCATCCCATCCGTCAAAGATTGTCATGGCAAGCTGTTTTTCTTTGCCCGTATGATCATGTCCCTTAAGGATGATTGCCATGTGTTTGCCGCAGGTTTTTTTTATGATTTCCGTTCCGTTATCGGGAAAACCGTAAGAGCCTAATGTAAGCGTTATAGGCGCGGTGTATAATCTCAGCTTGTCGGCGCGGATAATGCCGTAAGGAACGGTGAAATCTGCCGCGTTAACGGCGTGTAACCAATGCCAATCTTTTTGTGTGTCATAGTTAAAGAACTGTCGCCTGTAAAGAACATTATCTTTTTCGCCATGCCAGAAGGTGTAATTGCAGCGTTCAAAACGGTCTGCCGCTTTATCGTATAAAACATATTGCTGCGATTCCACATCCTCGCGGCTGTTGGCTTCCCATGGATATTTTGTATTATAGCACAGCTTGGAGTAGTTGTGCATACCGTGGATATCGCCGGGGCGTTTTGATACTTTGCCGCTTCTCAGAATTGTTTCGCCGTTTGCACTGTGGTTTGAAAAGCATAGGGCGGGGCCGTTCAGAACCGTTGTTTTAACCTCGTCTTTTTTTAGTGAATCCCACACGCCGTTTTCTTCCTTCGCAGTCCAGAAGGGGTGATCAGCGGGCAGTGAAAGGCAAAGAAATGCCTTAGCTAACCAGAATGGTGATTCTGCACAGGAATAGTTCTGCACAAGAGGAGGAAACTGACGATAAAAGCCCATTGTAGGAATACCGTTGCAGAGGAAATCATCTCTTTCCAAAAACTGCATTAGCGAGCCGGAGCATATGCGCCTTGCAAGTCCGGGATTGACGGAAGAATTTCTCATTTCAAGATTGCCGCATAACGAGCTTGTAGCGGCGTTTCTGTAAATACCGCTCCGTCCCCACATATTTGTAAAGCCGTCCCGGTCAAAAAATTCCGTATATGTTTCCATAAGGCGGTTGGAGTTTTCCTCAAACTTTGCGGCGATATACGGCTCATTTTCATATCCGTACCAGTTATTCCATATGGGGGAGTAGACATTAAACGCCCAGCAGGAATAATAGTCAAAGGAATGACCGTCACGATACCAGCCGTCACCGGCATAGCAGCTTAGAATAGATTGAGCGTGGTCAAGCATTATTTCCTTGTCAATAGGATAGCCTTCCTTATGGAGAAACGCCATATCAAGCATATTAAATAAACGCCAGTTATTCGGAACGGTGCTTGCATGAGCATAGCTTGCGATAAATGATGCTATAACGTCCTTTTCATTTTTTGTGTATGTATTCCATATTTCATCACGGCAAATATCAAGGCAGATAACAAGAGCGCAGGTTTCCACTGTCTGCTGAAAGGCTCTGTTTCTGTCGGTGGTGTTAAAGAGCCGCAGCATGTCATCATATGTGCCTATGTAGTTATCATCTTCCGGAGTGCAGCCGCGCAGAATCTGTCTTTTGTAATAGTCGCGCAGCTTATATCCGCATATTTCCGTTTCGGGATCAATATGTATCAGCGGGGCGGCGATGAAGAAGGAGCGTGCAAGCCCCTCAAAGCGTTCCATCATAAGCTGAATATTCTGTGTTTCCTTTGAAGCGTGAGTGTGAGGATATGTTATCTCTGTTTCTGTTCGCGGCATAATAACAGGCTTGTCAAAGTCGGATATATTATTAAAAATTCCCTCAAGCAGATATTTTGCCGCCTCAATCCATGTGTTCAGCGTAAATCCGGTATAAGGGCTTAGCTCAAAATCCTGATATGTCGGTTTAAATTTCCTCATTTGCTCGTTATCCATGATTAATATGTCCTCCATAAAATTAATATATATATCATATCATAGATTTTTTGTAAAGTCAAGTACGGCAAAAAGGAGCTGCCGCAAATTTTTCGGCAGCTCCCTCTTAAAAAGAGTGATAGTATTAAGCGAATGGATTTTCTGTCGGATACAGCATTGTTTTAGGACGGTTAAAGCCGATCTTTTCAACGCCAAGATACTTGAATACCTCAAACAACGCCTTACCGTGATGACCGAATGCAACCGCTCCGTGATGCGGGAAGTTATCCTCAATGAGTACATGACGATAGAATCTTCCCATTTCATTAATAGCGAACACGCCGATTGAACCGAAAGACTGCGTAGCAACAGGAAGAACCTCACCGTTAGCGATATATGCCTTAAGCTTGCTGTCAGCTGTTGACTGGAGTCTGAAGAATGTGATATCACCCGGAACGATATCTCCTTCAAGAGTACCGTTTGTAACCTCCTCGGGAAGTGAGCGAGCCATAATCTTCTGGTTCTTCATTGAGCAGGCGGAAAGCTTTGATGAGCAGGTATTTCCGCAGTGGAACGCCATAAATGTATCATTGAATGTATAATCAAACACACCCTTGATTGACGCGTCATACATATCTCTCGGAACAGAGTTGTTGATATCAAGCAAAGTAACGGCATCGTCAGATACGCAAGTGCCTATGTATTCGCTCAATGCACCGTAGATATCAACCTCACATGAAACAGGAATACCCTTACCTGTAAGACGGCTGTTTACATAGCATGGCACAAATCCGAACTGTGTCTGGAATGCGGGCCAGCACTTACCGGCGATAGCAACATACTTCTTTGAACCCTTGTGAGCCTCGATCCAGTCGAGTAATGTAAGCTCATACTGAGCAAGCTTTGCAAGAACCTCCGGCTTCTTGTTGCCGGCTCCAAGCTCTGCTTCCATATCCTTTACGACATCGGCAATTCTCGGATCACCCTCATGCTTGTTGAATGCTTCAAAGAGGTCAAGCTCTGAATTTTCTTCAATTTCAACGCCAAGCTGATAAAGCTGATAAATAGGAGCGTTACAAGCGAGGAAGTTCAACGGACGCGGACCGAATGAAATGATCTTAAGATCCCTGATACCTGCAAGAGCTCTTGCAATAGGTACAAATTCGTTGATCATATCAGCACATTCTTCAGCGTTGCCTACAGGATATTCGGGGATATATACCTTTGTGTTTCTGAGCTTCAGGTTGTAGCTTGCGTTAAGCATACCGCAGTAAGCGTCACCGCGGTTATCAGAAAGAATTGAAGTGTTTTCTTCGGCAGCAGCGCAGAACATAACAGGACCGTCAAAGTTCTGAGCGAGCATAGTTTCTGAAATTTCGGGGCCGAAGTTGCCGAGATAAACGCAGAGAGCGTTACAGCCTGCTGCCTTTATATCGGCAAGAGCCTGCTGCATATGGATTTCGCTTTCAACTATACATACGGGACACTCGTAAATGTCAGCCGCGTTATATTTTGCAGCGTAAGCCTTAACAAGAGCCTCTCTTCTTGTTACTGAAAGTGATTCGGGGAAGCAGTCACGCGAAACTGCCACAATACCGATTTTAATTTCCGGAATGTTGTTCATTTTAAGTTCCTCCTTTATATTTATCCGCTGTACGGATTTTAAATTCTGTTTAAGTCCTTGTATACATTCTTTAAGCCCTTGTATACATTCTTGTAAACATCATAGTATTTTGAGTATTCTTCAAAATTGTTATAATTCGGCTGCTGATGATTTTTATAGCTTACCATAGTATCACAGGCCGCTTCAACGCTTTCATAAAGTCCCGCGCCTACAGCCGCGAGAATAGCCGCGCCTAAAGCCGGACCTTCCTTTGATACAGGTATTTTAACGCTGCAATTGTAGTTGTCAGCAAGCATGCCGCGCCATAATGTTGATGAAGCGCCGCCGCCGCATACCGCCATGTCAGAAATGGTGATGTTCATTCCCTTCAAAATCTCAAAGTAGTCACGCAGTGAATAAGAAACGCCTTCCATAACCGCTCTGATCATATCGCGCTTTGTGTGCATTGCGGAAAGTCCGAAGAATACGCCGCGGCAGTCTGGATCGAGGTGCGGAGTTCTTTCACCCATTAGATAGGGGAGATATAAAAGTCTGTTAGCGCCGATTGGCGATTTTTCAGCCTCCATGTTGGTAAGCTCATATATGTCAGCTCCCATGCCGGCGGCTGTTTCCTTTTCGGCGGCGCAGAAGTTTGAGCAGAACCACTTAAGCGAAAGACCTGCCGCCTGTGTAACACCCATAACATGCCATGCGTTGGGAACAGCACAGCAGAAGGTATGCACGCGTCCTTCGGGATCGACCGTCATTTCAGATGTGTGAGCGAAAACAACTCCGCTTGTGCCTATTGTTGTAAAGGCGGTGTTGTCCTTAACAACGCCAACGCCTACAGCGGCGGCCGCATTGTCTCCGGCTCCGCCTACAACGATTGTGCCTGCCTTAAGTCCTGTCAGCTTTGCGGCTTCTTCTGTAACGGCGCCTGTTACCTCCGGGCTTTCGTAAACCTTTGCTAAGAGCGCCTTATCAATACCGAGCTTTTCAAGAACCTCATCAGACCAGCAGCGGTTCTTTATGTCTAAAAGCTGCATACCGCTTGCATCAGAAACATCTGTAGCAAATTCGCCGGTAAGCTTGTATCTTACATAATCTTTCGGCAGAAGAATATGACGGCATTTTGCATAGTTTTCCGGTTCATTGTTCTTTACCCACATTATTTTTGATGCGGTAAAGCCGGTGATTGCAGGGTTGCCGGTAATCTCCATAAGACGATCCTTTCCGACAAGCTGTGTAATCTGTTCACATTCCTTTGCTGTTCTCTGGTCACACCAGATGATTGACGGGCGTATAACCTTTCCGTCCTCGTCAAGCATAACAAGACCGTGCATCTGTCCGGAAATACCGATACAGACAATATCCTCGGCATTCACCTTTGAAACTACAGCCTTAAGGGTAGTAACGGAGGCGTTGTACCAGTCGTCCGGATCCTGTTCTGCCCAACCGTTTTCGGGCTGATACATAGGATACTCATACAGCTCTGAAGTAATCACGTTTCCGTCCGAATCAAACAGAACGGTTTTTGTACCCGATGTGCCGAGGTCAATGCCTATTATGTATTTCATATACACATTTCTCCTTTCCCGTTGTTAAAAATTTGCCAAATATTTTGACAATGTTGTATATTACGATTATAATAGTATTATAACATAAAGAATATGACTTCGTCCTATACTATTTTATTAGAAAATGTAATTTTTTTATGATTGTGCGGGGAATAAATATGAACATATTAGATTTAAAGGAAAAGAGGGAGCATGGCACCGAGTCATTTCCGGTTGTACTGTATAAACATGATACAAATATACCGTACCAGTGGCATAATGAGGAAGAGATTATTTATGTCCTTGACGGTGAGGCAGAGTATAATATAAACGGTGAAAAGCTTGTGGTGGAAAAGGGTGATTGCGCCTATTGTGCAGGAGGAAAGCTGCATTCCATGTTTCTGGGTGAAAATCAGAGGGTAAGTCTGAACGCCGTACTGTTTGACAGATCATATCTCTTTGCTCACGGTGATGTCTGTACCGGTATTCTTGACAGAAAAATACTTATAAAAAATCATTTCAGCAAAGCAAAACCAAAGGAGCGGGAGGTTATTGAAACGGTCAGGGGCATATGTGACGCTCTGACGGATAAACGGTTCGGATACGAGATAGAGGTGAAAACTCTTATATCACAGTTTTATAATATAATAATAAGAAACGGCTTATATGAAACACGCACAAAAGAGCTTGATATTGATGATAATAAGAATGTTATTAATGCGATAGGCTATATTCACGCAAACTATACAAGAAAAATAGCAATAGACGAGCTGGCCGCCATAACAGGCTACAGTGTTCCGTATTTTGAAAGCTTTTTCAAAAAATATACGGGTAAATCCCCTATAGATTATATTATTCTGTACAGATTAAAAAAGGCATGTGAAATGCTTTTGAAAACCGACGGCACAGTTCTCGATATCGCATACAGCTGCGGTTTTTCAAATGTCAGCTATTTTATACGGCGTTTTAAGGAGGCATACGGAATAACGCCTCTTAAATACAAAACACAATCCAAACTTGGTTTTGTGAAATAAGGTCATGGTCATAAATTCGGTAATTGACAAAAGTCAATATATGCTTTATTATATATAACACAAAAAATTATAAGGAGGAAAAAAGATGTCGATAACAAAAGAATTTTACGGCAAAACAGCAGCGGGCGAGGATGTGTATTCATACCTGATAGACAACGGCAAGGGAGTTGCCGCTGAATTTATCACCTACGGCGGAATAGTAACAAAAATACTTGTAAAGGATAAGAACGGAGAGGTTCGGGATGTAGTTCTCGGCAGAGCGTCGCTTGCGGAGTATGAGAACAATCTCGGTTATATAGGCGCGGCAATAGGCAGACATGCCAACAGAATAGCAAAGGGGCAGTTCGAGATTAACGGTGAAACCTTTAATGCAGCATTTATAACATCTGAAACAACAAAAGCTGTAAATGATAATGACAATGATTCAAAAGATGTTTCTGTTCATGCAACTTATGATTATTGGGGTAATCCATTAACGAAGACAGATGCGAATGGTAATGTAACAAGTTATAGTTATGATACC
>JAQXTR010000054.1 GCA_029219585.1 Clostridiales bacterium
GTTCTTCCGATGATAATTACAGCGGTATCGGATTTTTCGCGTGCCGCCTCTACAACGCTTTGCGAGGGCACCATTTCTTTCTGACACCACGGCTCAGTTGCCCAACCGCTACCGTTATCAAACGGATTGTCTTTAAGCCACTCCTTGTAAGTTTCAAGCAGCTCCTTGTTGACTTTTATTTTCTTATTTGCAAGGACGCCGTCAATAATGTTTACCTCGTATTCAGTATTTACGAGTCCGCCGGAGCCTGTGCCGCTTTTATTGTAATCTATCTGTGTTCTTCCGAAAAATGAAACGGTTTTTCCATTGTCAAGAGGCAGAATGTTATTTTCATTTTTAAGCAAAACGCACCCCTGTGCAGCAATCATTCTTGAAAGCTCGGCAAGAGGTGCATATGGTTTTTCCTCTAAAATCTTTTCGTTTGTCATAAAATCATACAACCTTTCTTGTTTAGTTATTTAATTCGAGTGTAAAAAATCACTGCGCATTACTGTCATGCGCAGCAAAATTGTCTGCCACACAGCTTCCGAATTTAAGCGTTAAAAAGCTATATGCAGATTCCTCATCACATAATACACGGTTTGGAGAGGGAGAGAGAAATATCCAAAAAATTAGCTTTATAGCTAAGGGGGAATACCGTATATTCTGAGATCAAAAATCCCAGCTTATGCAGAGGCTGCCGTTTTGAGGCAGCCCCCTTAATTATGCTGTTAAAATACAAATTTTGTTACCTGCGACAACTCTTCCATTTTAGCCTTTGTAAGCTGCGCGCCATTGTTAGCCGCCTGCCAGGTTGTCAGCGCATTTGTATAACCGCCCTCGCCGCTTACTGTTATGATATCTTCACTGCTAAACAAATTTATATCAAACTCCGGTCTTGTATATTTTTTCATAAAATATCGCCTCCTTTTTTATTCCACAGTTGCGCCCTGTCTGAGATATACTTCTACGCTTGTCTCTGCAGGAACATCATCTATCTGTACGCCAAACACAGCCGTTACACCACCTGAAAGGTTTACAGTGTTGCTTACAGGATATGCCATTACATCATTCCCAATCTTTACAAGGATGATAGCATCGTTCGTTAATTTAACACCCCCTGCAGGTGTTACAAAACCATGGCTGTATTTACCATTCGATTCCACAGGGTCACCCTCAACGTTAAGCTTTGTATCATAACCTTCAATACCAACACCGACAGCAAACGGCGCAGTTGTGGTTTGCCCGTTACTGCTGCCGAATCTTATTGTGTACAAACCGTCTTTCACGCTCGTTCCATCTTCTGAATTACGCTTTAAAATGAATTTTGTTGCAGTTTGAAAATTAGTACCTTCGGCTGCCTGATCCGCATAAACGATTGTATCACCTGTGATGGGGGTGCTTTCATTGCCCTCTGTGATAAGCACCGTCTGATAGTTGACCTGATTCGTATTGCTTACGGACTTCTCTTGAGGATCATATTCTGTCCCCGCAAAAGCTGTTGTGCCTGCGGACACCGCAAAGAGCAATGCCGCTAATACTGTTAATTTTTTCATTTTAATTTTCCTCCAATCATTTTTTTGTTTTTATCATCTTTTATTAACATTTTTTTATTAATTATTCAAATCACCTTCTTTCGTGCTTAATTGCTGCTCAGGTTGAAATTTATGTGTTTTCTATTCAGCCTACCTTCCCGGATATACGGTATCCGCCGTAAAGCTCACACTCTCTGATCTCTATTCGTATACCAATTCTGTACTGTCTACTGAACTTAACAGTTCGGCGTATTTCCTTATATGCAGAACAAATTTCTCATCACAGAATATACGGGTTGGAGAGGGAGAGAGAAATATCCCAGAAATCAGCTATATAGCTACGGGGAAATACCGTATATTCTGAGATCAAAAATCGTTCAGCTTGTACAGTGCATTTATATATCGGTATATACGGCACATGCAGAAGTGATGTATCAGAATTGATAATTCATAACTTTCATTGCTTCGATCTGCTTTTCTACAATCTCTCCATTATTCTGGTTCTGCCAATTAACAAGCAAGTCCTGTCCGGCTGCCGCGCTTCCTGTCAAAATACGTGCCAAAAAAAATCTTTTGATTTCCATTGTCGGTTTTTTATATATTTTCATTGCGTCCTCTCCTGTTATTCCATTATAAGATCCTTAGTACTTATTTCGGTTGAGCTTATCCATACCTGAACACCGGTAGTATCTTTCGGAATACCCACAAGCTTTACCGCAAGCATCACGTCTCCGCTGCCGCTTGTAACTATGCCAAACTCAGTGCATGCCGATTTAGTGTCATCTTTTACAACAATTGATTTAGCCTGTTGAAGCGGAATAGGTCTCTGTGACACATATGCTTTTGTTACGGTTTTCCCATCCGCCGAATCAACAACATAACCTGTCAATTCTTCTAATTCGGTCTTATCGGCAAAGTCTTCCGCAGTTCCTATAAAGAAAGTACTTTTTTCCGCTGCATTAATGTCACCGCCCAGCATAATGGTATAAAAACCTACAGCCGGATTTTCTTTAAGCGCAAAGATTGCACTTGTACCGGAAAAACCGCTATTCGCCTGACCGAGATATACAACATCGTCATGCTTCATTGTTGCTCCGGTATTTCTTACTATCATAACAGTCTTTTTATCTGTGTTATCAATTGTTACCTTGTTGGCTGATGCGTCATAGCTGCCTGTAGCAAACACCGTTGCACCCGGCAGCATTGCCACAGCTGCCAGCATACAAATTAAATTTTTTTTCATTTCGATTTTCCTCCAAGCATTTTTATTTTTGAGTCATTTGTAAAATCGCACCTATTGATATGTTTTTTAATGCGGTTGGCACCACCTCCCCTATTGTACGAATAAAATATGACTTAAAATCCTATTATTAATATATTTTAAATCATTATTCCCCAACGTAATACAACTTACTTTTATATATCAACTTAAAACCCATGCCGTTTCACCTTTCGGAAAAATTTGGTCCGCATATAATCCTTCCGTTTTCTTCATCTGTTCCGGCAAAGTTTTTAACTGCTGATATTCATGCTATGTTCGCTATGCCAATTCTGTACTGAAAAATGTTTTTGACACTTCCGGATTTGCGTATATGTAATAAGCTATCATAAACATTCCCGTATTCCGGAACTACCATTCATTTTACATTATATCATCAAATATCACCTTTCGTTTATTTGAAGTACCTTTTGAAAAATCAAGAGTTTTTTAAGGCTGTTCATGACATAACAAAACCGTATAATCGCCTTTGCTGTATTGTTCGATAAATTCGCGGCTTTTTTGTGGAGAATAAGAAGAACCGGTCGGGATTTTCTTATCCAAACATTCTCTTATGTAGCACTCGTCTCCGGCTATTATATATCGTTCAGTGCCTTTTTCAATTTCAACAATACAGGAGCCTTTTGAGTGACCGCCGATTTTTATCGTTTTTACGTTTTGGCAAATTTCTTTTTCATTATCGAACAGGCAAACATTCATACCATCTGCAAAATACTGTTTTCCAATTTCGTATTCATCACGCTGAATATAAATCTTTGCATTTTTATATTCGTTTACACATTCAATATGGTCATGATGCGAATGTGTGATGATAACATCGGTAATATCCTCCGGTCTTATATT
>JAQXTR010000055.1 GCA_029219585.1 Clostridiales bacterium
AGCCAATCCAATCACCTTATCTGAGCTTGATGACGGATTATTTTATGATGTATATTTATATGACAAAAACGGTGAAGGCAGATATAATTTTGCTGTAGTATTTGACGGTCTTGCATCCTTGAATACGATAGGAGACGCGGCTGTTGTGAAAAGTATTGACGGAATTACCTATGTCAATGATCAGCAATGCATAAAGCTTACGGTATTAAAGGATGGGGAGGAAAAAACGGTATTTATAGCAGATGAAATATATGATTTTACAGTCGGTTCAGTGATTGTATATAAAGAAGGTCGTGATGGATATGTTCCATATGAAAAATGGTATCCTTACATTATAAACGCATGCTCATATTACGACTTGCGCTCCGATATGCTATACAATGATAATTTTGCAAGTATGCTGCATAATGCGGAGGTTATAAATAGTGGTAAATACACAGGAGCAGCGGAACCAACATTCAGATCATCTACAGCAAAAGATGTGGTGTTATACTTTGGACCGGTATATGAAAAGAAGGACAACAGTATTGAGATAATTACAAAAAAGAGGAACGGACTGTCAGAGCTTTCGACAGATACAGTTAATTTTACAATAGGTGAAAATGTACGGTCATATGTATATGATTACAGTGGCAGGACGGGTTGCGAGGCAAGATCTGCGGTGCTTCCGTCTGTAAGTCCGGAGATATATAATGATGTGAACATCGGAGGAAGTATCAACTGGAATGAAGCGGACTCTATTGAGCCGATTATGGCTTTTGCAAAGGTTGTAGACGGTGAACTGACAGAGCTTGTGGGATATTATCCGCCTGTTGACTCTTCCATGGATGCACAGATAGAGCCCGGTTCATCTGTAGCGTTTAAAGCACAGGATCTGGCAGATGACAATGCTGTTATAAGAAATGATTATGTCGGAAACGAGAGACTTCCGATATATGCTTCACAGGAAACATGGTCAACCATAAATTATCCGATTTCGGCTGAAAGCATGATTTATATTAACGATATTTATGCCGGAACAGTTACAAATGATATAATTGACCAATATATACTTACAAATGAGAACGGAACCGTAACGCTGGTTGACACGGACAACGATGCCGTCTTTGACAGGATATTAATAGAGTATTATGTCAATGCTGTTGTATCCGATGTATTTACAGCATCGTCCTATGTGAAGATTTATTTCAAAGGATGTGATGTAAATGCGAGGGCAATGAGGTGGGATCCATATGATGAAGGCGTTAATATAAAATTCATAAAGAACGGAGAGGAAATTCCCTATACAGATATAGCTGAAAATGACGTTCTTTCTATTAAATATGATATTGCAAACAATGCAGCAGACATGTCTGATCTTGATTGCTGCTATGTCCTTGTTTCTTCAGAACGGGTTAGCGGTATTGTTGAAAGCCGTGATTATGAGGCGGGTACTGTAACTGTAAACGGCATTAAGTATGGTGTGAACAATAATTATGTTTCTTTAAATGAATTGGAGCTTTTGACAGATTATACGCTTTCTCTTGATGCATTCGGCAATATTAACCATGTCGGCGAAGGTATGTCGAATAAGGACTATGGTGTAATCGTTGCAATGTATAAGTCAGCGGGTTATGATTATCCTACAGTCAAGCTTGTGACTGATGACGGAGAGGTTGTCGCATATGAGTGCAAGGATTCATACGAGGCTGCAGGATTTTATGAATGTGCAACAGGTGAAAGAGGATATGGAAGCTATAGTTTTACAATGGAAGATATAAGATATAGGATTATACATGGTCAGACTGTATGCACCTACAAGCTTTCTGGAGAGAAAATAAAGTTTGGAGAGAAAATGCCTGAGATGGGGGGTAGTTACCTGAAATACAATGCTTCATCATCAAAAATAGGACACTATTCAATAAATGATTCAACTAAAATTATTGATGTCAGCTTATACTCCAGTCCTGTAGTTTGTACAGTCACTCCTGATATGTTTTATAATGAAGACATATATTGTGCATACCTTTTCGACAGGAACAGCGATAGTGTTTTCCGTTTTGCTGTAGTATTCGGTGGAACAACAAGTACTGTCCGTTCGTATGCCCCGATGGCTGTAGTACAGAAGATTGTGGGCACAACGGATATCAACGGTATTATCTGTACCGAGGCGCTTGTTTCATATAACAGTCAGTCAAATATATCGGTTATGTTTGAGGGGTATGGCGACGGTTTATCCGAGGGGTCGGTAATAGCATACGTTGTGGGCAGAGATGGCTATGTGGATTCAGACAAATACCACACAGTATTCTCCCCATCGGACAGCTATGGGACATTGCTTGCAGATTCGCTTAGCAGTGATATATTCGGCAGCGGAATGCTTAAAGAAGTAAATCAGATAGAATATGGTACATATGCAGGCGGCTTTGAGCCGTCATATGCTAGTTCTTCTGCAAAGGATGCAGTGTTTCAGTATGGCATAGTTTACAGAAAGTCCGGAACTTCGCTTGAACTGCTCACAGCGAAGGAAGACGGAATATCATATACAACTAATATCAAGATCTTTGATATAAGTACTGCAAACTCATATGTGTATGATTACGGTGAGAAATCAAAATACAGAGTATCACTTGGTGCACAGTCCCAGTCTGCATCAATTTTTAACCGGGCATATGTAGATTATGATAAAAATTTAATATCATGGGATATGGTCATGCAAAATGATATTGCTCCGATGATGGCGCTTGTGAAAGAGGTTGACGGTGATGTGATTGATGTATTCTATTATGTCGCTCCTTAAAGCCAGACATAAAAAAGAGGTTTCAAGGAACCTCTTTTTTCATTGTCCGTGTATTGTCTGCTTTAATACCGGGCAGCTTTTCAAAGTATGGCTTGTCAGATTTTGTAACAAAGACAAAACTGACAATGGCAAAGATTATCAGCAGTGCCGCAACGAGCTGAGAAATTCCAAGCACTCCGGGAATAAGATATAGAATGTAGTTTGTATCTCTCATGCCTTCAAGCGCAAGCCTGCCGGAGGAATACCAGAACAGATAAGCACAGAAAACCTGACCGTTTTTCTGCTTTTTATCACGGAACATCAGAAGCAGTATTACTCCCAGCAGACTCCACACGGATTCGTAGAGAAACAGAGGATGAACCGGTGGAGCTCCGTTGATACTCATGCCGAAGAAAAAATCGGTTTCCCGTCCGAATACCTCGCAGTTGGTGAAATTCCCCCAGCGCCCTATACACTGCCCCAGCAGTAACCCGACACAGCATACATCAAGAGCGTTAAGTATATTTATTTTCTGAATGCGGCAGTATATGCAGACTGCTATAACTGCGCCGATTATGCCGCCGTATATTGCCAGACCGCCCTCCCATATTTTAAATATGCTCATAATATCTCCGCGAAATTCGTCAAAGGAGAAAATTACATAGTAAATTCTCGCTCCGATTATACCGGATATAATACCCAAAAGAGCTATGTCCCATACGTTATCTTTTTTTATGCCGCGCTTTTCACAGCCGTGCGAGGCAAGCAAAAGTCCGGCAAGGAAGCCTGTAAGTATTATAAGCGCGTACCAATAAATTTCCTTTTGCCCTATGTGAAAGGCAATGCGGGAAACATTAAGAGTTATTCCCGGCTTGGGAAATGAGATTACATTTGTCATATTATCAGCTCCATGTTATATATTTTTCATTGTAAGTGATATACGTTTTTTCTTGACGTCCACCTCAAGGACCTTTACCTTTACATTGTCACCTACCGACAGCACATCGGTCGGATGCTTGATAAAGCGATCGCATATCTGCGATATATGAACGAGTCCGTCCTGGTGAACGCCGATGTCCACAAAAGCGCCGAAGTCAATTACGTTGCGTACTACCCCGTCAAGCACCATATCCGGCTGCAAATCCTCCATAGAAAGAATATCCGAACGGAGAACCGGCTGAGGCAGCTCGTCGCGAGGGTCGCGCCCGGGCTTTAGCAGACTGTCTATAATATCGGATAAGGTGATATTGCCGATTCCCAGCGTGTCACTTAGCTTTTGAAGACCGAAATCCTTTGCTTTTTTGCGTATATCAGATATGTTTCCGGATTTTACATCCTCCTCGTTGTAGCCGAGATAGGCGATAAGCTTCCCGGCAGCTTTGTAGCTTTCGGGATGAACCGATGTATTATCAAGGAAATTATCACCGTCAGGAATTCTGAGAAAGCCTGCACACTGCTCAAATGCTTTTGCGCCCAATTTCGGAACATTCATAAGCTGTTTTCTCTCCGTGAAGCTGCCGTTTGCTTCACGATATATTGTGATATTCTTAGCAACCGTTTTATTTATGCCTGAAACATATGAAAGTAAAGACGGCGATGCGGTATTAAGATCAACACCAACGCTGTTCACGCAGTCCTCGACAACTCCGTTCAGCGCCTCACCCAGACGCTTTTGGTTCATATCATGCTGATACTGCCCGACACCGATAGATTTCGGATCAATCTTTACAAGCTCCGCAAGTGGGTCCTGTAAACGGCGGGCAATTGAAACGGCACTCCTTAACGCGACATCATATTCCGGAAATTCTGCGGCGGCAAGCTCAGATGCGCTGTATACGCTTGCGCCTGCCTCATTTGTCATAACATAAAATACTTTACGGTCCATACCTTTTATAAGGTCTGACACAAAGATTTCCGATTCCTTTGATGCTGTTCCGTTTCCTATTGAAACTATATCCACCTTGTGTCGCAGTATCATGTCACGGAGTATCTTTGCCGCCTTGTCTTTGTCGTGGTTCGGGAGCGTGCAGTACACAACTCCCGTGTCCAGAACCTTGCCTGTTCCGTCTACAACGGCAATTTTACATCCGGTTCTGTAGCCGGGGTCAAAGCCCATAACAACTCTGTTCTTAACGGGCGCCTGCATAAGCAGACCGTTCAGATTTTTTCTGAACACCTTTATTGAGCTTTCCTCTGCCTCTTCGGTGGCAATTCCTCTGATTTCATTTGCCAGAGACGGAGCTATAAGTCTTTTATAAGCATCTTCCGCAGCCAGCTTTACATATTTTGTTGACGGCGCAGGATGCTTGGGAGTTGTGCTGCGTATAAGCCAGTTAATCATCATGTCCTCGTCAATATTGATTTTTACCGAAAGGAAGCCCTCCTTTTCGCCGCGGTTGATCGCAAGGAGTCTGTGCGGCGGAAGTGTAGCAAGACTTTCGCTGAAGTCGTAATACATACTGTATACACTGTCATCCTCCTTTGCGGCGGATACGGTAACCGCTCCGCGCTCCTGAGTGATAGCACGCAGTTTTTTTCTGTATTCGGCATTATCGCTTATTTCCTCCGCAATTATATCCATTGCGCCTTGGAGCGCCTCATCAATTGTAGCAACTCCTTTCTCGGCATCAATATATTCTGCTGCCGCTGTCTCCGGATTGACGGAAGGGCTCTGTTTAAACAGTGTGAGTGAGAGCGGAAGCAGTCCCTTTTCCCGGGCAACGGTCGCTCTTGTGCGTCGTTTCGGTCGATACGGACGGTAAATATCATCAAGCTCGGAAACTGTTGAAGCAGCTTCAATTGCTTTTTCAAGCTGAGGGGTAAGCTTTCCCTGCTCGTCTATAAGACGCTTTATATCCGCGCGCTTGTCGGCAAGAGAGCGCAGGTATGTAAGACGTTTGTCAAACTCACGAAGGGTTGTATCGTCAAGTGCTCCGGTAGCTTCCTTTCTGTACCGTGAAATAAACGGTATTGTATTCCCGTCATCGATAAGCGTAATAACATTTTCCGCCTGCCATTTCTTAATATCCAGCTCATCGCACAGTATTTTTACTATATTTTTATTTTGTTCTTCCATATGTGCAAAACCTCCAAACCCTCAGTAATACAAATGATAATTTTGTAATCAAACTGAAATATTTTTTTAAAAAACCTATGTACAAATCGTAACATTTGTGTTATAATTGTTACATGCACAATATCTGGTGTTTTATTTATTTTAAAAAACCAGATATATACCAAAGTCTTCTTAAGACATTGAACTTATTATACCCTATTTTGGATTAATTTACAAGGGTATAAGCGAAATCTTTTGAAGTTCGTAATAAAATCAGATATTTGTTGAAAAAAGACTAAAAAAAAGGGTTGCGTTTTTTTTAGTTTTGGTGTACAATAGTATTGAATGGGAGCAAAATGGAGCAAATGGGAGTAACGATGCCGACTTTGGGACGGGAATTGATGCTTTCTTATGTTGATTTATGCATGGCTTCCGTTTTACTTATGACAAATGGTTTACGGATTACAGGAGGTGAGATATACATGGCAGCGTTTGTTGATGAGTATGAGCGTCAACTGGACGAAAGGGGAAGAATAATACTTCCGTCCAAGCTCAGAGAATGTGTAAGCGGTACGGTGTATATCACACAGTCCACATCTGAAAAGTGTCTGCATCTTTATACAGAAGAGGAATGGAACAAGGTTGCCGAAAAGGTGAATCAGCTTCCTACCGCAACCGATGTGAATGCTGCTGCATTTGTGCGTTTGTTTTTCGGTAAGGCAACGTCAGTGACAGTGGATAAGCAGGGAAGAATTCCTATTGCCAAGCGTCTTATTGATTTTGCCGGACTTTCAAAGGATGTTGTTCTTGTGGGTGCAAATACAAGACTTGAAATATGGGACAGCGCGTATTGGTCGGCATATCAGGAAAAGCTTTCAGAAAGCTTTATGGCTGAAAATATTCTGAAATATAATCTCAATATCTGATAAGGAGATAGAAAATGGAGTTCAAACACTATTCGGTTCTCCTGAAAGAAAGCGTTGATGCTCTGGAGGTCAAATCCTGCGGAGTGTATGTTGACGGAACTATGGGCGGAGGCGGTCATTCATATGAAATTCTGAGTCGGGGAGCGGGTAAGCTTATCGGCATAGATCAGGATAAAGATGCGATTGCCGCATCGGTGAAAAGACTTGAGCCGTTCGGACAAAGGCTTGTTCCGGTCAACCGCAACTTCAGCGAGATTAAGGATATACTTGCAGACCTTGGAATCAATAGAATAGACGGAGCTGTACTTGATCTGGGAGTCAGCTCATACCAGTTGGATAATGCGGAGCGGGGCTTTTCATATATGAATGATGCGCCGCTCGATATGCGTATGAATCGTGACGCGGAGCTGAGCGCATATAATGTAATAAACGAGTACAGCAGGGAAGAGCTTACGCGCATTTTCTATGAATACGGCGAGGAAAAATGGTCCGGAAGGATCGCACAGTTTATTGTTGAAGAAAGAAAAAGAAAGAACATTGAGACGACAGGTGAGCTTGCCGGTATAATAAAGGCGGCTATACCTAAAAAAGCAAGACTTGACGGCGGACATCCGGCAAAAAGGGTGTTTCAGGCCGTAAGAATCGAAGTAAACGGCGAATTGAAGATACTTGAGAGGGCGGTGCGTGATTTTGCGGATGTGCTTAATCCCGGCGGAACTCTCAGCATTATAACCTTTCATTCGCTGGAGGACAGAATCGTAAAGAAGACATTTGCGCAGCTGGCGCAGGGCTGTATATGCCCGAAAAGCTTTCCGGTATGTGTATGCGGGAATAAGCCGAAGCTAAAGGTTATAACAAGAAAGCCGCTTCTTCCGTCGGAAAGAGAGCTTAGTGAAAATTCAAGATCAAAAAGCGCAAAGCTGAGAATCGCAAAAAAGCTGTAGGAGTAATGAATGTATACAGAGCTGCCGAAAGACAGCACAATCGGGAATGAGGAAAGCAAATTGACATACGGAAATCTGGCTTATAAGTATGAATATATAGAGGAAAACAGAACAGGTCACAGAGTTCGTGAGGACAGGCAGAGCAGAAATGCCGCCGCAGATACGGACGCAGAAAGAATGCGCAGTACGGCCGGAAGAAGAAAAACAAAGAAAATCAGTTTTCCGGCTAAGGTTGCATCAATTGTTATATTGACAATTTCGGCAATAATAATGATAGTTCAGTTTGTGGAGGTAAAGGAAACTCTGGCGGTGTTAAACGAAACAAAAACACAGTATGAATTTGAACAGAGTGTTACCTCGCAGAAGAGCTTTGAACTGGAGCAAAGCATAGATCTTTCAAAAATTGAGCAGGAGGCGACAAGCCGTCTGGGAATGAAGCGTCCGGAGCGTCATCAGGTTGTCTATATTGATGTGCCTAAAGAAGATGTTACCGAAAAGACAGCCGGAGAGGTAGAGGGCTTCAAAAACAGGACTGTTGCTATCGGCAAATCAATTATAAGTCATATAATTGAATTTTTCAGCATATAATATAGAATTGAAAGTCAGCTATGACTCAACAGATGTATAGAAGGAATGATATAATTGAAATTACCTTCACTTAATGGTATAAAGAAAAAGTCAATATGGATAATAGGTGTCCTGTTTTTCGGATTTGCCGCTGTTATTGTCAGAATGGCATGGTGGCAGCTGATACGCGGAAGTGAGCTTGCCGATACTGCAAAGCGCATACAGACAGCAGATACTATTGAGAAGGCAAACAGAGGCACTATATATGACAGAAACGGAATGGTTCTTGCAGAATCGGCATCCGTAAAAACTCTGGTATGCAATCCGCAGGAAATCGGCAAGCATGGTGATCTGAACGCCTGTATATCACTGATTTCTCCTATCATAGGTATAAGTGACACCAAGCTGAGGGCATATTTTACAGAGGATGTGCAGTATCGCGTAATCAAAAAACGTCTTGCCGCGGAGGAAAGCGATCAGATTGAAGCAATGCTCAATCCTGAATATGAGGATGAAAAAGAAGATGGGGCAAAGGCGCGAAATGAAGAGAAGAAGCGGATAAAGAATGCCTTATCCGGCGTATATTTTGAAAACGATACCAAGAGATATTATCCGTACAATGTGGCTTCGCATGTCCTTGGTTTCACCGGCTATGACAGCGAGGGGCTGCAAGGCGTTGAAAAGAAGTTTGATGAGTATCTTTCGGGTGAAAACGGCGCTGTTTCTCAGAACAGAACAGCGAGCGGCGCGGATTTGACAGATCAGCAGGCGGAATATCTCACCGCAGCGAAGAAAGGCTGTAATGTAACTCTTACTATAGATGAAACACTGCAGCACTTCCTGGAAACGCATCTTGAGGAGGCCGTTCAGAAGAACGAGCTTAAGGAGGGCGCGGCGGGAATCATAATGAATCCTAAGACGGGAGAAATTCTCGCTATGGCAACAAAGCCTGATTTTGACTGCAATAACCCGAATGACCTTACGCAATTTCTTGAATACGCGTATGAGTTTGAACCCGTGTATGAGGATGACAGCAGCGATCCGGATGCTACGGAGCGTCCCACTGAGGATCCGAATAATCTTTCGGACACATATGTGGGGCAGGCGCGGACAAAGATGTGGCGTGATAAATGTATATCGGATACATACGAGCCCGGCTCCACCTTTAAGATTATAACTGCTGCCGCGGCTCTTGAAGAAAACGTTGTGTCGGAGGGTTCAAATTTCTTCTGTTCAGGCTTCAAGATTGTCGCGGACAGAAAGATTGAATGTGCCAACCACTACGGACACGGCGCCCAAAGCTTTGCAGACGGAGTTAAAAACTCATGTAACCCGGTATTTATGGAGGTTGGTCTTGCAATGGGAGCCAATACCTTTATGGACTATTTCAAGGCATTCGGGCTTACCGGAAGGACAGGTGTTGATCTTGTCGGCGAGGCAAGCGGTATATATTATGATACAATGAGCGAGGTTGACCTTGCTACCTCCTCCTTCGGTCAGGGCTTTCAGGTTACGCCTCTGCAGCTTGTAACAGCTATTTCGGCTGTAGTGAACGGCGGACAGAGGATGAGACCGCTTATAGTAAAGAACATAACCAATAAAGAGGGCGTTGTTAAGAGCTACGAGCCGGAGGTTGTAAACAGAGTTATTTCGGAGCAGACCTCTGAGCGTATGAGAAGTATTCTGGAACAGGTTGTTTCCGATCCTAACGCAACGGGTAAAAACGCATATGTAAAGGGATGCAGAATAGGAGGAAAAACGGGAACATCTGAGAAGGGCAACAGAGAGCTTCGCAAGCGTATAGCGTCATTTGTCGGCTTTGCGCCTGCGAATGATCCGGAGCTGGTTTGTCTGGTTATGCTTGATGAGCCGCAGACAGAGAACAAATACGGCGGTACGATTGCAGCACCGATAGTGGGAGAGGTTCTGGCGGAATCACTCGACTATATGGGTGTCAGCAAGCAGTACAGTGATACGGAAACTCCGGATATATATGTTGAGGTTCCTGAGCTGAGAGGTCAGACACTGAGTGAGGCTAAGGCATCGCTTGAGGATAAGAAGCTGAAATATGTTGTCAAGGGTACGGGTGAAACCGTTGTAGATCAGCTGCCGGCACCGGATGAGCAGCTGGAGGAGGACTCGGTTGTAATCATTTATACACAGGACCGAGATGAAACCGACAAGGTAAAGGTTCCGGATCTTAAGGGAACATCAGTATCTGACGCAAAATATATATTGAATAACCGCGGTTTGAATTTTGAAATAAGCGGCGCGGGACACAGTGAGGCGAGCAACGCATTTGCCATATCGCAGACGGTTGAGAGCGGTACAGAGGTATTGCCGGGTTCGGTAATAGGCGTTGAATTCAGACAACAGACAAATGACTAATTATATGAATAGCGGGGTGTTGTAATGTTAGCAAAAGAATTATTCGGGGACCTGTATAATGACGAGCTCCGGGACATTGATATAACAGGAATAGCATATGATTCAAGAAAGGCTGCGGAAGGCAATGTGTTTGTATGTATAAAGGGCTATGAAACAGACGGACACAGATATGCAGGGGCGGCGGTAAAGAACGGTGCTTCGGTAATAGTTGCGGAGGAACAGCTGGAGGTAGATGCTCCTGTTGTATATGTTGAGGATTCAAGAAAGGTTATTGCGGAGCTTGCATGCAGATTTTACGGTGAGCCGGCAAAGAAGCTCAGCCTTATCGGAATAACCGGAACAAACGGAAAGACTACAATAACCTACCTTGTCAAGAGCATTCTTGAAGAGGCGGGGAAAAGAGTAGGAATAATAGGTACAAACCAAAACATAATAGGCGACAAGGTACTGCTTACGAAGAGTACAACGCCCACAACACCGAATGCGCTTGAGCTGCAGCAGCTTTTCACGGAAATGGTCAACAACAGCGCAGATTATGTTGTTATGGAGGTTTCGAGTCACGCGCTTGAGCTGGAGCGTGTGCACGGCTGTGAATTTGATGTGGGTGTATTTACAAATCTTACACAGGATCACCTTGATTTCCATAAGACTATGGAAAATTATCTTAATGCCAAGGCTAAGCTGTTTGAAATTTCCAAAAAGGGAGTTGTGAATTATGATGATGAGGGCGGCAGGAAGATTGCCGCAAAGGGTGATTGTCCTGACATAATGAAGGTTGGTCTGGAAAATGGATGTGACCTTAAGGCTGAGAATATAAAATATTCGTCAAGAGGCGCTGTATTTGATATGATTTATAGGGGTGAAAAATATGCCGCAAGGATTCAGATACCCGGTCGTTTCAGTGTATATAATGCAATCTGTGCAGCCGGTGCCGCATTGCAGCTTGGGATTGATATTAAAACCGTAACAGAAGGGCTTGCAAAGGCTACAGGTGTGGTAGGACGTGTTGAGGTAGTTCCGACAGATACCGACTATACCGTAATTATTGATTATGCGCATACACCGGACGGTCTGGAGAATATAATTAACTGTGTCAAGGGCTTTGCCGAGGGAAGAACAATAGCGTTGTTCGGATGCGGCGGTGACCGCGACAATACAAAGCGCGCGATTATGGGTGAGATTGCGGGACGGCTTGCCGATTACAGCATAATCACTTCGGATAATCCAAGAACAGAGGATCCTGAGCTTATTGTGCGTGAGATTGAAGAAGGGATGAAGAAAACCAACGGTAAATATACACTTATTACGGACCGCCGTGAGGCTATAGGCTATGCTCTTGATTTTGCAAAGAAGGGTGATGTCATTATTCTTGCGGGAAAAGGACAGGAAACTTATCAGATCATAGGTAAAGAAAAGTTTGATTTTGACGAAAGAATAGAGGTTTATAAGCACTTAAAGAAAAATTAAGAGTCAAAAGACATAGAGGGGACTGCCGTTTTTTCGGCAGCCCCTTATTGTGGATATATGAGGAGGCATTTTATGCAGGTCTTGACGATAAAGGATATTTTGCGAGCAACAAATGGAGAGATTATCTCAAAAACGGGCAATTCTGCAGGATTGGAGATTACAGGCATAACAATAGATTCACGTGAGGTAAGTGAAGGAGTTTTGTTTGTGCCGCTGAAGGGAGAACGTGCGGATGGTCACGATTTTGTGCAATCAGCTCTGGAGCACGGAGCATCTGCGGCACTTACGGAAAAGGATATGGAACGCGTAAAGGGAACGCTTATACGTGTTAAGGATACAAGAAGGGCAATGGGTGAGATTGCCCGTTATTATAAAAAGAAGTATTTCGTTCCTTCTGTTGCCATAACAGGCAGCGTGGGTAAGACTACGACAAAGGATATGGTTTATGCTGTTCTTTCGGCTCATTATAATACTCTTAAAACACCTAATAATTTTAATAATGATATTGGTGTGCCGCTTACAATATACGGTCTTAAAGAGGAGCATGAGATGGCGGTTATTGAAATGGGAATGAACCATTTCGGAGAGATTGAATATCTTGCCGGTATTGCGCTTCCGGATGCGGCAATCATAACCAATATAGGTATGTCGCATATTGAAAATCTCGGTTCACAGGAGGGTATATTCCGCGCGAAGATGGAGATTACAAAGCGCTTTAACGAAAAGAACACATTGTTTGTAAACGGCGATGACGCATTTTTAAAGACAGTGACGGGCGAGGCGTACAGAGTAGTCAAATACGGTCTTGACTCATCAAATGATGTCTATGCAAAGGATATAGAGAATAAGGGACGCTCCGGTGTGGAATTTACGGTTGTATATGACGGCGGAGAGTTTAGGGCGTCCGTTACACAGCCCGGAGTACATAATGTATATAACGCTCTTGCAGCAGTTTGCGCGGGACTCCATTTCGGCGTAAGTGTGGAGGAATGTATAAAGGGACTCAGGGAATGTGAATATACCTCACAAAGACTTGAAATTATCGAGCATAACGGCATTGAGATAATAAATGACTGTTATAATTCCTCACCTGATTCTATAAGAGCGGCGTTAAAGGTTCTCAAAGGCTCATCTAAAAGCCATAAAATCGCTATTTTGGGTGATGTGCTTGAAATGGGAGGTTTTGCGGAAAAGGCTCATTTTAATGTGGGTACTGACGCTGCGAAAAGCGGCATTGATATGCTTATAACGGTTGGAAAAAATGCAGCTTATATTGCAAAGGGAGCAAAGGAAGCGGGCTTTGGCAATGTAAGGGAATACGCAAGCACAGAGGATGCGGCAGCGGACATGGCTAAGCTTGTAAACAGCGGTGACAGCGTGCTTGTAAAGGCGTCGCACGGTATGCATTTCGAGAAGATTACCGGAGCGTTAAAGACACTTTAAGGAAGGATTAATATTTGTTATGCAGAATAAATTAGTAACAATGGGATTTGGTTTTATAATAGCTTTTGCCGTAACGGCAATTCTCGGCCCGGCATTTATCCGTTGGCTGCATAAGCTTAAATACGGTCAGGAAATCCGTGAGGAGGGACCTAAGTGGCATCAGAAAAAGTCGGGAACGCCTACTATGGGCGGAATCATGTTCATTGTAGGTATAGGCACTGCGCTTATAGCGTGGCTTATTGTAAGATTTATTGTTACGGGCACAATTGAAGAAACGGCGCTGTATGCACTTATAATATATTTTATTTCGCTTGGCTTTGGAGTTGTAGGCTTTATTGACGACTATATAAAGGTGGTCAAGAAGAGAAATCTCGGACTCACACCGCTGCAGAAATTTGTCATGCAGCTTGTATTTGCCGGAGTGTATGTAATTATAATGTACCGTATGGAGGCATTGAGCACTGCAATAAAAATACCGTTTACAGGATATTCATTTTTTATTCCTATATGGCTGTACATACCGTTTGTTATGTTTGTTGTTGTCGGAACAGTAAATGCAGTAAATCTTACAGACGGACTTGACGGTCTTGCTGCAAGCGTCACGGTGGTGGTATCTGTTTTCTTTGCAGCGGTTGCGGCGAGCGCGTTCGGAGATATAAGAATGGATATTGCGTTATTCGGCGCGACAGCGGCAGGGGGACTTCTTGGCTTCCTCTTATATAATAAGTATCCGGCTAAGGTATTCATGGGTGATACGGGCTCTCTTTTCTTGGGAGCGGCAGTTTCGCTTATGGCTGTTGCAATGAATATGCACCTTTATCTTATTATTGCAGGTTTCGTGTATTTTGCGGAGACACTCTCTGTAATAATGCAGACAACATATTTTAAATATACGAAGAAGAAGTACGGAGAGGGACGAAGAATATTTAAAATGACGCCTATTCACCATCATTTTGAGATGATGAAGTGGAAGGAAACAAAGATTGTAGCAGTTTTCACACTTGTTACATTGGTTTTATGTATTGTAGCATTTTTCATATAAAAAGGAGAGGAGCTGTATATGGCAAATTCGGAATACGGCCGCGGCACAAGAAGTGTAACAGCCTCCGGTAGTCTGAAAAAGCGAAGAGCGGCTGCAAGCAAAACGACAGAACGCAGCACAGTCTCCGCGAACACTAAAAAGCCGGTACGGCGGACCTCGGGCAAAAGTGTACCGGCTGCGCCGCCATCGCGCGCTGACAAATCGAAAACAGCTGCAAGAACGGGCAGGACACAGGTAAAGAAAGGAAGCTCAGAGAGGAGTTCTGCGGAAGGGAAGAGCAGAGCAAAAGTGAGGAAGCCGTTAAGAGAACAGAACGGAAAAATCGGAGAGCTTGACTATACACTGTTGTTTCTCATAATACTTATTGTTGCGCTGGGGCTTATCGTCATGCTTTCAGCGTCTGCTCCGACAGGTAAAAGCATACACAATAATTCATATTATTTCTTTAAACGCCAGCTACTGTTTATAGTTATGGGATTTGTAGGTATGTATGTAATTTCGAGGATTGATCTTGAACGTTACCGGTATCTTATACCTCATGCTTTCTGGGCATGTGTGCTGCTGCTGATACTTGTTCTTATACCGGGAATAGGTGTAAAGGTGAACGGAGCGCGCAGATGGCTGAACATTCCGTTTATCCAGTTTCAGCCGTCGGAGCTTATGAAGCCGGTTATTGCAATGTATATTGCCGATCTTATCAGGCGAGGACACATTGATCTTCATAAGCTGAAGGATAATTTTAAGTGCATGGTATATATCGGTATTGTAGCGTTTCTGCTTATGTGTGAAACGCATCTGAGCGGTACGATTGTTATAGTGGGTATTGCAATATGTGTTATGCTTGCCGGGGGAACCCCGGTAAAATCCATAATAGTTGCCGGAGCTGCGCTGGGTTTGATGGTGTTTGTCTATCTTCAGTTCGACCCGACACGAATGGAGCGTGTTAAGTCACTTATAGATCCGTTTGCAGACGCGCAGGACAGCGGCTACCAGATTTCCCAAAGTATATACGCCATCGGTTCGGGAAGGCTTTTCGGTCTCGGATTGGGTCAGAGTGTTCAGAAATATTCGCATCTTCCGGAGCCGTATAACGATTTCATTTTCGCAATTGTATGCGAGGAGCTGGGCTTTGTAGGCGGTGTTGTGGTAATTCTTTTATTTGCAGCGCTGTTTTTGAGAGCAATGACGGTTGCGGTTAAAGCGCCGGATACATGGTCAACGCTTACATGTATCGGTATTGCGTCGCAGCTGGGAATACAGGCGGTTCTGAATATGGGTGTTGCGGTGTCTATTATACCGAATACCGGTGTATCGCTGCCGTTTTTCAGCTATGGAGGCACTTCGATTTTAATCCTTTTGCTTGAAATGGGGATATTGTTGAATATATCGCGCAAAAGTATAAAAAATTAATTGTTACAGAGAGGTAATAACAGATGAGAGTAATATTTGCCGGAGGCGGCACGGGAGGTCACATAAATCCTGCAATATCAATTGCAGATTATGCCGGAGCGCATGATGCGAGCCTTGAGGCGCTGTTTATAGGAACACGAAGGGGACTTGAAACAAAGCTTGTGCCTAAGGCGGGATATGATATTAAATATATTGATATTGAGGGCTTCAGCCGCAAAAATATGCTGAAAAATGTCGGAGTTCTTAAAAAGCTCATGAAGGCGCAGAGCGACTGCCGTAAAATCATACGTGATTTTAAGCCTGATTGTGTCGTGTGTACCGGCGGATATGTGAGCGGACCTGTCGCAATGGCTGCATCAAAGGAAGGCGTGAATGCTCTCATTCATGAGCAGAATGTCTATCCGGGACTAACGGTAAAGGGTGCGGAGAAATATGTCAAATATCTTGCTCTGAGCTTTGATGAAACCGTGAACTTTCTTAAGAAAAAGGATAAATGCGTTGTAACGGGCAACCCGATACGCGCCGAGATACTTTCCGCAGACAGAGAATCGGCACGCAGAAGGCTTGGAATTAAAAACACCCGCTTTGTGCTTATATTCGGAGGGAGTCTCGGAGCGGACAGAATCAATGAAACAGTTGTTTCAATGCTTCCTCTTATAAAGGAGAATAAGGATATAAAGCTGTTGTTCGGAACGGGCGACAGAAACTATGCAAAGGTGATTGAGCGGGCAAGGGAGCAAGGGATAACGGATAAGGATGAGAATATTGAAATAACTCCGTATATAGACAATATGGCTGAGGTAATGGCGGCGGCGGATATTGTAGTTGCGCGTTCGGGGGCAATTACCGTTTCGGAAATTGCGGCTCTGGGAAAACCGTCAATTCTGATTCCATCGCCGAACGTTGTGAGAAACCATCAGGAGCAGAACGCACGGGAATTTGAGCGCAACGGTGCTGCGGAGGTGATAACGGAGGATGAGCTGTCAACGGAGGTTCTTTATGAAAGAATATCTGAGATGCTCTCGGACGGAGAAAGACTGGCAGTAATGTCCCAAAATCTTAAAAAAATGGCAAAAACCGACGCGCTTGAAAAGCTATACGGGCTTATGAAGGACATGGCGGAGAATTGACAAAGGGGGCTGTTGCAATACAGCCCTCTTTTGACTTGAGATTAAGCAATTATTATATGAAAACGGCTGTCATTGAAGGGCAATGCCTGATTGCTATAATATTTTTTCAAAACATTCTGAAAACACCTACAACCCTGCCGAGAACTGTTACATTATCTGCGATGATTGGCTCCATTGCATCATTTTCCGGCTGAAGCCGATAATGGCCGTTTTCTTTGTAGAAGGTCTTGACAGTAGCATCAATCCCGTCAATGAGCGCGACGACGATATCGCCGTTGTCCGCGACAGGCTGACGCTCCACTATTATGTAGTCCCCGTCAAGGATAGCGGCATTTATCATAGAATCACCGCTTACCTTAAGCATAAAAATATCTTTATTATGCACATAGGAAATGGGGAAGGGAAACTGCCTTTCGAGCTGCTGCACGGCAGTAATGGGTACTCCGGCAGTGATTTTGCCGTAAACAGGCACATCAATATATTCTTCTCTGGTGTTATCCGGCTCTGCTGCGCTGCGGGGGGTATAGTTGATAAGCCGCATTGTACGGTTTTTTGTTGAGGACTTTTCAAGCAGTCCGGCAGCCTCCAGTTTATTAAGGCGCGCGTGAACGGTTGCGGGCGAATTAAGCCCGACAGCCGCGCCTATCTCTCGTATTGTGGGTGGATAACCGTTTTCGGAAAGCTGTTCGTATATAAAATCAAGGATCTCATAATCCTTTTCCGTTAGTTTTGTCATAACAATCACTCCTATAATGCAATTATAACATAATCTTAAAAAAAAGTCAAACATATGTTTGCTGTTCCGGAATTTTTTAAGAATTCGTAAATTTGCAAAGTAAATGCAACAGTAGCAAAAGGCTGCATTTAGTGTAGGAAATTAGGTGCATTAAGTTTCAAAAATGTTATGTGGACGTCAAGTAGTAATTTCGCTTGATTATGAGATTAAGATTCCTGAAGATGACCCGGTGGTTCTGCTTTGCGAAGAAATGGAGAGATTAGATTACACGCAGTTGTACGAAGCATATTCCAGAGATGGAAGAAGTCCCGCAGTTTCACCTAAAGTTATGTTCATGCTGAAAATGTCAATGTTAAAACTTTTGCTCAATCTTTCTCTATAGCGGCGGGCTGCGCGTTTATTCTGCGTATGATTTCCGGATCAAATTTAAATTTGCGGTCATATGTCATAAGACCGTTTACCTCCTGTTCCACATCATATAATTGAGTATAGCAGAA
>JAQXTR010000056.1 GCA_029219585.1 Clostridiales bacterium
ACGCCGAACCACAGCATACACTTCATGCCTTCATCATGCACATCCGAAACAAAGCCTTTCATATCCGAAAGTCTTTCCGGCTCCCAGTCGCCGCAGTGCGCATAACCTCTCCCTCCGTCGCAAGTCTGCCATCCGTCATCGACAATAACGGTTTCCATACCGAGCTGTTTTGCCGCTTTTAATTCCGCAATAAGCTCTGCATGGTTTAAATTTTGATGATATGAATACCATGTTGAATACATCGGCTCCTTTGCCACCTCCGGCACTGATGTTTCCCCATACCATAAACGGCTTGTATCGGCTAAAACTTCTTCATACGGCAGCTTTCTTGTATCTATTGTTAATACCGTTTCATATTTATCCATCGGACTTACAAGCTTTGTAAACAATGTCAGCTTATACGCTATTTCCGCCGTTTCTTCAATTATACCCGCTGCAATCTCCATAGGAGTAAGCGGATCGCTTACGGAAACGGTAATCTCATTTATGCCGTCAAGCGACAAATGCGTCTGCAGAGGTGTTCCCTCGGCAGATCGTGAAGCGTTTTTAATCGGCATCCAGTTGGGATTGAGCGTTCTCGCCGACCACAGCTGCGGATACCACTGTGAAAACACGTTTTTGCACGGATGCGTCCAGCGTATAACAACAGGCTTTGGTGTGATTTGCTTTTCAAAATCGATGCTGATTTTGATTTTTATAATATCCTCCTGCTCTTGCGACTTTTGCAGAGATATTTTGTAGTCTGTTTCTGTTTTAAATTTATATTCCATGTTATAATTCTCCGCGCCACAATGTTTTAAGCATATGCGCCGCCATCTTAGGCTCTCTTTCTCTCGTGAACACGCCCTTGCGGTTAAATACGATTCTTGAAATGGTCTGCGCCGTTTTAAAGTCCGCAAACGCCCATACATGAGTACCTATCGCATACGGCTGTTCTCTGAATTTCTCATATTGCAGCTTTATCATCTTCGCCTGATATTCCTCGCTGAACATCTGCGGCGGCTCGGTGTGTATACCGGCAATTGCGTCCGCCCCGAACTCGGTAAGAATTATACCTTTTCCGAATTTCTTATAAAAACGGTCCGCACATTTAATAAATTCATCAAGCGATTCCTCAATCTGTCCCGGCCATTCATACCAGCCGTAATACTTATTTATACAGCAAATATCATAATACTGCATTCCTCTCGTATTTTCCGGCTCATAGAACGCAACAAAGGTTATCGGTATTGTACTGTCGAGAGCCCTTGCGGTTTCCGCCATAACCTTAAAGAAGTTTTCGCCCGCATCCGTTTCAATCATAGGCTCGTTTGCAAGGCTCCACATAATGATTGACGGATGATTCTTATCCCTTTTTATCATTTCATGTATGACCGACACAGCCTTTTCCAAAACCTCATCGGTATAATTTCTGTTGTTCAAACCAACAAACGGGGTTTCGGCAATAACCAACATACCCTCCTTATCCGCCATATCGAGTATATTTTCATCATACGGATAATGAGATGTTCTGAATGAATTTGCTCCTATATCTTTCATAAGCGCAAAATCCTTTACCGTAACGGCATGGTTAAAGCCCTTGCCTATAATATGAAAATCCTCATGCTTTCCGAATCCCTTCAAAAATATTTCGCGTCCGTTTAAAATAAGCTTGTTATCCTCAACCTTTATTTCACGCACACCGAACGTTTCTTTATATTCATCCGTTACGGTATCGGTTATAAGACGTACTGACAAAGTATAAAGATTAGGCTCTCCGATATCCCAGAGTCTGACATTATCAAGAATAATTTCCCCCGACACAGATTCAGCCTTGCTGCAGCGTATATTTACGATTTTACCATCTACCGATGCTTCAAGTCTTCCCGTAAATCTGTTGTTTAACTCGACATTAAACCGCACCGCGGCGGTTTTATAATTTATTTCGGATACAATGGTTATATCCTCTATTCTTGTTTTCGGCGAGGTATAAAGATATACGCTTCTCTGTATTCCTCCGAACGGAAAGAAATCGTACGGGACAGCCGGATATGACTGTGAAAATCCCATTCGTCCCTCATTCTCCATAAGAGTTGCCGGAGGCAATGACCATGGGTCAAGAGTACTGTCGGCAAGAACGACAACGGTATTTTTTTCTCCGAACCTTACATACTCCGTTATTGCCGCCTCAAACGGCAGAGCCGTTCCTATATGCTCCGTTACATATTTATCGTTAATCCATACCTTGGCTTTTCCGCTTACGCTGCCGAAGCGTATGTATACCTCCTGTCCGCACCACATTTGCGGCAGGACAAATTCCTTTTTATATATGCCCTTTCCGTGAAACTGAAACAAGTCCTCATACTGGTCGTTCCAGCTCGCCGGAACGGCTATATTTCTTGTCTCGGGCAAATCGCATGATGAAATATCATCAAATGTATTCTCCGAACGGTCGGCGTAAAACTGCCATATGCCGTCAAGTGAGTATAAGCTGCGGCATTTGTTAATCTGTGGATATAACATAGTTTATCCCCTTTCAATGTATCCCTGCCATATCCACCTCAACCGGCTGATAGCCGTTAGCCGTAGCACGCTCCTTTGCGGCCTCAACACCGTCTGTCTGTACATAGGGCGCGGATGTGACTATTTTCTCCGCATCGAATTTTAAAACATTAATTTCAGGCTTGATGAATGTCATAATATTATTCCTCCTAAATACTTTCATTTATAACTCAAACTTAAATACATTATACAGCAGCTCAATGCCGTCCAGATTCTTCCACACAAATACCTTTATCATAATTATAGCCTGTATTGTGTATATTAAAGCTTTCATAGGACATTACCTTCCTGCGCTTTTACATTTAGCCCTATTATAGAGTATACACCAAAAAAAAGGTTTTTGTCTATATTTTTTTCAAAACCGGGCAAAAAAAAGGGAAATATTAAATATCTGTATAAATCCGGTCATGTCACAGACTAAAAGATTAAATAATGGTTGCAAACAGACGCAGACAATGGTATAATAGATATATCTTAAGGAGAGGGGAATCACAATGGCAGAGCTTAGATCCGGCTATACAACAGGAACATGCGCAGCAATTGCAGCGAAAGCGGCGGTTCGTATGCTGCTGACTCAGGAAGCGGTTAAAACCGAATATGTGATTACCCCGAATGGTACACGCATTGAAACTGAAATTTCGGATGCTGAGTACAGCGGCTGCCGTGCGAGGTGCGCGGTGAAAAAATTCGCCGGAGATGATCCGGATATAACGAATGGGATGCGTATATTCGCTGAGGTCACGTTCGGAGGCGACGGTATAGCGATAGACGGAGGCGAGGGTGTCGGAAGAGTTACGAAGCCCGGACTTGATCAGCCTGTAGGCGCTGCGGCGATAAACAGTGTGCCGCGCAGGATGATTGCTGAAGCGGTGCGCGGAGTAATAGAGGAGCTTGGCGCAGAATGCGGAGCGCATGTGATTATATCTGTTCCGGGTGGTGAAAAAACAGCGCTAAAGACGTTTAATCCAAGGCTTGGCATTGAGGGAGGAATATCAATACTCGGCACAAGCGGAATAGTTGAGCCTATGAGTACACGTGCCGTTATTGAAACAATACGGACAGAGCTTAACTTCAAGCGCCAAAACGGTCATAACTGCGTGGTTGTCGTACCCGGAAATTACGGCAGGGATTTTGTGATGGACAGGCTGGGACTTGATATAGATTCAGCTGTGAAGTGCAGTAACTATATAGGCGAAGCAATTGACATTGCAATAGAGAAGCAGCTCGGCAGTATTTTACTTATTGGTCATGCCGGAAAGCTCATAAAGCTTGCCGCAGGAATAATGAATACCCATTCGCAAACGGCAGACGGCAGAGCCGAAATTTTCTGTACCCATGCCGCGCTTTGCGGTGCGTCGCTTGCGGTTTTGGAGAGAATTATGAAATGTGTGACAACTGATGACATGATAACGATACTTAAGGAGTTCGGAATGCTCGATGAAGTAATGCAGCGTATAGGTGAGCGGATAAATTATTATATCAACAAGCGCTGCGGCGGTGAAATAAAATATGCGTTTGAGGTTTTTTCTAATGTGCACGGAGAGCTGTGTCGCGGCGGAGATGAAAAAGTATTTGCAAATGCGGTTAAGGAGTATGTTAAATGAAGGTATATCTGATAGGTATAGGTATGGGGGACAATAAAACGCTTACAGCGGAGGCTGAGGAAGCAATGAAAAAGGCGGATGTGTTTATCGGTGCGGAACGTATGCTTGATGCCGTAAAGCTGTATGATAAGCCAAAGTATAAGGCATATAGGCCGGATGAAATTGAACAATATTTATCAGAGAGCGGAGCGGACACGGCCGCGGTGCTGTTATCGGGAGATATTTCCTTCTGCAGCGGCGCAAAGGGACTTGAGGAAAAACTGGAAGGATATGATATTGCGCGTATTCCGGGAATTTCATCATATTCATATATGTGCGGGAAGCTTGGCATAGATACTGCCGATACAGCGATTGTCAGCCTGCATGGATCACGGGAGGTTTATTTTAATAAAAAGAGCGTATGCAACATTGTGAGGGACAGTAAATATACCTTTGTTCTGCTTAATGAGCCTAAGGATATAAACTACCTCATAACGCAGCTGGGCAGCTACAGACTTGGTGACTGTATAATTCATATAGGGTCAAGACTGGGATATGAGGACGAGATGTTGTGCAAAACCGGTGTTTCATATATGTTTGACGCAGAACAGGAGGAAATCAAGGCGCCGGTATCCGTTATCATTGAAAACCCGTCACCGAAGAATTTACAGGGAAAGCATATAAGGGATGATGAATTTACCCGTGACAATATTCCGATGACAAAGGAGGATATAAGAGCTCTGTGTATTGCAAGGCTTGCCCTTGAGCACGACAGTATTCTCTATGATATTGGCGCCGGAACAGGCTCGATAGCGGTCGAAGCATCATTGGTGTCGCATGATATAAGGGTATACGCAGTCGAGAAAAAGAGCGAGGGATATGTGCTTATAAATCAAAACCGCTGTAAATTCAGCTGTGACAATGTATTTCTGATAAACGGCGAGGCGCCCGAGGCTATAGAGTATCTCCCTGCGCCGACTCATGTATTTATCGGCGGCAGCGGCGGAAGACTTAAAGAAATTATCGAGTGCGTGATGAGGAAAAATCCGTTTGTCCGAATTGTCATAAATACTATAGCGCTTAACTCGGCCGCAGAGGTTATGAGAGTTATTGAGGAGCTTGATCTCGACAGCGAGATTATAAGCGTAAATACGGCTAAAGCAAAGAAGATGGGGGGCTATGATATGATGATGGGACAGAATCCTGTTTATATTTTCACACTTAGCAAAAAGCCGGAGCCGGAAACGGAAAATGAAGAAAATGAAGATTAATATACCCCGAATTATGATAGCCTCCGCCATGAGCGGAGGAGGAAAAACAACAGCGGTATGCTCATTGCTCAGAGCCATGGAGAATATGGGATACAAAACGTCACCTTTTAAATGCGGACCTGATTATATTGATCCTATGTATCACAGGGCGGCTTGCGGGAAGATGGGGATAAATCTTGACTTGTTTTTCTGCGGTCCCGAAAAATTAAAAACTGTTTTTGCGGAAAATTCAAAGGAATGTGATATTGCCGTTATTGAGGGTGCTATGGGTTACTATGACGGAAGGTCAATGGAGAGCACGGAGTTAAGCTCATATGATACGGCAAAAGAACTGGATTGTCCCGTGGTACTGATACTTCCCGCAAAAGGAATGGCATATACGGTTGTTCCTCTTATAAAGGGAATGGCAGGGCAATTTAGCAACAGCCGAATAGTAGCGGTCATTCTGAATAATGTCACGAAAATGACATATATGCAGCTGAAGCCGGTAATAGAGAGGGAAACGGGAATTAAGGCGGCAGGATATATACCACGTCTGGACAAAGAACTAAAAAGCCGTCATCTCGGTCTTGTTATACCGGAGGACGCATATAATATTGAGGATATTATTTCAGATACTGCTCGGATAGTTTCGGAAACTGTGGATATTGACTTGTTGATTAAGCTGGCAGAGAACACAGATGAGCTTGATTACATGACCGAAGAAAACGTAACATACGGCAGGGTTAAAATCGGGGTAGCATATGATAAGGCATTCTGCTTTTATTATAAGGACAATATTGACATCCTGAAGAAATACGGTGCAGATCCGGTGATGTTCAGCCCCCTCAAGGACAAAGCGCTGCCGGACGGGATATGCGGAATTTTACTCGGAGGCGGTTATCCTGAATTATACGCCAAGGAACTCAGCGAGAACACGACGTTTTTAAGGGACATAAAAAATAAAATACAGAACAATATGCCTTGCCTTGCGGAGTGCGGAGGATTTATGTATCTTCATTCCGCGCTTGAAAGCGAGGACGGCATAATATATAAAATGGCTGATGTTGTAAAGGCAAAAGCTTTTAAAACGGATAGGCTTGTACGCTTCGGTTATGCTGAAATAACCGGAGAACATACGTTAGGGACAATAAAAGCGCATGAATTTCACTATTGGGACAGTACGGATAACGGCAGAGCGTGTACAGCGGTAAAGCCCGGAGGAAAACGTGCATGGAAATGCATCCATGACAAAGGTAATTTATTTGCAGGCTTCCCGCATTTGTATTACCGCTCAAACGAAGATTTTATACAGCGGTTTACAGACAGATGCGTTGAATATGGGAGGAGTATAAAATGTTTGAGCTTATAATCGGCGGGAGCGGCAGCGGAAAATCCGAATATGCAGAAAAACGCGCAGCGGAGCTGTGTGAGGACGGAGAGCCTCTTTTGTATATAGCTACAATGAAGAGTGACGGTGAAGCTGCACGTAACCGTATTCAGCGTCACCGCAGAATGAGATCAGGAAAGGGGTTTCGGACTATAGAACAGCCAACAGGTTTAATGTCCCTGCCGGTACCGGAGAATGCGACTGTACTGCTGGAATGTATGTCCAATCTTCTTGCCAATGAGATGTTTGATAATGGGGGAAATTATCTAACCAGAATAATATCGGAAATTGAAAGACTGTTGTCTGAATGCAGGAATTTGGTTCTTGTTTCAAATGATATTTTCTCCGATGGAATTATATACGATGGTGAAACAGAGGAATACAAAACAGCTCTTGCTGAGCTGAACAGATTTTGTGCCGAGAAGGCGGACAAGGTTACGGAGGTCACGTCATTGATCCCGAATATTATAAAATGTCAAGGATGAAAAAAATGGTTAATTCACTTATTATAGCTTTTTCGATGTATTCAAGAATACCGATGCCGCGCGTTGAGTGGAGAGAGGAAAGTATGAAATATGTTATGTGTTTTTTTCCTCTTATTGGTGTTATCATAGGTGGGATTATTTATTTTGCGGGAAAATTTATTCTTGCTCACGGCATAAGTACGCTTATGTACGCGGCAGTTATGAGTGTAATTCCGATTGTTATTACGGGCGGTATTCATATGGACGGTTTTATTGATACGGCGGACGCCTTGGCCTCCTGCGGCAATAAGGAAGAAAAGCTTGCGATTATGAAGGATCCTCACATCGGTGCTTTTGCAATAATATGGACGGCAGTGTATTTTGTACTATGTCTCGGATTGTGGAGTGCCGCAGAAATATCTGATCTACCCGCGATTGCAGTGGGATATGCACTTTCAAGAACCATGAGCGGTATTTCAATCGTATGTTTTAAAACCGCAAAAAATACGGGACTTGCGCATATGTTCAGTGATGCTGCACAGAAAAAACGCGTAATTGCGGCGCTTGTGATCTGGCTGGTAGTTGAGGCGGCGGGACTGCTGATTATCGGCATAGGATATGCGGCGGCTGAAGCAGCAGCGGCGGTTGCCGTATTTATATGTCATTACCTCGTATGCCGCAGGCATTTCGGCGGAATAACCGGTGATCTCGCAGGCTGTTTTTTACAGGTATGTGAGCTTGCAATACTTGCGGCGGCAGTAATAATTTAGAGGGAGAAGGCTTATGGAATACAGGCATGGCGGAAATGCTTTTGAATACGGAAAAAAAATACTGGATTTTTCGGTGAATATAAATCCGCTCGGTACGCCTTTGGCAGTGAAGAAGGCTGTTATATCGGTGCTGGATAAAATAGAGGAATATCCTGATTATAAATGCACGGAGCTTAGAAGGAAAATCGCAGAGCGAGAGGGCGTATCGCCTGAATATATCGTATGCGGCAACGGTGCGGCGGAGCTTATATACAGCTTAATGTATGCAGTCAGACCGAAGTCTGCAATCATACATACTCCGACATTTTGTGAATATACCTATGCTGTTAAAGCATCTGACGGACACAAGGGTACAATCCTTATGTGTGCGGAATCGAACGCCGAAGAAAGGGCTCCATGTGTTGAATTTATATGCAATCCCAATAATCCAACGGGAACCCTGACGGAGCGGGCGGAAATAATACAAAAGCTTGAAACCACTGACAGGCTTATTGCGGTGGATGAATGCTTCAATGATTTTCTTGACGAGCCTGAAAAATATTCATGCGTTAATCTGCTTGACAGATATAAAAGACTCATCATATTAAAGTCTTTTACTAAGATGTATGCGATACCGGGGATAAGATTGGGGTATCTTATGACTTCTGATACGGAGCTTATTAATGAGATATACAAAGCGCGTCAGCCGTGGAGTGTTTCATCCGCGGCGCAGGCGGCGGGGCTTGCGGTATGCGAAGATACGGAAACACCGGTCAAAACAAGAAAATATATAAAAGAGGAAAGAGCATATCTGGAGATGGAGTTTGAAAGACTGGGAATCGAATATATGAGATCGTCTGCAAATTTTATTTTTTTCAAAGCTATGCCCGGACTGCAGAAGAAGCTGCTGGAAAAAAATATTCTCATTCGCGACTGCTCTGATTTTGAAGGCCTTGATGCCGGCAGCTACAGGATAGGGATAAAAAAGCATAATGATAATAAAAAGCTGATACTTGCGCTGGAGGAGGTGGTCAGATGCCAAAGGTGATAATGATACAGGGCACTATGTCGGGCGCGGGGAAAAGTCTTATTGCCGGTGCGCTGTGCAGAATATTCACACAGGACGGTTATAAAACAGCGCCGTTTAAATCACAGAATATGGCGCTCAATTCATTTGTTACATCAGACGGCTTTGAAATGGGGCGTGCGCAGGTCATGCAGGCAGAGGCTGCGATGCGTGAGCCGGATGTGAGGATGAACCCTATACTTTTAAAGCCGACAAGTGATGTCGGTTCTCAGGTTATTGTAAACGGAAAGCCGATAGGCAATATGACCGCAAAGGAATACTTCAGTAAAAAGACCGAACTGATTCCTCATATAATGGAGGCATACAATTCATTGCTTGAGGAAAATGACATAATAGTTATTGAAGGCGCGGGCAGTCCTGCGGAGATCAATCTGAAAACGAATGACATTGTCAATATGGGAATGGCAAGGCTTGCGAAGTCACCTGTGCTTCTTGTGGGAGATATAGACCGAGGAGGCGTATTTGCGCAGCTTTACGGCACAATTGCCCTGCTTGAAAAACGTGAGAGGGAAATCACAAAGGGACTTATAATAAACAAATTCCGCGGTGATGTGTCAATATTGCAGAGCGGGCTTGATATGCTGTACGAGCTGACCGAAAAGCCTGTTCTGGGGGTAATTCCTTACACGAATGCCGATATTGATGATGAGGATTCTCTGACGGAACGATTCGAACAAAGGGACATAAAAAATGGAATTGATATAACTGTAATAAGACTGCCGAGAATATCAAATTTTACGGATTTTACACCATTTGAATGTATTCCGGGCGTGTCGATAAGATATGTAAGCCGTCCTCGTGAGCTTGGGGAACCTGATATGATAATCCTGCCCGGAACAAAGAATACAATGGGAGATTTGAAGTGGCTTAGGGAAAGCGGTCTTGAAGCCGCAATATGCCGCAAAGCCGGCAGCGGTGTTCCGGTAATGGGAATATGCGGCGGGTATCAGATGCTTGGAAGGATAATAGCAGATCCGGAAAATACTGAGGGCGGCGGAAGTATACGCGGTATGGGATTACTGGACACAGAAACGGTTTTTAAAAGCGGAAAGACCACAACGAGAGTGTCCGGCAGAATTATCGCCACAGGAGGCATATTTTCGGCTCTTAACGGCATACGGATAGACGGATATGAAATACATATGGGATGTACTGCATCAAAAGGTGAGCCGCTTGCTGAGATAACGGATAATAACGGCAATATAAAGCCTGACGGATTATGCAGCGGCAATGTATACGGAACGTATGTTCACGGAATATTTGATAACGAAGAGGCGGTTAAAGTAATAGTTGAGGCGCTTATGGAGCGTAGGGGGATAGACTATTCGGATATAGACTCTTTTGATATGAGGCTGTACAAGCAGCGGCAGTATGATATACTTGCAGATACGGTAAGAAACAGCCTTGACATGAAAACGATTTATGATATAACAGAACAAGGTATATAAAATTGTAACAGAAGGAAGCTGAGAAAAATGATAAACAGACCAAGAAGATTGAGGACGACACCGGAGCTGCGAAGCATGGTGCGGGAAACGAGAGTGAGCGCGGATTCGCTTGTATACCCCATGTTTGTAACGGAGGGAAACGATATAAAAGAGGAAATTGACACAATGCCGGGGCAGTATCGGTGGAGCATTGACCGCATGGGAGAAATATTGCAGGACGTTATCAGTGCGGGAGTAAAATCAGTTATGCTGTTCGGAATACCGGAGCATAAGGATGAATGCGGAAGCGAGGCGTACAGCGACAACGGCATTATTCAGCGTGCGCTGAGATACGCAAAGGAAAATTATCCTGAGCTGTATTATATTACAGATGTATGTATGTGTGAGTACACCTCACACGGACACTGCGGAATACTTGACGGACATTATGTGGATAATGACAAGACTCTGCAAATGCTTGCGAAAATAGCTGTGTCTCACGCAAAGGCCGGTGCGGATATGGTGGCACCGTCGGATATGATGGACGGACATATTGCAGCGATACGCAGTGCTCTTGACGAAAACGGATTTATAAATATTCCTATTATGGCATATTCGGTAAAATATGCGTCGGCATTCTACGGTCCGTTCCGTGACGCGGCAGGCTCTGCTCCGGCATTCGGCGACAGAAAGAGCTACCAGATGGATCCGCATAATATTCGGGAGGCGATAATTGAAGCGGAGCTTGACTATGAGGAGGGCGCAGATATTCTTATGGTAAAGCCGGGCATGGCGTATCTTGATGTTCTGCGTGAGGTAAAAGCGCGCTTTAACAAGCCTCTTGCGCTTTATTCGGTAAGCGGTGAATACTCGATGATAAAGGCGGGAGCAAAGCTTGGATATATAGATGAAAAGAAAATGATATGCGAATCGGCTGTATGTATGTATAGGGCAGGAACGGATATTCTTATTACATATTTTGCGAAGGAAATTGCGCAATATATAAAGGAAGGACTGATAGGCTGATGAAGACGGAGATTTCCGAGAAACTTTTCGAAAGAGCGGTAAGGGTAATGCCGGGCGGAGTGAATTCACCTGTCCGTGCCTTCGGATCGGTGGGAGGAACACCGAGGTTTATTGAACGCGCGAAGGGTGCAATACTCTATGATATAGACGGAAACGAATACACGGATTATATAGGCTCATGGGGACCTATGATTCTGGGACATAATGACGATAGGGTTCTTGAGGCTGTCATGAAGCAAATGGAAAAAGGTCTGAGCTTTGGCGCGGCAACGGGTATTGAGGTGGAAATGGCAGAGCTGATAGGTGAGCTTGTGCCATGCGTTGATATGATAAGAATGGTAAACTCGGGAACAGAAGCCGTTATGAGTGCAGTAAGAGCGGCAAGGGGATTTACCGGACGGGATAAGATAATTAAGTTTGAGGGCTGTTATCACGGTCATGCCGATGCTATGCTTGTCAAGGCAGGCTCGGGAGTGATGACCGCCGGGGTGCCGGATTCTGCCGGAGTGCCGCAGGGCTGCGCGAGGGATACGCTGACGGCGGAATATAACAATCTTAAAAGTGCGGAAAGCTTATTCGATGCTTACCCTAATGAAATTGCATGTATAATAGTTGAACCGGTTGCGGCCAATATGGGGGTTGTTGTTCCGGAAAACGGATTTCTGCAGGGGCTTAGAGATATGTGTGACAGGAACGGTGCACTTCTTATTTTTGATGAGGTCATAACAGGCTTTCGTCTCGGTCTTGACGGCGCGGCAGGTCATTTCGGCGTAATACCCGACCTTGTTACCTACGGTAAAATTATAGGAGGCGGAATGCCCGTCGGTGCTTACGGCGGCAGACGTGATATAATGAGCGTTGTTTCGCCGCTCGGCAATGTCTATCAGGCGGGGACTTTAAGCGGCAATCCTATAGCGATGCGTGCAGGAATTACACAGCTCAGTATTTTAAAGAATGAACCGCAGATTTATGACAGAATTAATATGCTTGGTCAAAGGCTGAGAGCGGGACTGCGCAGCGCGATAGAAAAATCCGGACTGCCGTATACGGTCAACGGTATCGGATCGCTCTCATGTTTGTATTTTGCGGACAAGCCTGTTTATGACTATGTATCTGCGAGAAAATCGGATACCGTAAAATTTGCAGAATATTTCAGGCATATGCTCAGTTGCGGGCATTATATCGGACCGAGTCAGTATGAGGCTGTGTTCATATCGGGCGCGCATACCGAGAGTGATATTGATAGGTTTATTGCGGACGCAGAGGAGTATTTAAAGGCATGAACAAGGGCTTGATTCACATATACTGCGGCGATGGTAAGGGTAAAACCACTGCTGCCGTAGGACTGGCAATAAGATGCGCAGGTGCGGGCGGGCGCGTAATGTTCTTTCAGTTTCTGAAGGGTAATTCGTCGAGTGAAAGGGATATTATCAACAGAATAGATAATATAGACGTTATTGACGGAATTGAAGATATGAAGTTCATATGGGATATGAACGAAAAAGAAAAAGAAAAAGTATGCGTACAGTACAGGAGTATTTTTAATTCTATGATAAAAAGAGCCGGGGAATACGATATGATAGTTTTTGACGAAATTATTCCGGCAGTGCAATATGACTTTGTAACAGAAAGTGAGCTTATAAGTTTCTTGCATAATAAACCCGGGACGACGGAAATAGTTCTGACGGGGCGTACACCTTCGCGCAGGCTTTGCGGCATGGCAGATTATATCACGGAAATGAAAAAAATAAAGCATCCCTATGACAGCGGCATCACTGCCCGTAAAGGGATTGAGCTATAGCCCGGGGGCTGTCTGAAGCGACAGCCCTTTATTGATTTATATAAAAAGCAGATATATCATTCGGACCGTCTAAAACGTTTCGTTCAACATACAGACTCTGATCCTCATGTGCGGAAACAAACCATTTAATAAGCGAAATCCGGTTACTTACTATTTCGATACCGGTTATACTTCCCGGGTGGACACAGCTTCCGTCATTGAAATAAAGTCCTGTTCCCGGCTGTGGATATGCGGGACGGTGGGTGTGCCCGGCTATCAGCATAAGCTGCTGTGATGCGGCATAGGCAGCCAGTTTCTTTTCTATTGCCTCTTTTTTGTGGTGAGTGCGTGCTGCGCCTATGGGAGCGGTAAAACCGATAAGCTCAAGAGGCTTCCAGAAATACCGCACCAGAAACCGCGCAACGGGCCATGCCGTGTCATTAATAAGACTTCCCTGATGCCCGTGTACAAGCAGAATTTTCTTTTTGGAATGCTCCTCTTCAAGTACAAGTCCCTCCGGCATTGAAATTCCGGGGAATAATTTGCATTCGCCGCTGTCGCAGTAAAAGCTTTTAAATTCCCTGTCTGCCAGTCGTTTGCGGCGTTTTACGGTATCGTGGTTGCCGTACAGCATATAAAGACGCCTGTTATCGTAGAATTTTGACATAATACGAAAAATATCGCTGTGTGCTGAGATAATCGGCTGAATTTTACGATTTTCCCAAAGCTCGTCACCATCTCCAAGCTCAATATATGTGAAGCCGTTTTTGTAGTAATACTCAAGTGCGGCAAAATACAATGCTCGGTTTGGAAGAAAATTATCACCCGTGTTTCCCTGCCCCCTGTGGCAGTCGCTCATTATAATAAATTTGGAGTTTTTATCAAATGGTATCACCTCTGCAGTGTTATATACGCACTGCAGTCGTTTTTTAACCGCTGACATATTAACTGTCCGTACCGGGCTGGTATAATGAATTTTCCTTCATCATCTGCTCACAGTGACGCATACGGCATTGTCTGCACATATCCTCGGCACTCGAACACGGCGGCTTTGGCGGGCACGGCGGCTTCGGCGGACACGGCGGTTTATGCGGGTGTATGAGCTTTATAAGCCACTCGAATGATTTGAAAAATTCCTTTCCGTATAAAGAACGCATCATAAAGTCATAGAGGTCGGGCATGAACGATTTCAGATACTCAAGCTTATCTAATGTATCGGTATATTCAGCCGTTGCAAGCTTATATGCTTTGCAGTTGGTTTTATTTATTTGCTGCACAGCATCCTCCTGAAGACCGCCCTGTGAAACGGGCTGAGGAGAATGGGGAACGGTATAGCGGATACTCACAGTTCTGTTCTTTACCGAAAATTCTTTGCGGTTGTAGCCGGCTCGTGTGAGTGCATCAGTAAATGCATCCCGCATCTGACGCGTCGGGAATTTAACAGCTGCCTGCATAGCAAGAGAATCCTTTTCTGAGAACTCACCCGGTTTAAATGCTGTAAGCCACCAGTGGCGCGCCTTGCGGCTTAGAAGCTTTTTGCCGTTTTTTACAAGAACAAAGGAAAGCTCAAGCTGTTCCTCATCAGATGCAGGCTCATAGAAGGCACCTGTAAAGTGCTCGGAATGTATATCTGCACAGGAGGTGTTGTAAACTCCGATTTCAGCGCCTGTTGTTAATCCGTACTGACCTTTCCATAGCTCAATCATCCATCTTTTTCCTGCATATAAGAAGGTAATGGGTTCGCAGTCCATTATCATATTAAAGAACGGTGCGCCTTCGTCATATAGTCTGCAATAGCCGGCTTCGCGCTGCCAGCAGTCTTTTAGCGCATAGAAGTAGTCTTTCCTGTAATCATATGCAAATCCGGCGGGACGCAGGTCATCATTCAGTCGGGCGGCCTGTTGTGCCTTATCCGGAGTGGGTCGGAAGCGTTTTGCCCGAATAAAAAATATCATACCTGATACTGCCGTAAAAATTGCGATTACCGCAATTATGATAAAAATCAGCATTTATAAAATCTCCTTTCTCACGAAATTATCTATTGATATAATATTCACATACGGCGCATACGGTGATAATGTGGAAAAAAACTCCGCATGGGCATACCCGGCGGAGTCTTGACTCATTCAGAAATACTGTCGTCACATTCTTCTTTTTTACATTCTTTGTCTTTTTCGCAATCGCTGTCATATTCCGAACATCTGCAGGTATTGCACTCGCCGTTAATACATGCAGAAGTCTGCCCGCTGCGTATACGTGCAGCGCCGACCGTTATATCCGCTCCGAACACGATCGGAATATGGATTTTCATTTTCTGAGCCACTGTAAATTCAAATTTTCCGTTTACAACCCCGCAGCATGGCTCTCCGCCGCAGTTTACCATAGGCGCGCCGCAGTTATCAATACTGATAGGACCGGGATCGGCAAACGGAGATATTGAGACCGGCACGCATGCCGTTGTTTCATGACCGGCGTTTACGGGACATGTTCCTACATCCATAGATTGTTTTTCATTCATAATCATCACCCCCTCAAATTTTTGCTCACATAAACATAATAAGACTGACCGCCATAACTGCCATACCACCTATGCATCCCAATATCATTGTGTTGCCTTTGTCGTATTCCCGCGCCATGGGTATCAGCTCTTCTATTGATATGTAAACCATTATTCCGGCAATAAGTCCGAAGATTATACCGTACATTGTACCGCTCAGGAACGGGCGCAGAACAAGATAACCGATAAGTGCGCCTATAGGCTCGGTAATACCGGAGAGAAATGATATTCCGAATGCTTTTTTCTTGTTTCCTGTGGCAAAGTAAATTGGAACTGAGGTTACGATGCCCTCTGTGTTTAAAGTCTAAGTGATAAAAAATTTGTCGATTCTTTTCTGAGTGATTTTAAATAAAAATTTAAGGCGTGTTTTTGTAGATTTTTAATGAATTATATTACCCCACGGAGCTTTTTGAACGAACAGCAGTCCACCTTCGTTATACAACTTTCCGAACTGCTCCTCACAAATTCCGTATTCTTCCTTTACTGATTCAGTAATTTCTCCCGGCTCATACACGATGATTTCATTAAACAGAACCGCCAGACCTTCAGGCGAAATGCCGTCATCATGTATTTTCTTCATAAGCTTTTCATACTCCGAGACGCTGTCAAGCTTCTTTACGTGATCAAGCTCATTTTTCAGCCTTTCAGTCTGATTATGCACTCTCTCAAGCTCAGCCTTAACAGAATGTGCCTTTTCAACAAACATAAAATCCGGAAGTATCCCGCTGAGCTTATCCTCATAGAGAATATCAAATCTCTTTTTAAGACCATCCTCTCTTTTTTTTAGATTGTCAATCTGCTGCTGTATTTTTGAGTCCTGTGCATTCTGATTTATCGTGTCAAAAACACTCTGCCTGAAAAGCTTATCATCAAGGAAATGACCTACATACCCGGAAATGGTTTCGCATAAGTCCTCATAATAAACCTCATGCGGATTACAGCCCCAATTTTCTCTTACATTGTCCTTAATGCCGCCTTCACGATTATATTTTCCGCACATATATTTGTACGGCTTCCCTCCGCGTCTGCTTCTCACAAGCACACTCTTGCAGCATCGTCCGCAGCGAAGCAAGCCCGAAAACGGATTATTCGCAGGCTTGCGGCTCGGAATCTTAAATGAACGTATACTAAGCTGCACATAATCAAATACGTCTTTGCTTATCAGAGCTTCATGGTGATTTTCTATGTAAATACGTTCCTCCTCCGGAACCACTGTATATCGCTTGCTCTTAAAGCTTACCTTTCGTCTTTTGCACGACACCTGAAGTCCCGTGTAACTGGGATTTTGAAGAATACGCCTCACATTATCGGCAGTCCATATCGGATTTATAACCGTGTTAAAGCTTTTATTCCCCTTGGACGGACTCGGTGCGCGAATGATATTCAGATAATCCGAAATCTGCGGCGGTGTGCTTCCGTTGCAGCTCATATCAAAGATTTTTCTCACAACGGGAGCGGTATCCTCGTCAGGAACAAGCTGTCCTTCTTTCTTTACATACCCGTACGGCGCGCTGATCACAAGACCGTTTTCAAGCTTATGGCGAAGCACATGTCTGATTTTATCGCTGTCATCCTTTGCACGCCGTTCATTAAACCACGCAATAAGCGGAAACAGCTCCGGATTGAACTCCTCGCTTTCAAACAGGATTGTTACATCATTATCCTCCGCAAACTGAATAAATTTCAGGCTTTCAAGAAGATTTCGTCCCAGACGCGACGCATCCTTACATATGAAAATATCAATCTCACCGTCAGCCATACGCCGTTTTATATCACCCAGACGTTTGAAAGAGGTTCCTGTCACATTATCGTCCATAATCACATCAACAATGTTTGTCAGTCCCTGCCTTTTGCAATACGATAAAAGAATATCTCTCTGAGTTTCTATACGATCATACTTCTCACCGTAATCATCACGGCTTTCTCTGCAATAAACTAATACCTTCTTATTTGTTTGATATTTGGTGTTCATCAATCATTCCTCCGATAAAAAAACAGAAGCTTGATTACTGACCCGTCAACCTTCTGTTATTATATCACAAACCACAGCATTTTTCAACACTATTCGAGCTTTTATTGGTTATTTGTCACCTGACTGCTTATCATTCGTATCAGTTTTGTCCTAAGTTCATTTTCATCCCTGATTTCATTACTCTTATTACACTTCCCGGTTACAAAAACCGCATATCTCTTTGTGCCGTTTTTATTTGCCATAACTTCCTCCCATGATAAGAATTATTACAGTATATGAGGCTTACGCCTGTACTTATTTATAATCATTAAAGTCTTTTTTCAAGACATATAAAAACGTTAAGGATTACGGCATCTTGTTTTATCGTATCTGTAAAATAAAATCCATAGAATTCTACTAGCTTGCATTAAGTACCCTGTATTTTAATCGTACTTAATGCAAGCGGTTAAGGCCTCTTTTGACTAAGTTTTCTTCATTGACTATAGAAAACTTAGTCAAAAGCATATATTTATATGTTCAGTATACTTTTTACCATTTTTGCTGTCAATTACAAAATCAACTATTAATACTCATTATTAACTCATATCTCAAAAGATAAGAAAACTAAATGTAGTGCGAGAAATCGAAATGCAGCAGGGATCCACATAATAACCGGCAAGCAAGCATACGGACATATATCACTGTTACTTCACCCTATATAATGCCTACTGAATAAATAAAAATTGGCTAAACTACTGACTTTTCGAGATGTTTATGGTATAATAAGTGCAAGGATAAATGCCGAAATCGGCAAAAACCCTTGCACTTTTGTTTTATGGGAGTTGTAAAAATGTATAAATATGGAAGCGAACAAATAAGTCTTACAGATTTCAATACGCCTATTGGGATGAAACTTAATCCTGATAATCGCCGGGTTAAAAAAGCTGAATTAATTCCATGGGATGAAATAGAACAGCGTTATGCAAAGCTTTTCACAAACCGCAAGGGAAATGGCTTGAATATCATAGTTTTCTTCTGTTTCACACAATTAACTATTTTCTTCCGCCCATACCGCCGCGGAATCCGGCTGTCGGTGTTCCGATTATCGTCAGGGCGCTTTCCGCCGTACCGCTGCCCTGCTCTGCTGTATCAACATATACCGTATACGTGTTCCCGGATGCAATATCGGGCGACGAAAACATTATATGCCCCGCTGCGTTAGTCACCTCATAGCTGTATACCTGTTTTCCATCCTTATCATTAATTGTAACCGTCTGTCCCGCATTTGCACTAATATACGCAGAAATTATATTCTGCTCCGAGGAAGCAGAGGGATTCTCAATCATACTTGCAGCCCCCACGGCCGTAACAGTACCGCCGTTTATCATAAACAAGCCGTCATGGTCAAGTGCTGAATTGCCCCCGACAGCTGCTTCGTCCACCGTAACGCTGCCGCCGGAAATTATAAGCGATCCGTTTGAATCAATGCCGTCACCTCCGGCATTAATATAAATATTTCCACCGTCTATCTGAATATGATGCTCCGTGCTGATTGTCTCAGAGAACGCCCTGCCGCCGGGTACTCCGCCATGCGGCATCGGAATAAAGTCCTCTCCCTCAGACCCTGGAGGCAGTGCCATAGGCTCATTGCCGCTGTTTCGTTCTCTCATTCCCATGGCTGCTCCTGTGTCTTCAGTCATGCCATCGGGTCTCGGAGGCTTTCTGAAATCTGCATTATCCGTCATCTCAGGCGGTCTCATATCTCCGCCGAAGCCGCCTCTGCCGCCCTCTGTACCGATGCCTCCGGCATTCATTCCGTCATCGCTTGCAATTACATTTATATCTCCGTCCGTAATTGTCATAATACGCTTTGTTTCAATTCCTTCTGTTGACTTCTTTATATCAATTACGCCGCCGCAAATATTGATATCCTCCATGCCCTTGATACCCTTCTTTACCTCTGAAGTCAGTGTAATGGCACCTCCGGAAATATTAAGCTCCGAATCACACTTTATACATGTATCATTTGAACAAACAGTAACCTCTCCGCCTGAAATATCCATCATCCATTCAGCTTTAAGTCCCTTAGAGCTTGTGCTTTCATCATCTTCGGGCTCTGAAACCACTGCCTGCTGCCAATCGTGCGGGCCTCCCGTTTTCAGCCCGTATACATCTGCTGTTGCCTCACCGGTACAGCTGATGTTGATAATCCCGTCGGTTATATCCAGAATACTCTCTGACTGAATACCATCACCTGCGCTTGTTATATTAACCGTACCTCCGTAAAATCCGGCAGTATCCTTTACATGAATCCCGTCACCCCGTGAATTAATATTGAGTACACCGTTTGTTATTTCAAAATTATCCTTTGCCGCTATACCATGATAAACATTCGCATTTATATTAAGCATCCCCTTACCTTTTATTTCAAGATTATCAGATGAATAAATGCAGCCGTTTATTTCCTGCCCGTCCGTATACTCTCCGCCGTCTGTCAGCGTGTTGTCCGTACCTTCTTCAAGCGTTATATAGCACTTATCCGCACTCTTGATATACAGCGGCGCTCCTTCTGTGTTTGTCAGGTTTATACCGTTCAGTCTCAGCCTTACCTTTTCGTCCGTATCCACAACTATCTGCGCATCGGTATTCACTCCTTCTACGGTAAAATCGCCTCCTTTGGCAATTGTCACAATTTTCCCGGAAACACTTGCGCCGCTGCCCGATACGATCATTGCCGATAAATCAACATAACCTGTGTTTTCTTTCCATGAATCGACGTCCTCATTCTCCGGAGTTCTAAGAGTTACAGTCTTTGTTTCGTCGTTCCAGTCCACATCAAGACCGAAAAGCTCACTCAAAGCGCGAAGCGGAATCATTGTCCTGTCGTCTATCAGCTGCAGTGCCTCTTCCGCCGTTGACGTGTTAGTAACTTCATCGTTTTTGCTAACGCTTATTGTCTTTTCTCCCAAGGTCATTGCATAGGTTTTTGAGCTCTTTCTTGCCGAAACAGACTGCGTTTGGGCATCCCATTTAACCTTAGCCCCCAGTGCTTCAAATACGGCCCGCATCGGTACAAGAATTGTTCCGTTTTCATTTACCGGAGCAACATCAAACTCCAGCGGTACACCGTCATATATGATTGAGGCTTCATTAACACGCTCTGCATTCTCTGCCGGAGCTGCGCAGCAGGTTCCTGATATAAGCATTGCGGACGCCGTCATACATATTAAATATTTTTTTCTTTTCATACAATTCACTCTCCTTAATGCAGTCTCTGAAAAATCAGGTGCGATTTGCTGATTATTCAAATGCACGAATATTCTCTGAGTCTGACTTATGTTTTTCTGTATTATAAATTATCAAGCTTAAAACAACCTTAAAGTTTGTATTTATCTGTATAAATTTTCATATATCGGAAATAATATCTTTCAAATAGTAAATTTGAAAGGTATTGTTAATTATGAAAGATATGTTAAAAAAAGTGGTTATTCTTGAAAACCTCTCCTCCCCGTATGTCCATCAGGCAATAATCGTTATGCGCGATTATAACCCAAAGCTTGAATCGAAAGCCATCATTGAAGCCGAGCGTATCGTCAATGCATACCTTGACAATATGAAACTAAATTACGGACAGCCTTCAAAAAGATCTGTCCGTAAAAAATGGTATGCCGTATTGCTCTCAAGCTTTGCAGCAATAACGGGAATTTTACTGTATTTAATTATTAATCACTGAAAAAAACTGTCCATGTACTCAATATTTGTTTTATATTGACCTGCCTTTGCCGATGATGCCGGATAACGGATTTCATAATATACTTCTGTACCATTTGAAACAACGCTCTTTTTATGGCAAATATCCGAGCCGACCGAAATCGTTATATCATATCCGGTATCATTAGCACGCGACTGCTGAGGTGTTCCTCCTGTTTCATCAGCATATTTCTTCATCAGCTCTTTCGGAGCAGAACCTGTTACCTCTTTGTTTATCGTTATAACCGCATCCCCATCTGTCAGACGAAGCAGATATTTACTGTCCTTTTCTTCTTTAAAATCCGACGGGTAAGCAAAGCTGAAGCCCGCAATACTCGTCTCCTTATATGTACCGGATGAACCGGGTGTCGGCTTTTGCGTTGTTACGGAAGGTATCTCTGTTTTGTTGTTATTCTGACCTCCGCCTATAACCACAGCAGGAGCAGCACTCTCTGTAGGTGTTTCTGTTGCTTGCTCTATATTAGTATCATTAAAGGTTGAAGTCTGCACATAGTTTATGTATGCGATTACACCGCTTATAACGCCGATACCGAGAATAACAGCTATCACCGATACAACCACACCGCGTCTTTTGCGCTTAATCCTCTTAATTTTTTTCTGTCTCTCCTCAATGGCCTTTGCCTTTCTGCGCGCCAGTCGTTCCTCCTTCAGTTCCTCAATAAGCTCCATTTTGTTCTCTTTTTTACGAACTGACACATTACATCTGTCACAGAACCGCGCATCGTCAGGAAGCTTTTTGCCGCAATTTTTGCAATACACAAAATCTCTCCTCTGTCTGCTCTTTTCCCTTGTCCCGCCAAAACAGCATTCTGAAAATCTGCAAGGGATATTATGATTATACTACACATCCATAATTATTTCAAGCATTTTTTTTAAATAATTCATGAAAAGATTTACATTTTGTATTTTACCTGTTCATTACATTACAGATTAAAGCTTTACAAAATTTCCCCAATTTTTACACCGTCTTGAATACTTTTTGAAAAACTGTATTGTATAATAACATTACAGCAGCCGACAAACAGGCTGAAATATCTAAATTCAAATCACAGAATAAAGAAAAGAGGAAATCAACATGAAAACAAAAAACATAGCTTTATCATTATCGGCAGTTATCGCAATGGCGGCTTTATCGGCCTGCGCAGGCTCAGGCACCGAAACCGCATCGCACACAGGCGCCGCACCATCTTCATCATTTGATGCAGACCGCGAAATCACAGTCGTATCGCGTGAGGACGGTTCAGGTACACGAGGCGCGTTTATTGAGCTTTTCGGCATTGAGCAGAAGGACGCCTCAGGCAACAAGGTTGACACAACCACCGAGGAGGCAATTATCGCAAATAAGACAGATGTAATGCTTACGAACGTGTCCGGTGATAAATATGCTGTCGGTTATGTTTCACTGGGTTCTCTTAACGACAATGTAAAGGCTCTCAGTATTGACGGAGCGGAAGCATCTGCGGAAAATGTCAAGAACGGAAGCTACAAGATTTCAAGACCCTTTAACATTGCCACAAAATCCGATATTTCCGAGGTGGCTCAGGACTTTATAGACTTTATTATGAGCGCAGAGGGGCAGGAGGTTGCCTCAGACGGTTACATAGCAATTAACGACAGCGCAGAGCCTTATGCAGGCTCAAAGCCGGCAGGCAAGATTGTCGTAGCCGGTTCATCATCGGTTTCACCTCTTATGGAAAAGCTCAAGGAGGCGTATATAGCAGTAAATACTAACGCAGAAATAGAAATACAGACGAACGACTCTACATCAGGTATGAACGGCGCAATTGAAGGTACCTGCGACATAGGTATGGCATCACGTGAGCTTAAGGATTCAGAAGCGGCAGAGCTTACATCAACAGCAATATGTCTTGACGGTATTGCGGTTATAGTAAACCCTGAAAATCCCACAAACGAACTTACATCAGATACTGTAAAGGATATTTTTACAGGTACAATAACATCATGGAGTGAAATAAACTTATAATGAAAAACATACTGGAAAAAGGAATGCGCGTCATCTTCTTTATAGCGGCGATTGCGTCAATTATTGCTGTATTCCTTATATGCCTGTTCCTTTTCGCAAACGGGATTCCGGCAATCGGCAAAATAGGAATATTCAGCTTCCTTCTCGGTACAAAATGGGCGCCTACAAATGTTCCCGCCTCGTTCGGTATATTCCCGATGATCCTCGGCAGTATCTATGTTACTGCCGGGGCTGTCATAATAGGCGTACCGATAGGTATTCTTACATCTGTATTTATGGCAAAATACTGCCCTAAGGGGATTTATAAGGTATTAAAGCCCGCCACTGAGCTTCTCGCCGGCATCCCGTCGGTTGTATACGGCTTTTTCGGGCTGGTGGTTATTGTACCGATAATCCGATCAGTTTTCGGCGGAACCGGCAACAGTATTCTGGCGGCTTCAATCCTCCTTGGAATCATGATTCTCCCGACTATAATCGGTGTCAGCGAATCGGCGATAAGAAGCGTTCCGGCAAGCTACTATGAAGGCTCACTTGCCCTCGGTGCGACACATGAGAGAACAATTTTCAGAGTCATTCTCCCCTCCGCCAAATCCGGTATAATGGCAGGAGTTGTTCTCGGCATAGGACGCGCGATAGGAGAAACGATGGCGGTAATCATGGTTGCAGGCAACCAGGCAAGAATGCCGGCAGGCTTAATGAAGGGCATAAGAACACTTACGGCAAATATTGTTATTGAGATGGGTTATGCTGCGGAGCTGCACAGAGAAGCGCTTATCGCAACAGGTGTTGTTCTGTTCGTATTTATACTTATCATAAACATCACCTCTATACTTCTTAGAAGAAAGGGGAATGAATGATGGCAGAAGCAAAAGTCAACAGTATGACAGATACAAGCGGCATAAAAGGAATAAACACCATTACCGCCGCGGATAAAATGCGGTCATACTTTAAGAAACCATTTTCCATGATAGCAATGCTGTGCGTAATGCTGGCGGCATTATTCACCTTTACTATGCTTATATTCATCATATGCTATATCCTGATAAGGGGTGTTCCCCACATCACTCCTTCGCTTTTTGCATGGGAATACAACACGGAGAATGTGTCTATGCTCCCCTCTGTTATCAACACGGTAATAATGACGGTTATATCTCTTATAATCGCAATTCCGCTGGGATTGTTTACGGCAATATATCTTGTAGAATACTCAGGAAAAAATAACTCTAAAATTGTGCAGGTTATAAGACTAACAACAGAGACACTTTCCGGCATCCCTTCAATTATATACGGACTGTTCGGTATGCTGTTCTTTGTAACCTACCTTAAATGGGGATATTCAATACTCGCCGGCGCGCTGACCATGTCAATTATGGTTCTTCCCCTCATTATGAGAACAGCCGAGGAAGCGCTCCTTGCTGTTTCTGATTCATTCAGGGAGGCAAGCTTCGGACTTGGTGCAGGAAAGCTCAGAACCATATTCAGAATTGTTCTGCCTGCGGCAATGCCCGGTATTTCATCCGGTATAATCCTTGCAATAGGACGAATTGTAGGCGAAACGGCAGCTTTGATGTATACAGCGGGGACTGTCGCCAATATTCCTACAAGCCTGATGTCCTCCGGACGCACGCTCGCGCTTCATATGTACGCACTCTCAAGCGAGGGACTTTACGAAAACCAGGCATATGCAACTGCGGTTGTACTGCTTGTCCTGGTACTGATAATCAATATGACCTCCTCATATATTGCGCGCAGGCTTACCAAATCATAATTGTGAAAGGATTAAACAAATGGCTAAATCAACTAACATTCCTAAATTTACTGTTAAGGGCATGAATCTTTATTACGGCAATTTTCATGCTCTGAAGGATATTGACATAGATATTCCCGCAAATAAAATTACCGCTTTTATCGGTCCGTCAGGCTGCGGTAAATCTACCTTTCTGAAATCTCTCAACAGAATGAACGACCTTGTTGAGGGCTGTAAAATAACAGGAGATATACGACTTGACGATACAGACATTTACGGTTCGATTGATGTAAACCTTCTGCGCAAACGTGTCGGAATGGTATTCCAGAAGCCTAACCCGTTTCCGATGAGCATATATGACAATATAGCATACGGCCCGCGCACTCACGGAATCCATTCAAAGGCAACGCTCGACGAAATTGTGGAAAAATCTCTCCGCGGAGCGGCTATATGGGACGAGGTTAAGGATAATCTCAAAAAGAACGCTCTTGCAATGTCAGGCGGTCAGCAGCAAAGACTGTGCATCGCAAGGGCAATGGCGGTTGAACCGGAGGTACTGCTGATGGATGAACCAACCTCGGCGCTTGACCCTATCTCCACTTCCAAAATAGAGGATCTTGTAACAGAGCTGAAGGATAAATTCACAATCATTATGGTAACGCACAATATGCAGCAGGCCACAAGAGTTTCAGACAGAACCGCATTCTTTCTTCTGGGCGAGGTTATAGAATACGACGACACCGAAAAACTGTTCAGCATTCCGTCCGACAAACGCACGGAAGATTATATTACCGGACGCTTCGGTTAATTGAAAGGGGCATGAAAATGAGAAATAAATTTGACGAGCAGCTTAATCTGCTTAACCAAAAGCTAAATGAAATGTGTGCTGCCATAGAGCAGTCCATAAGCGGTGCTGTTACGGCAATCACAAAAAATAATACGGAGCTGGCAAAGGAGGTAATCGAGGCGACCGGAGATATACAGTCGAGGGAGCGTGAAATTGAGGCTCTGTGCCTTAAGCTCCTTCTGCAGCAGCAGCCTGTGGCAAGAGATCTCAGAACTATTTCCGCGGCATTAAAAATGATTACTGATATGCGCAGAATAGGAACACAGGCGGCAGATATATGTGAAATCGCGCTCACCTCTGAAAACGTACTTTCAGACACACTTCCGGAGCTTCTCCGTGAAATGGCACTTGAAACAATTGCAATGGTCAACAAGAGCATAGATGCCTTCATAAGAAAGGATCTTGACCTTGCTTACGCCGTTGCCAGAGAGGACGAAAAGGTCGATAATCTTTTTATTGAAATCAAGAACAAGCTTATTGAATCAATAAAAGCAACAGACGGTAGCGACCGTTCAATCGACATCTTAATGATTGCTAAGTACTTAGAAAAGATTGGTGACCATGCCAATAATATTGCGGAATGGGTTGCATTCTCAATAACCGGCGGTCACAGGGAGTAACTTCTCCCATATCTTATTTAATTTCCTTAAGGAAACACCCCCGCATTCCACCTGCGGGGGTGTTTATTTCAATTTTATTACGTCAGGTATAAAAATTAATTCGGATATTGTTTACAGATATTGCGCATCTGTCAGCAGCTCATATAACGTCTGTTTAAATCCAAACTCCTTCATAATCGCTTCAACCTCGGCAAGCGCTTTATCCCGTGTCTTTTTTGAAATATTAGACTTCACTGCGCGAATAAGAATATTTTTCGGGGTATGTGAGAGGTCCACAAACTCAAGCAGCTGGGTTGTATATCCCATATATTGCAGCAAATTTCCCCTTATCGCATCTGTCATAAGAGCCGCCGTGCGTTCCTTTATTATTCCGTAGCGTGTCAGGATTGACAGCCTCTCGCTTTTCATCTGCGCGTTAAGCTCATGCTGACAGCAAGGAACCGAGAATATAAGCTCCGCGCCCCATGAAACCGCGTTATAAAGCGCGAAATCCGTAGCCGTATCACAGGCGTGCAGGGTTATTACCATATCAGGCTTTTTTTTCACAGCTGTAGCCTTTTATATCTCCTATTTCAAATTTAAGTCCGTCATAACCGTAGCGCTGCGCCGCACGATTGCAGTCACGGATAACATCCTCTTTGAGATCCAGTCCGGTTATATGAGCGTCTATGTGCATTATCTCAACAAGATAATAGTACACGATAAACGTAAGATATGATTTTCCGCAGCCGAAATCTATAATATTTATTGACTTATAATTCCTGTTCTTTATCTCGTCATTTATCAGCTCAATGAACCTGTTTATCTGGCGGAACTTATCATACATTGTACGGACTATTTTTCCCTCCTTTGTGAATATTCCCATATCCACCAAAGGCGGAACTATTGTTCCCTCCTCGATAAGATACTGCTTTTTGCGGTTATGCGCAGCAGGTTTTCTCTCACATTGCGTACTCTGCTTCTTCTTATAGGTTACATTCCCTTTTTTTGAAACCAGCACAATGTGCTCTATACCGCTTGTCCATGCATTAAGCTGCATATATTTTTCGGAATTATCCGCAAAATAGCCCTCTATCTCATGTTCAGAAAGATTTTTATGAAATGCCTGCTTTTCGGTAAATGCCTCCGCCATATAGCCGTTATCTCCGAGGCTGATATTTATTTTTTTATATTCCGCTGTCTTTTTGGGCTTACTGAAAACCGCCTTAATAAGACCTTGTCCCGTTATTTCCTTTATTATTTCATTAATTTCCATATTATTCTACACAGATTTTATCAATTATAGCTTCCAGCTTCTTTTCTCCGATGCCGTTTACCTCCGTCAGCTCATGAACATCAGTAAACCCGTCGTGTTCTTCCCTGTATTCAATTATTTTTTCCGCAGTGCTTTGTCCGATTCCGTCCAGCTGCATAAGCACCTCAGCGGCTGCGGTATTTATATTGATTTTACCGTCTGAGACCATTTCGGCGCCCGTATCTGTTTCCGTTACAGCCGTATCAGCCTCAGTTGTTGTACTTTCCTGTTCGTTAACAGATACGGCGGACTCCGCCGTATCTTCTGCGGCGATAAGCTTTGTTGGCTCTGCCTCTGAATTTGTTCCGTTATAATCTCCGGGTACAGCCTCAATAACAAATCTGTCATTATTAAGATGCTCCAGAAGGAGTCCTACCCCTGTAATTGCGGCAAATACTGCGATAACAGCAGCTATTTTCGCCTTTCCTTTCAGTTCAATTTTCATAACCGTTCTCCTTTTGCCTTGCTATGAAATCTGTATCCTCCACCGTAAGCCATGCCTTTTCAAGCATATCCGGCCGCTTTTTAAGCGTTGTCAGCAGCGACTGCTCATGCTTCCATTTATCTATCATCCTGTGATTGCCCGACAGCAGCACCTCCGGTACAGCCTTATCATGCCACACCTGAGGCTTTGTATACTGCGGATGCTCTAAAAGCCCCTGGAAATGCGATTCATTCTGAAATGAGCCGTCATTTGCCAGAACGCCGGGGATAAGCCGTGAAACCGTATCTATTACTGCCATAGCCGGAATTTCACCGCCCGTCATGACAAAATCTCCGAGCGAGATTTCGGCATCCACTATTTCGTCAAGCACCCGCTGGTCTATCCCTTCATAATGTCCGCACAACAGTATTATATGGTTATACCGCGAAAGCTCAATGGCCTTGTCCTGACTGAACACACTGCCCTGCGGAGACATGAAAATCGTATACGGCTTATAGCTAAGTCCCCCCGCAACTGACATATACGCATCAAATACCGGCTGCGCCTGCATGAGCATTCCACCTCCGCCGCTGTACGGCGTATCATCCACTTTACGGTGCTTATTTTTTGTGAAATTGCGTATATCAATAAAATTAAGCTCAATAAGTCCCGCCTTTTCAGCCCTGCCGATTATGGAATCACCAAGAACTGCGCGAAACATATCGGGAAACAGCGTGAGAACATCAAACCTCATCATCAAGACCTTCCATAACATGAACGGTTATTTTTCCGCCCTCAACATCAATTTCCTTTACAACCTCATCTATAACCGGCAGAAGAAGATTTTTCTTTCCTTCGCGCTTTACATCATAAACGTCATTAGCGCCGGTGTTAAACACATCAGCAAGAACGCCGAGCTTTTCGCCTTCCTCATTCACTACCTCAAGACCGATAAGATCGACAATGTAATGCACTCCCTCCGGCAGCTCTCCGAGCTCCTCACGGTCAGCGTACAGAACACAGTTCTTATACTGTTCTATATCATTTATATCATTAAAGCCCTTGAACTTAACAATAAGATTATTCTTCTGGTATCTCACATTTTCAATTTCAACCGGCTTCATTTCTTTTCTCGTTTTTATAAAAATGTTTTCCAGCTCTTCAAAATCCTCCGGGTAATCCATCCACGGCACTACCTTTACCTCGCCCCGAAGCCCGTGTGTATTAACTATTTTTCCTATCTCAAGTAAGCTGTTGTCCATAAAAGACCTCCGTTATCAATAATTTTCTCAGTAGAACAAAACAGGCTGTCTCATAGCATATAACTACTGAAACAGCCTATAAATTCCGATATTGATAAGCCATCGGCTTATACTATTTCGACCGAAACTTTCTTATTTTCATGGCTTGCCGCAGCTTTAACAACAGTGCGGAGTGCCTTGGCAATTCTGCCCTGCTTGCCGATTACCTTGCCCATATCGCTTTCGGCTACTCTAAGCTCAAGAGTAATCGTGCCGTCCTCATTGTTGATCTCTGTAATATCAACCCTCTCCGGATTATCTACGAGTGCTTTGGCGATGATTTCTAAAACCTCTTTCATCTTAACGCCCTCCATTAGTCGATAATATTGGATTTCTTCAGAAGAGCCTTTACAGTATCTGTAGGCTGAGCACCGTTAGCAATCCACTTCTTAGCGGCATCTGCATCGATGTTGATAGTTGAAGGGTTTGTGAGCGGATCATATGTTCCGATCTCATCAATGAACTTACCGTTTCTCGGTGATCTTGAATCTGCAACAATTACTCTATAAAACGGCGCTTTCTTTGCACCCATTCTTCTTAATCTGATTTTAACTGCCATTGTATTTTCACCTCCTGCTGTAAAATGTGTATATAATCAATAAATATATTAATTATCATAAATTATCTTTTGCCTTTTCGGAGCCGTTTGAGCATTCTCTGCTGCTTTCCGCCCGAAAACTGCTTCATAACCTTCTGCATCTCTGCAAACTGCTTCAAAAGCTGATTTACATCCTGAACTCTTGTTCCGCTTCCCTTTGCGATTCTTATCTTACGGTTTGCGGCAATTATCTTGGGATTGCGTCTTTCCTCAATTGTCATTGACTGAATAATCGCTTCTATATGAACAAGCCTTTTGGCGTTTTCCTCTGTATCGACCTGCTCAATCATTTTTCTGTCCACTCCCGGCATCATACCGAGAATCTGCGAGAACGAGCCAAGCTTCTTAATCTGGTTTAGCTGCTCTAAGAAGTCGTCAAGATCAAACTGCGATTTTCTTATCTTAGCTTCAAGCTCTCTTGTGCTCTTTTCGTCAAATTCAGCCTGCGCCTTGTCAACCAGGGAAAGAATATCACCCATACCAAGGATTCGTGATGCCATTCTGTCAGGATGGAATATGTCAAGATCTCCGAGCTTTTCACCGACCGATGCGAATTTAATCGGCTTTCCCGTTACCTGCTTTACAGACAGTGCCGCACCGCCTCTGGTGTCGCCGTCAAGCTTTGAAAGAATAACACCGGTAATTTCAAGCTGTTCATTAAAGGTCTTTGCAACATTAACCGCATCCTGACCTGTCATCGCATCGACAACAAGCAGTATTTCAGCAGGATCGGTCTGAGCCTTAATATCCGCCAGCTCACGCATCAGCTCCTCGTCTATGTGAAGACGTCCCGCAGTATCGAGAATTACAGGGTCATTACCGTGCTTTAAGGCATATTCAACGGCTTCCTTTGCAATCCGTACCGGGCTGACATCGGTTCCCATCTGAAATACCGGCTGATTTATCTGCTTGCCCAGAACCTCCAGCTGCTTGACTGCCGCCGGACGATATACATCACAGGCGACCATAAGAGGACGTTTACCCTGCTTCGAAAGATGCAGCGCAAGCTTTGCGGTTGCAGTCGTTTTACCCGCACCCTGCAAGCCTGCCATCATAATAACTGTAGGCGGCTTCTTTGAATATTCAAGTCTTGCTGCCTCTCCGCCGATCATTGCGGTTAGTTCATCGTTTACAATTTTAACAAGCTGCTGTGACGGTGTGAGCGATTCGAGGATCTCTGCGCCCAAAGCCTTCTCCGAAACTCTGTTTACGAATTCCTTGACAATTTTAAAGTTAACATCAGCTTCCAGAAGTGCAAGCTTTATCTCACGCATAGCGTCTTTTATATCTTTTTCGTTCAGCTTACCCTTGCCTCTGAGCTTCTTGAATACACCCTGAAGCTTATCGCCGAGACTTTCAAAAGCCATTGTATGCACTCCCCTTCACAAAATGTCAAATTATATTACAGCCGATATTTTATCAATAATGCTTATCAGTTTTTTACGCTCAGCCTCTTCCGGCATCCCGCAGGCGAATTCACGCATTTCACTCAGTCCTCTGCTTATCTTGCCGAACCTTCCGGCAAGTCCGAGTTTTTCTTCAAAGCTCCTGAGATGCTTTTCTCCCTGCTTCAGAAATGCCATAACACCCTGACGGCTTATACCCATTTCCTCCGCTATTTCAGCAAGCGATAAGTCCTGATTGTAATAGCCGTCCAGTACCGATTCCTGCTTTTCGGTAAGCAAACCGCCATAGAAATCAAGCAGAAGCGCAAGCTTCATATCCTTAGCCATTATATCGACCTCGCTGTAAAGTATTTTTAATTTACAGACGTTATTATACAGCATACTGCCCGGTTTGTCAATAGCTTTATCATAAAAAATATCCGGAACATCCGGATATTTTTTGTACAATATTTCTATTTGAGTTTTTTTGTCAGTTCCGCCAGCTCATCGTATGTAATAAGCCTGTTTAATACATCCAGAAGCATGTTTGACGAAAGCTTTGCCGGTACTCCCAGCTCTCCGGCAACCTTTTCCCTCAGCTCCTTTGACCCCCTGCCGCCGCAGAGACCGAGCATATAAAAGTCAGCTTTGCTGATACCGCTGTCAAGCGGTTTTTCTGTCTTGTTATCTATCGTGCAGCCCGCATCGCGCAGCGCCTTGATTATAACTTCCTCCGTCATGCCCTCAACACCGATCAGTCCCTCCGCAGAAGATTTTCTCTTTCGTCTTTCCTTTCCGGCAACATCCGGCACATAGGCATGAAGTACACGGCCGCCCTCCGCCTTCTGCTTAATAAAGTTTCTTATTCTCAATCCCGCCGAATCCGAATCGGTAAGAATTACAATGCCTGTTTCATTGGCCAGCCTTGCAAAGGTCTTTATAAAATCAGTATTTGAATATACCGCAAAGCCGTGTGTCGTAAGAATAAGCCCGTCTATAAATCCCGATAGCTTTATTTTATCATATGCTCCCTCTACGATTATCGCTTCTTTTATCTTATACATTATCTGATGATTATTTGCTGCCTGTTATCCGATCGCCGTACCACAGGTTCATATCCAGATGTCCTTCTATAGTCCCCGCGCTGCCTGATGACGTATACTGCCACATTACATAGCTTCCTTCATAAGTGCAGCTGTCTGCATACTGAGCAACCCATCTGTACCATGCAGGGTTTTCAAACTCGGGAGCAGTGAGATAATTTGTCCACCAATACTTGTTTGCATAAATACCCACTTCATATCCCGCCGCGCTGACAGCGTCGCAGAAAAGCTTTGCAAACCGTCCGCGTTCTTCATCTGTAAGCTGCGCCTGAATTTTATCCTCCATATCATAGAACACCGGCAGACTTATCTTCCTTCCGTTGAGAAGCCGCAGAACATGCTGTGCCTCGCTTTGTGCCTTCTCGGGTGTATTTGCATAGGAATACAGATATACTCCGTACGGAATACCCAGCCTTTCACACTCCTGAACATTCCTGACCCACATCTTATCATCCTGTGATTCATAATCGCTTCCGTATCCGCAGCGTATTATGGCAAAATCAATATCATTTCTCATGCTCTCCCAGTCAATTACCCCCTGATGCTCACTTACATCTATCCCTATCATGGTAGGAGTCCTTCCCTGACTGTCATATATATTAAGCGTCGGCGGAACAGTCATCCACGCTCCGCTTTCTGCCGCAGGCTCTTCTGTCACCTCCGCCGGCAGCTGTGTAGGTATCGGCTCTTCAGGCTCATCTGCCGCAGGATTGTTTTCTTCCGGCTCAGTTATCGGTATTGAGCCGGAATTTACTAATATTCTGCCTTTCTCACTGTCAAAATTCACACTTATTCCCACGTTTTCGCTTATGAATCTCACTGGGACCATTGTTTTCGTCTCGCCGCCGGGCTTATAAATAAGCTTCGGCACCACGCCGTCCGGTATAAGGCTGCGTTTGCTGTTTATATAGGCAGTATTGTCATTTATGTAAAGTCTTATGTATGTATATTTATACTGAACCTCAACGCATTTCTTGTCACCGTCGTATTCAACACTTGCTCCGCATGCCTCAAACACTTCACGAAGCGGCACAACTGCGTGGTCATTGAATATAATGGGCTCCACCGCAGCTTCTATTTTCTCCCCGTTAACATATAAATCAAAGATTGAGCCGGTATACCAATGCTCTGTGTCATCATAACATATTGTCATGCCGGGATTATACACCTGTGCCGAAACAGTCATCTGTAATATAAGTATTATAACTGCTGTCAGTATCATTATGTAATGTTTTAAATTCTTCACTATTCTCTCCTTCATTTTATCCCTCAAATGGAATTTCAAAATGCTCATACGCCTGCTTTGTAGCTATTCTTCCCCGCGGAGTACGCGCGATAAAGCCAAGCTGCAGCAAATACGGCTCATAAACATCCTCTATCGTATTCGGTTCCTCACCAATTGTCGCCGCCAGCGTATCCAACCCAACAGGACCGCCGCCGAAGTTCTCAATCATTGTACGTATCATACGGCTGTCGATTGCGTCAAGCCCCAGTTCATCAACCTCCATACGCTTAAGCGCCATATCCGCCACTTCATAGGTTATAACGCCGTTTGCCCTGACCTGGGCAAAATCACGCACACGTTTTAAAAAGCGGTTTGCAAGACGCGGCGTTCCTCTTGAGCGCGATGCAATTTCAGCCGCTCCCTCATGGTCTATGGCAACCTCAAGGATACCTGCACTTCGCTCAACAATACTTGTAAGCTCCTCAGGAGTGTACAGCTCAAGACGACAAATCACGCCGAAACGATCACGCAAGGGAGCTGTAAGAAGCCCGGCGCGCGTAGTTGCACCTATAAGCGTAAAATGCGGCAGATCAATTCTGATTGACTTCGCAGACGGGCCTTTTCCTATAATAATGTCAAGCGAATAGTCCTCCATTGCAGGGTACAGAATTTCTTCAACCGTTCTTGACATACGGTGAATCTCATCTATAAACAGAATATCATGCTCCGAAAGATTGGTAAGTATTGCTGCAAGGTCTCCCGCCTTTTCAATTGCGGGTCCGCTTGTTATCCTTATATTAACACCCATCTCGTTGGCTATAATTCCCGCCAGCGTCGTTTTTCCCAAGCCCGGCGGTCCGTACAGCAGAACATGGTCAAGTGCCTCCTTGCGTTCAAGCGCCGCCTGTATATATACCTCAAGATTATCCTTTGCCTTTGCCTGTCCGACATATTCATCAAGCTTATGCGGTCTCAGACCATACTCAATATCCGCATCCTCCCCGATAAATCCGCCGGTTACAAAGCGTTCATCCTCATCCATCATCTACAAAATCACCCCTTTACATAAGCTGTGCTAGAGCTTTCTTAATAAGCTCCTCGGTTGAAAGAGTGCCGTCAAGCTTGCCCAACACATTTTTTGCATCGTTTGGATTGTAGCCCAGAACCACAAGCGCGCTCAGCGCTTCAGCCTTATTATCCATAACCGGCATTTCATGCTCGTCAGCTGCAATACCGGCATCACCGTCTATGCCTAACTCACTCTTGTCTATCTTGTCCTTAAGCTCTAAAATAATACGTTTTGCCGCCTTCGGTCCCACACCCTGAGCTTTTGTGAGCAGCTTTGTATCCTCTGTAATGATCGCGGCAGCTATTTTCTGAGGCGACGCCGCAGAAAGAAGTGCAAGCCCCGCCTTCGGTCCCACACCCGAAACAGAGATAAGCATAAGATACATATGCTTTTCTTCCTCACTTGTAAAGCCGTAAAGCTCCATTGCATCCTCCCTGACATTAAGACAGGTATACATTGTAATCTCAGAGCCTATAGGTCCCGAATTTTCAATATCGGTAAGCGTTGTATAAATAAGGTAGCCTACGCCGCCTGCGTCCACAACAATATAATTCCCGCCTTTTGCGGCAAGAGTTCCTTTTATATAATAATACATTATCAACTCTCCGTTTGATCAAATTAACAAAATTATATCATAACCACACACACAAGTCAATAAAATCGTCGTATATGATTACAAACATATTTACAGATGTTCTTTTGTACCGGTAAATTCGGGAATAAAGCTTTCGCTTGCAGCCTCTCCGTCCTGAACGAACACCCGCTCCATTCCGAGCCGTCGACACAGATCAACCGCCGCCCTGTACGCACGGACGTCAAGCCTGCCGTTAAGCCTCTCTATTCCCTCTATATGCCTTACAGGCGTATATTGATTCATAAGACTGAAATACACCTTATCTCCGAAATGCTTATGTATATAATTTATTATATGAACAGTATCCGACAGTCTTCCCGGCAGCATCAGGTGACGTATTATCATCCCTCTCCGCATAATTCCGTTTTGATCAAGCTCAGGGGTGCCCACCTGATGATACATACTGTCAAGCGCTGCTGCGGTATGTTCAAGATAGTCCGGCGCTTTTGAATATCGTGCCGCAGTTTTGTTATCATAATATTTAAAATCCGGCATATAGATATCCACATAGCCGCAAAGCATTTCTATTGTTTCCGGCAGCTCATAGCCGCCTGTATTATACACAACCGGCAGAACCATTCCGTTTGCCCCGGCAATTAGGAGCGCTGCTATTATCTGCGGTACATAGTGCGTTGGTGTGACAAGATTTATATTGTTCGCCCCCTGCCGCTGCAAATCCAGAAATATTTCAGCCAATTCTTCCTCCGTTACAGCATAACCCAGATTATTTGTGCTGACTTCATAATTCTGACAGTATACACACTTCATTGTACAATTCGAGAAAAATACTGTACCGGAGCCGGAGCTGCCGCTTATACAAGGTTCTTCCCAGAAATGCAGTGCCGCACGTGCAATCCTGACCTCCCTGCCCGCGCCGCAGAAGCCGCGTTCTCCGTTCAGTCTGTTCACGCCGCACCGTCTTGGGCACAGGCGGCAGTTTTCAAGCGCCTTCATTGTTATCACCGATTAAGGACGGCTTTACATATACCGTATTATAGCCGTCATATATTACCATCCCCGGCTTTGCGCCGTTTGGCTTATGCACGTTCTTTATTACAGTATAATCAACGGGGACCTGTGCGCTCTCACGCGCCTTTGAGTAATACGCAGCAAGCTGCGCAGCTTCAAGTATTGTCCGCTTTGGCACTTCCTTGTCAAGCCCCAGCTTTATAACCGTGTGAGAACCGTGTATATCCTTGGTGTGAAACCACCAGTCTGAATTATTTGCATATCTCAGCGTCAGATAATCATTCTGGGTATTGTTTCTTCCGACGTATATATCAAAGCCGTCACTTGATACAAAATGCATAGGCTTTGAAGCAGCAGCCCTCTTTTTCCTGCTTCCGTTCGTTTTACGCTGAATATAACCCTGCTCCGCAAGCTCGTTTCGAATCGCTGTTATATCTTCAACCGCCTCTGCATTCTCCGCCATGGTCAACGTACTTTCAATATATTCGAGATCTGCCCTTGCAGCTTCAAGCTGCTTTGCCGCCTCCGTCAGCGCGGTCTTGGATTTGTTGTATTTCTTATACCATCTCTGTGCGTTCTTCGCCGGAGACAAGGACGGGTCAAGCGCAATCTTTACCGTGCTTCCCGGCTCATAGAAATTTTCCGTTTCAATTTCCTTCATCCCTTCTTTAATCCGGTATATATTCGCCGTCAGCAGATCTCCGTATACTCTGTATTCATCAAGTCTCTGCGCATCCTTAATGGTTCTTTCAAGAATTGATATCTTCTTTGCCGTACGCTCCGCACAATTGCCAAGCAGCTTTATTACATCGGCGCTTTTCTGCCTCATTCTGTCATGCATATCACGCTTGTAATAAAATGAATCCACAAGCCTGTTCATGCTGTCATAATATTCAACCTCCGCCATCGTCTCATACTGCTTTATATCCGTCGCGGAAAATTCAATAATTTTCCCGGTGTTTTTATCGGTTATCATGCACGGGCGGAAATCATCGCTTCTCACAGCTTTTGCAAGCTTCAGAACCGAAAGCTTCAGCTCCGCAGCCTTATTGGTATTTATATCCTGAGCATTTATGTCCGTGGTCTGAAATACAGAATAAACAAGCTCCCTCGCAGTAAGAGGGCTTATTCCGGCGATTGCGGAAATAAGCGCTCTGTCAGCCTTAATCGGCTTGTCAAAGCTCAGCACACTGTCTATATCAAAATCAATCAACGCCCTTTTTTCCTGCTTTGGCGGAGCCTCATAAAGACCGCCCGGCAAAATCTCACGCACGGAGCTTACCGATTCATCAATATGCTTTATTGCGTCTATTATTCTGTTTTCACTGTTTATTAGAATTATGTTGGAATGTCTTCCCATAATTTCAATAATAAGCTGCTTCATTGTGAGATCACCAAGCTCATCATAGCTTTCAACCGCAATCCTGACTATTCTCTCAAATCCCGACTGTTCAACCGAAACAATCCTGCCGCTGCCTATGTGCTTTCTTAGCAGCATACAGAACAACGGAGCAGTCTGAGGATTTTTCTTCGATGCATCTGTAAGGTGTAGTCTGGGATGAGCCGAGCTTGCCGAAACCACCAGCTTATAATGCTCCTCTCGGGTACGCACATGAATTACAATTTCATCACGCTCCGGCTGAGAGATTTTATCAATCCGACCTCCTTGCAGACACTGCAGTTCTTCTGTTATCGCGCGTATTGCAACCGCATCAAGCGCCATATTATCCCTCCTTACTCTACCTTTTCCAGCTTCGCAAACGCCGCCATGAGGCGCTTTGTTCCGGCATTGTCAAAATCTATAAGTAAAATTGAATCCTTGCCGAACGCCTGAGCTGAAATCACTGTTCCATCCCCGAACTTTCTGTGACGGACTCTGTCTCCCGCGTCAAAATGCGACATATCCATTGACACGGCTTTCTTCTGTTCATATACCTCCGTCCTGACCGTTTCTCTCTTCAGATTAAAACCGAAATCTTCAAGACTATGCTTTACCCTGTTTCTCACAGGGCTCATATCCTCTATATATTCAGTCGGAATTTCGTCAAAGAAACGCGACGCTTCACTCTGCTCAATTTTACCGAACCTGAAACGGTTCATTGCCCTTGTGACATAAAGCTTTTCCTTTGCCCTTGTTATGGCAACATAGCACAAGCGTCGCTCCTCCTCCGTCTCCTCCTCATCCACAGATGATTTTGTACCCGGAAAAACTCCTTCCTCCATTCCCGTCAGAAATACGACCGGAAATTCAAGTCCCTTTGCGCTATGTATTGTCATCATGACAACATAATCCTCGCTTTCATCATAATCATCAATGTCGGAAACCATTGTAACGGACTCAAGAAATTCTCCCAACTCTCCGCTTGTTTCGGGATCTTCATAATACTCTGTTACGAGATTGCAGAATTCCTCTATGTTTTCAAGCCTTGTCTGTGACTCTATCGTCCCCTCGTCCTCAAGCATTTTCTGATAGCCCGTCTCAAGCAGAACCTTCTTTACAAATTTATCTATTGTAAGCTCGCCCGCAAGCTTTCGCAGACGCTTTATAATATCTGCAAACGCCGTAAGTCTCGGAGCCGCAGCCTTTAAATCGGGGTATGCTGCCACGCTCTGTATAACCCGATAGCAGCTTATATCCTTTTCAGACGCATGCTGCTGTAATCTCTCAATAGTGGTATTCCCGATTTTCCGCTTAGGCTCGTTTATTATCCTTTTCAGACTCACATCATCATCAGGATTATATATAACTCTCAGATAAGCGGTTATATCCTTTATTTCCTTACGGTCGTAGAAGCGCAGGCCTGCCAATACCTTATACGGAATTGCATTTTTCATCAGCGCTTCCTCTATCGCGCGTGACTGAGCGTTTGTCCTGTACAGAATTGCGCAGGATTTATAATTTCCCTTTTCCTTATATACTCTTTCTATCTGTCCGGCAATAAAGTCCGCCTCATCCCGGTCTGTCGAAGCGGTATATGCAAAAATTTTCTCTCCGTCTGATTTATTTGTCCAGAGATTCTTTCCCATTCTTTTTCTGTTATTTGCAATAACACGATTCGCGGTATTGAGAATAGTTGAGGTTGAGCGGTAATTCTGCTCCAGCATGACCTTCTTTGCATCTGCATAATCCGATTCAAAGTCAAGAATATTATTCACATTCGCTCCTCTGAACTTATATATGCTTTGGTCGTCATCACCTACAACGCATATATTACCGTAGCCCTGTGCAAGAATACCGATCATTGCATATTGTGTGTTATTTGTATCCTGATACTCATCCACAAGTATGTATTGGAAACGCTCCTGATATTTTTCCGCAACATCCGGATTATTCTTTAATATCTTTACCGTAAGCATGAGAATATCATCAAAATCAAGAGCATTATTTCTTTTCAGCTTCTTCTGATAAAGACTGTACAGCTCTTCGATTATCCGGCTGCGCATATTGTTTCCGTATACGGCAGTGTAGGAATCCGGCTCAACCATATTATTCTTCGCGTTTGAAACCGCACTTAGCACCGCACGAACCGGAAAGGTCTTTTCCTCAATATTAAGCTCTTTCTCACACTCCTTCATCAGCGTCCGTGCATCCGCACTATCATATATAACAAATTCCTTGTCGTACCCCTCACGGTCTATGCAGGTGCGCAGTATACGGACACATACGGAATGAAAGGTGCCTATCCACATAGACTTAGCTTCACTCCCTACAATACGTTCTATTCTTTCCCGCATCTCCCTTGCCGCCTTATTCGTAAAGGTAATTGCAAGTATATTCCACGGCTTGGCAAATGTATTCTGTAAAATATATGCTACTCTTGCCGCAAGCACCGTTGTCTTTCCGCTGCCGGCTCCGGCGAGCACGAGAAGCGGGCCGTCTATCGTAGTAACAGCCTCAAGCTGCTTATCATTCAATCTTTTGAGATAATTTTCCATTTTTTTGTTCCTCTTTAATACAAAAATAACTCATTATACAGTATAACACAAAATTCAGAAAAAAGCTATGCTTTTTTACACCAATTTAAGAATAAGTTTTGCAGTATAATGTAATCGACAAAATCAGACAATATATGTGTAAGGACGGTGATGAAAATGAATAAAGCCTATAAGGGTTTTACAGCCCTTATTGCTGTTTTTATGATGACAGCATCAGCTGAGGCAATGGAGGTTATTCCCTCCGGCGAGTGTGTCGGAGTAAAGCTTTACACCGACGGGCTTGTGGTTGTTGATACAACGGCATTAACGGCAAAAGACGGAACAACAATCGATATTGCCTCAGACTGCGGTATTGAAAAAGGCGATATAATAAAAAAATTAAACGGAGAACGAATGCTTTCCAATGAGATGATTACCGACAGACTTAAAAAGCTTTCAGGTTCAGACGTAATTCTGACAATCTCTCATAATAATGAGGAACGCGATGTAACCGTTACCCCTGCAGACACAGAGGACGGACCTAAGCTTGGACTATGGCTCCGCGACAGTACGGCAGGTCTGGGTACAATTACCTGCTATACTGACGAAGGCTTTGCCGCACTTGGTCATGGGATATGTGATATTGATACCGGAAATATTATGCCCGTTGAACGAGGAATTATTCAAGGCTGCACAATTCTTGCAGTTTCAAAAGGGGCTGACGGAGCACCGGGCGCAATGACAGGGAATATAGACGGAAACGAGCTGGGAACGGTAACCCAAAACACCGACCGCGGAATTTTCGGAATCCTTTCATCCGAGCCTACAGGTCAGCCTGTTGAGGTTGCGGAGAAATCTGAGGTCAAATGCGGAGACGCAAAAATCCTCGCCGATATAGACGGCGAGGGTGTTAAAGAATATTCAATCGAAATAAAGCGTATCGCTCCTCCGTTATTCGGAACCAAGGATATGGTCATAAAGATTACCGACAAGGACTTAATCGGCAAAACAGGCGGAATCGTCCAGGGTATGAGCGGAGCTCCCATAATTCAGAACAATAAGCTTGCCGGAGCTGTAACACACGTTTTTGTAAACGACTCTGCCTCAGGATATGCAATTCTTGCCGAGCATATGCTTAAGGATCAGGATTAATAAGGCTTGAGCGTATCTGTTGTAATTCCGGTTACACCCATATTTATAAGCTGCTGAGCGGTGGATGTATCATTCACCGTCCAGCATTCCATATCAAATCCGGCCTGCTTCATAAAGTCTATATAGTTTTCATCCAGATACTTGTAATTCACATCAAGCCCTACACGGTTTGTTGCATTCTTCAATTCCGACATCTTCCACTTCAGTGTATAATCCTTAACCGAGCATACATACAGCAAGCGCAGATCAGGCTGCACAGAAACCTCCTTTATAGTCATAAGAACATTAAAATAGCTGCTTATCCACGTTATTCTGTATTCCATATTATACTTTCTTGCTATGTCTATAAGCTGCGCGGCACGTTGGGCTGTAAAGACCTCTCCGTCATAAATCTCAACATATGGATTAAGACCAATTTTCTTACACAGCTTTATCATATCCTCATACGATGCAATAGCTTCGTCCTCATAATCGGTTTTCTTATATGATGAAAATCTGTACTTACGAAGCTTGTCAAACGTCATCTGCGAAATGTTTCCAAAGCCTTCGGCAGGTCTGCCGAGACTTGGGTTATGACAAACAACAGGAACATTATCACTCGTCCATCTAATATCACACTCTATATATGAATATCCCTTCTTAGCAGCAAGGCTGAACGCGGAAAGCGTATTTTCCGGCGCTCCGAAATCTCCGCCTCTATGTGCTGCCGTGCGGAAAATGCGGTCATAATCCGTAACCGAAGGCATATAATTAAACTTTATCATGCTGCCGATATAAGCATCAATCGGCGAATCATCGGCATACTTTACCGCAATTCGGTAAATCCCCGGCGGTAAATAAACCTCGCTGTTCTTCCAGCCGGATTCGTATGTCAGCTCAAAGGTATCATTATAATGAATAAACTCAAAAATAATATCGTTCCCGCCGTATATCATACATGCCGGAGTATAAAAATAATCAGATATTATGCCTCTGTCTGTTTCGTAAATGTTTCCATCACCGTCAATCAGACCGTTCTGCCATTGCGGAACGCTTATTCTTGACATAAATGTTGCAAACTGCGCTCTTGTAACAGGCGCGTTCATTTTAAGCCGTCCGTCATCAAAGCCGCTCAGAACACCTCGCTCCAGAGCTGCGGCAATTATCCCCCTGTATTCCTTACTGATTGATTCCCGGTCGGTATATTTATCCAATACAGATTCGTCAGCATACTCGGGATTTATCCCGCAGGCGGTAACTATTGCGACAACGAGGTCATTTCTCGTTATAAACACATCCGGTTCGAAATATCTGCCGTATGCCGGTATCAGATTATAAATACCGTTTATATTTACATAACGCTCATACCACGCAGACGAATTTACATCCTCATAGCTGAAGCCCTCGTCTGATGGTATATCACTGCCATAGATATATGAATATATAACCTTTGCCGCCTCTGCCCTTGTTGTATACCCTTCAGGATTGAAATGCGTCCTGTCATATCCCTGAAACCATCCCTTTGCAGTTGCCTCCGCAACATTATCTCTGTACCATACGCCTTCCGGGACATCCTCGTAAAACGCATGAATAGCTGATGGAAGCATCATAAACACTGCGATCACAGCTAATGCTGCCATAATCCGTATACAACCGAATTTTTTTCTCACGTTTTCTTACCTCTTTATCTTTTTTATATAGTCTCCCCCTATTTTAGCACAAAATGCTCAAATGTCAAGACAAAAACATATAAAAATCCATTTTAAGTGTAATTTATTATTACTAAAAGTAATATGTGCCACACGAATTTTACATAAATTTAAGATAATCTTGAATACACTTTTACATTAATTATATATAATATTATATTGGATTTTAGAAAAAATACATATATGAGGTGTTGTTTATGGATATTTTTAAGATATTCAGCATGTTCGGCGGACTGGCTATGTTCCTTTACGGAATGAATGTAATGGGCGAAGGGCTTGAAAAGTTGGGAGGCGGACGATTTGAGAAAATACTCGAAAGACTTACATCAAATCCGATAAAGGGCGTTATTTTAGGTGCGGCGGTCACGGCTGTTATTCAGTCGTCATCCGCAACAACCGTAATGGTTGTCGGTTTTGTAAATTCCGGCATAATGAAGCTTTCACAGGCAATCGGAATCATTATGGGCGCAAACATCGGTACTACAGTAACATCATGGATTCTGAGTCTGTCCGGCATACAGGGAGACAGCTTTTTGGTTCAAATCTGCAAGCCTGCCAACTTTACGCCTGTGCTTGCACTTATAGGCATTATATTTATTATGGCGTCCAAAAGCGATAGAAAGCAGAATATAGGCACTATACTTATCGGTTTTTCAGTGCTTATGTTCGGTATGGAAACAATGTCATCTGCCGTTGCTCCTTTAAAGGACGTGCCGCAGTTTACAAGTATATTGACATTGTTTCGCAATCCTGCGCTTGGCGTGCTGGCAGGCGCGGTTCTTACAGCCGTTATTCAGTCATCATCCGCATCTGTCGGAATTTTACAGGCACTTTCCGCAACCGGGCAGATAACCTTCGGAGCGGCTATACCTATTATTATGGGGCAGAACATCGGTACATGTGTAACAGCACTTATTTCCTGTGTCGGAGCGGGCAAAAATGCCAAACGCGCGGCTATGGTACATCTGTATTTTAACATCATAGGTACTGTTTTGTTTCTCATAATATTCTATACCGCCAACGCTTTTATACATTTTCAGTTTACAGACGGACCGGTAGATCCGTTCAAGATAGCGGTGGTACACACAATATTCAACATTTCCGCAACAGCGGTACTTCTGCCTTTCAGTAAATTGCTTGAAAAAATCGCAAGAATGACAATAAAAGACGGAGCAGACATCTCCGGCTTCTCAATTCTTGATGAAAGATTTTTGCAGACCCCGTCCTTTGCAGTCGAGCAATGTATGACGCTTGCTACAAATATGGCGTATATTGCAAAGGACAGCTTTACGCTTGTACAGGAATGTGTTGCAAAATATTCAGAGCAAAACGATAAGAGAATTATAGAAAACGAAGGCATGGCAGATGAATACGAGGACACTCTTGGCGCATATCTTATAAAGCTGTCGGCGCAGAAGCTTACAGCCTCTGATTCGCAAAAGGTATCAATATTGCTTCATGCCATATCCGACTTTGAAAAAATAACCGACTACACAGCCGATCTTGTGTTCACTGCCCGAGAAAAACGTGACAAGGACATTCATTTCTCCGAAAAGACGAGACAGGAAATAACAATTATGGTCAATGCGGTAGGTGAAATTATCGATCTCACCATCAGCGCATTTTCAAGCGGCAGCGTCGCCCTTGCCAATAAGGTCGAGCCTCTGGAAGACGTTATAGACAGACTGAGAAACGAACTTAAAAGCCGTCAGATAAGACGAATGCAGGAAGGACGCTGCAGCGTAAATCAGGGCTTTGTACTAACGGATTATATAACCTCTCTCGAAAAAATATCAGACCACTGCGCAAATGTCGCCGCAGCAATAATTGAGCTTAATAATGAGAATTACGATGTCCATAATGTAATGAGCCACAGGCGAAACAAAGACTCATATAAGGCAATGCGCGAATCCTTCAACAAAAAGTACGCCCTGCCCGCCTCTGTTTCATCCTCTGCTGAATAAATAAAAAAACAGATGATCGAACATCTTCAATCATCTGTTTTTTTGTACTTATTTCCAGCCCTTAAGCTTTAACCAATCAAGCAAATCGTTTTTCCATTTGGCTACATACGGTATATCCGGTGCAAGTCCGAGACCGTGCTCACCAACAGGATAAATATGCAGCTCATACGGAATGCTTTCAGCACTTAATGCTTGAGCATAAAGAAGCGTGTTCATAACCGGCACTGCCTGATCCGTTGATGTGTGCCAGAGGAACGCCTCCGGTGTATTCTCGTTAACCTGCTTATGCAGCGACATAAAATCAACAAGTCGCTCCGGTGCTCTCTCACCGAGAAGGTTAAACTTTGATCCGTCATGACGATAATTACCCAGGTCTATAACAGGATAGCAGAGAATTGAAGCGTTTGGCTTACAGCTCTCCTTATCAATTCTGTCAGTCTCAGGATATATGTCCTTATCGTAGTGAACCGATACCGATCCTGCAAGATGTCCGCCCGCACTAAAGCCCATAACGGCAATCTTATCTCTGTCAATACAGTATTTATCTGCATAGAATCTTATCCACTTAATCGCACGCATCGCATCCGAAAGTTCTGCCGGGTGCTTATACGGTGCTACACGATAATCAACCACAAATGCAGTAATCCCTGAACTCTGCAGCCACTCCGCTATTACCTGCCCTTCATGGTTAGCCTTCATGCCGTAGCCTCCACCCGGGAATATTGCAACCGCTCCCTTTGACTGTGCAGGATACGCCGTTATACCCGGCACAAAATCATTTTTCTCATCATTGTACGGAATTTTTTCATCCCATAAATTTGCCATTTTAATTTTCTCCTCACTTATTTATTACAGATACTCTATCATTCTTCTTCATTTTTCTCAACCACTTCTATAGACAATTCTTCAAGCTGCTGCTTTTCAATTGTACCGGGCGCCTGCGACATGAGCTCCGACGCATTCTGAACCTTAGGGAATGCAGTAACGTCACGCAGATTATCACAGCCTGTCATAAGCATTGTAAGTCTGTCAAGACCTATTCCCATACCCCCATGCGGTGCCGCGCCGTACTTATATGCTTCAACAAGGAATCCGAACTTTGCTTCGATTTCCTCATCAGTCAGTCCCAAGGATTCAAACATTTTCTGCTGAAGCTCATAGTCATTAATTCTTATTGAACCGCTTGAAAGCTCAATGCCGTTCAATACAAGGTCATATGCCTTTGCAATTACCTTTTCCGGAGCACTGTCAAGATACTGTATACATTCATCCTTCGGCATTGTAAACGGGTGATGCATTGCCACCCATGAATCGCTTTCCTCATCATACTCAAAGAACGGAAAGTCTGTTATCCACAGGAAGTTCCAGCCCTCAGGGATAATATCAAGTCTCTTGGCTGTTTTAAGACGGAGTGCACCCAGAACCGGAAGCGTAACTCTGTCCTTGTCGGCTACGATAAGCACAACATCGCCCTGCTTTGCGCCGAGCTTGTTCATAAGCAGTGTAATCTGCTCCGGTGTAAAGAACTTCTTGAAGCTTGCGTTCGGCTCTGCATCCGTCCAGCGCACATAGGCGAGTCCCTTTGCGCCTATGCCCTTTGAATATTCAACAAGCTTATCTATCTCCTTGCGCGTATAGGTTGATGCCGCATCCGGCACAACTATCGCCCTTACAGAGCCGCCGTTTTCGATTGCTGATTTAAATACAACAAAATCAGAATCCATAACGTCCTCTGTAATATTCTGAATTTCCATACCGAAGCGCGTATCCGGCTTGTCCGAACCGTAGCGCTCCATAGCGTCCTTATAGGTCAGGCGCGGGAGCGGTGTAGGAATATCCACATCAAGCACGTTCTTAAACAGATACTTGATAAAGCCCTCACCCATTTCAAGAATGTCATCAACATCAACAAATGACATCTCCAGGTCTATCTGGGTAAATTCCGGCTGACGATCCGCTCTTAAGTCTTCGTCACGGAAGCATCTCGCAAGCTGAATATAACGGTCGAAGCCTGAAATCATAAGCAGCTGCTTATAAATCTGCGGTGACTGCGGAAGCGCATAGAATTTGCCATGGTGGATTCTTGACGGAACAACATAGTCCCTTGCGCCCTCCGGAGTTGATTTGATCATCATCGGAGTTTCAATCTCGATAAAGCCGTTATCATAGAAATAGTCACGGGCAGCCTTTGCAATTTTTGAACGCATAATAATGTTCTGCTGCAGAACATTTCTTCTAAGGTCAAGGTAACGATATTTCAGCCTAAGCTCCTCATTCACCTTCGTATCGTTTACAATCTCAAACGGAGGAGTCTGAGCCTTTGCAAGAATTCTTAAATCATCAACAAATATCTCAATTGAACCTGTTTTTATCTCTGTATTCTTGCTCTCACGCTCTCTTACAACACCTTTTGCCATTACCGCAAATTCTCCGCGGCATGACTTTGCCTTTTCAAACACATCGCGATCCGTATTATCGTCAAATGCCAGCTGAACAATACCTGTTCTGTCTCTTAAATCTATAAAGATAAGGTTTCCCATATCTCTAATCTTCTGCACATAACCGCCAACAACAACTGTTTTTCCTACGCCTTCCGTTTCAGCACAGTAATTCGTGCGCTTTAAACCCTGCATCGTATCCATCTGTATATTCCTTCCTTATCTCAAAAATTCGGCTGCGGCATTCAGCTTGACCGCTGTCTGCTCACCGGTTTCCATGTTCTTTATATTTGCTTCTCCCGTTTCGATTTCATTATCACCGAGAACCATAGTATACTGCGCATTCAGCTTATTTGCATATTTCATACTCGCACGCAGACCTCTCCCCGCATGCTCTGTATCGACCGATATTCCCGCCTTGCGCAAATCAAACACTATTCTCTGCGCCGCCGTTGCAGCAGCTTCTCCCAGAGGTATTATATACAGCCTGACCGGAGCCGGCTCCGGAATCTCAACACCCTGATCCGCAAGACATATAAGCAGCCGTTCAATCCCCAGTCCAAAACCTACGGCCGGCACACTTTCTCCGCCTATTTCCTCAACCAGATTATCATAACGTCCGCCGCCGCATACGGTGAAGCCGTTTGCTATAATCTCAAATACGGTTTTTGTATAATAATCAAGACCTCTTACTATACCCTGATCAATTGTATATTTAATCCCCATATTATCAAGACATGCCTTGAAATTCTCAAAATGACTGCTGCAATCCTCACACAGATATTCAAGAATATTAGGAGCCTTCTCCACCAGCTCATGACATACCTCCGACTTGCAGTCTATAATCCTCAGAGGGTTGCGCTCAAAACGACCCTTGCAGGTATCGCAAAGCTCATCATAATGCGGTCTTAAATACTCCTTTAAAGCATCACTGTACGCCTTGCGGCACTTGGGACATCCGATGGAATTGATATTAACCGACAAATCCTTAAGTCCCACACTGTCAAGAAAATTCAGAGCCAGCGAGATTACCTCCGCGTCCATTGTCGGGTTTGCCGCGCCGAACGCCTCAACACCGAACTGATGAAATTCTCTAAGACGCCCCTTCTGTGCCTTCTCATAACGGAAACACGCAATGTTATAGAACATCTTCATAGGCATCGGCAGCGCATAAAGACTGTTCTGAATAAAGCTCCTTGCAACGGATGCCGTACCCTCCGGACGAAGCGTTACACTTCTTCCGCCCTTATCATTAAAGGTATACATCTGCTTCTCAACAACATCACTTGTGTCACCGACACCGCGTTCAAAAAGCTCCGTATGCTCAAAGGTCGGAATCCTGATTTCCTTAAAATTATATAAATCAGCGGTTCTCCTGAATTTGTCCTCAAGATACTGCCACTTATAACTGTCCTGCGGCAGAAGATCCGCTGTTCCCTTAGGGGATCTTGTTATTATCATCTGTAATCTTCCTTTCGAAAACATAATATGTCTATTATATTTTACACTTAACATCGCTTAATGTCAAGGGTTTTCCAAAAAAATATACCTCTCGTACAAGTGATGTCGTTACTATTCAGCTATCAGCACGCCAATAAGACCTGTTACGCCGTAACAGGTTGAGTTGTTATAATTGATTTTATCTT
>JAQXTR010000057.1 GCA_029219585.1 Clostridiales bacterium
AAAAGGAATGCTGCACAGTATTCCTTTTGTTTTACGTAAATTATCAAAGTTTAAAAAAGTTTTTAAAAATATATAGAAATTTTAATATAAATATAGTATAATAATAAGTAGTTTATTGATATATGTAACACGTAAGCGACAGGGAGGCGGAAAAAGAATGATATTGGGCGGTATGGAAGCGTTTTTTGATTATGCGATAAGGTTTATAAAGGTAATGCGTATAAGCGATTGTATTGATATATTTATTGTAACAATTGCAGTATATTATTGCTTTATAGCGATGCGCGGGACAAGAGCAATGCAGCTGCTGCGCGGAATAGCAATTGCCGCAGTGGTATTTGCGATAAGTAATTTTCTCCGTCTGGATACGTTAAGCTACATATTGGGTAAGGTGTTTCAGGGTGCCATGGTTGCAATCATCGTAATATTCCAGCCTGAGCTCAGAAATCTTCTTGAGCACGTGGGACGCCTTAAGCTGGGGCATTTTCTGGGACTTGCTTTTGATTCAAGCGACGAGGTGGAAACAGGGCAGGTTATTGAAGATATAGCATCGGCGGCAGAGGATCTTTCTAAAACCAGAACAGGAGCGCTTATCGTAATAGAAAGAGGGACGCGTCTTGGTGAATATATGCACAGCGGAACATCTCTTGATGCAAATGTAACAACGGAGCTGCTTAAAAATATTTTTGTTCCAAATACACCGCTTCATGATGGTGCTGTAATAATAAGAGGAAATAAGATTATAACTGCCGGGTGTGTGCTTCCGCTTACAGCAAATACAAATCTTTCAAGCGAATTGGGGACGAGGCATCGCGCCGCACTCGGACTGTCTGAGACGTCGGACGCAATAATCGTGGTTGTCAGTGAAGAAACGGGCAAAATATCAATTGCCATTAATGGTTCGCTTATGCGAAATATGACTCGTCAGTCCCTTGAGAGGGCACTCACCAAGCTTTTGAATAAAGAGCAGCAGAGTATCGCTCCGGCAAAGAGACTGTGGCTGCGCAAATCAAAATAACAGAGCGGAGTATACAGAGAAGAGGTGCGCATATGATTCAGATTGAAAAACAGCAGCATAAAAAAAGAAGAGGTCCGTACATGATCGCATCGCTGATAATAGCGGTTATTATGTGGAGTCTGGTGACCTTTACAACGGATACCGAAATAACCAAAAAAATACATGATGTAAATGTGGTATATGTGGGTGAACAGGCGCTTAAGGAACGAGGATTTGTAGTTACAGGCGTCAGTGAGAATCCGGACTTGTGGGTAAAGCTCAGCGGAAAGCGCGGGGATCTCATGGGAGTGATTGACAGAGTAAGGATTGAGCTTGATCTTTCGGGCATTACGGGAGCGGGTGAAGCCGAGCTTGAGGGAACGGTAAAAACCTCTGACAATCAGGTGGAGGTAATAAAGAAAAGCTTTACCTATGTTCCCGTTATGGTTGAAGAGTATATCACAAAAGAAATTCCGGTTGAGGTGAAACAGATAGGGAGCTTCAGGAATAATCCCGTTATATCCGATCCCGAATATCATACAATAGAGATCTCGGGAGCAAAAAGCGAGCTTGACAGAGTGGATAAGGGGTGTGTTACGGTTGATCTTTCAAAGCTGACAGAATCGGGGGAAACCTCATCGGGAGTAGTTCTTATGGACAGTGACGGTGAGATTATTACCGATGCGGTTACGATAGAGGGATCAACTGCGGATATGACCGTTTCAAATATTGTATGTGAATATAAGGAGCTTCCCGTCAAGCCCGTGCTTGGTGAGGGTATTTACAATCAAGCAGCGATTGATGAGGAAAATACAGAAACAGACCCGGAGACGGTTAAAGCAGCCGTTATGCCGGGATACAGCTTTTCCGAGGTTAAGGCGGTTATAAACGAATATACAACAGATGAAATAAGCTGTGAGCTGATACAGGAGGAGGGAATGTATATTCCCGATGATGAGAAATATGTAAAGATAAAACCGGCATTCAAGGAACAGACGAATCAATAACATAAATAAGTGAAAAAATATAAAAAAATTAAAAAAAAACGGAACTTTTTTTAAATAAGTTCGTCTAAATAAACGTAACAAGCTGAATAGTGCAATAAAATGAGATTCTGAATAGCTAAAAGGTATATATAAATATATAAGGTCAATGATTTTATCGTGACTTTTTTACAAAAATGTTTCGGAATTTTTAAAAATTTAAAAAAAGTATTGACATATCAGCTGTTAAATAGTACAATATTGAGTAGCAATCCGGGCGATAGCTTGGGTAGAAGTGTTATCGGAGGATTGTTACCGTAATATTGAATGAGGACTATCGGCAAAGCAGGTTATCGTTCGTTGGTCTTCACCTTCGTTTCTTACTTGCATGAGGGACGGATAAAGTAACCCGGAAAAAATTATGGGAACAATTTACCGGGTATATAAAGACGGTTCCCGGACAAATATAAAAGGGAGGATTTGAGACAATGAGAAATCTCAAAAAAGTAATTTCATCTGTTGCTGCTCTCGCAATCGTTGCTTCATCAGCTTCAGCTTTTGCAGTTTCTTTCCCGGACGTTGACACTTCAGCATCATATTCAGGCGCTGTTGAGGCTCTTTCAGGTCTCGGCGTAATCAATGGTGATGATAACGGTCTTTTCAATCCGGATAATCAGGTAACAAGAGCTGAGTTCACAAAGATGGCTGTAGAGGCTCTGGGCGAAGGCGATGCTGCAACATCACAGACAACATCACAGTTCGCAGACGCTGCTAACACAACAGTTCACTGGGCAGCAGGCTACATTGCACAGGGCGTTTCGGATGGTTTCATCAACGGTTATGATGATACAACATTCGGCCCGGACAATCAGGTTACATATGCTCAGGCATGTAAGATGCTCGTTGCTGCAATCGGCTACACAACATATGCTGAGAACCAGGGCGGATGGCCGTCAGGTTATGTTGCACAGGCTTCAACACTCGGTATCACAGCAGGCGTAAGCGCAACAAACGATACTAATCTTACAAGAGCACAGGTTGCTACTCTTATCTACAATGCAATGGACGTTCCGCTTTGCGTAATCGATTCATGGGAGAACAACGTAAACTATGCAACAGGTGAGATTATAAGCACACCGGTTCTTAAGAAGCTCGACGGTAAAGAAAACAGAGATTACCAGACACTTCTTACAGACAGACATGACGCTTATAAGGTAAAGGGTCGTGTAACTCAGAACTCAATCGGAACAGGTCTTGATAAGGACGAGGTTACATATCAGGCAGAGGTTGCTGATAACCTTTATGATGAGCAGATCAACTTCAAGGTTTCATCAGCTGATAAGGCTGACAGAAGAGACGTAAAGGTTGGTACAACAAATGCTGCTAATATGCTCTTCGAGTACACAGAGGCTCTTATTCAGGTTGATGAGGATTCAGATAATTACACAATCCTCGCAATCACACAGTACGGAAATTCAAAGATTGTGGAAGTAAAGGCTGACGATGTAGCTGATGACGATTCAACAATCGGCACAGACTATGTTGGTAAGGGTAAGCTCCCGGTTTACAAGTCACAGTCATCATCATCAACAACAAAGTATGATCTTGATGCAAACGCTGAGCTGTATGTAAACGGTGTTAGAGTTAATAAGCTTGATAATGATAATATCAGACAGTATATTCTCGACAATGCAACAGGTACTGTAAAGCTTGTTGACGTTACAAACCCGGGTTCAACATCAACAGATGGTAAGTATGACTATGTAATGGTTTCATTCTATGTTGATGCTATCGTTGATTCAATCCAGACAACATCAAGCTATGCAAAGATTTACTTCAAGAATGCGTCAAACGGCATGAAGCAGAGCATGAAGTGGGATCCGGAAGACGAAGAAATCGATATCAAGTTTACAGATGTTGATGGTAACGCAGTTGCTTACACAGATCTTGAAGAGTATGACGTTCTCTCAATTGCATATAATGTAACAGCTACAGATAGTTCATTGGATGATCTTGATTACTATGATGTAATCGTTTCAAAGAATCAGGTAGTAGGTACACTTACCAGCCGCGACACAGATGATTACACAATCAGAGTTGACGGAACAGATTACGATGTAGTTGAGGATCTTGTTGGTATAGGTGGCATGGAACTCAGCACAGAGTACACACTCTATATTGATGCATTCGGCTATGTTGCACACTATGATGAGGGTAACTCAGATAAGAACTACGGTGTAATCGTTGCAATGTATAAGTCAGCAGGTAACGATTATCCGACAGTAAGAATGATTACATCAAATGCTGAAGTAGTAGCTTATGAGTGTAAAGATAGTGCTGAAGCAGATAAGTTCTATAACTATGCTACAGGCACAGATGCAGGCTATCAGGGTGATTTCACAAAGTCAACCCAGGCTGTAAGAGCTAGAATCCTTGAGGGTAAGACTGTATGTACATACAAGCTTTCAAGCGGCAAGGTTAAGTTTGATAAGCCGATGTCAGGTCAGGGTGGTGCAAACCTTGAGTATAAGGCATCATCATCAAAGCTCCAGTCATGGACAATCAGTGATGCTTCAACAAAGATCATCGACATGGATGATTACATGAAGCCGACAAACAGCGGTTCAACTGTTAAGACGCTTTCAGTTTCATCATTTGAGGATGAGGCTACATACACAGCTTATCTCTTCGATAAGAACAGCGCAGGTGATTACAGATTTGCAATCGTATTGGCTGGTACATCATCAATCAGACCGGAAACTCAGATTGCTGTTGTAACAAAGGTAGTTGGTACAACAACATATGCTGATCAGGATAACCTTACAGAGCTTAAGGTTGCAAAGGGCGGTCAGGAAGATATCTCAGTATACTTAGACGGTACAGCTGCAGAAGGTGATGTAATTGCATATACTACAAATGCAGATGGCTATGTAGACTCAAGCGATCTTTACACACTCATCAGCGCAGGTAGCAGCTATGATACAATGCTTGCTAACACAATCGCAAAGACTAACTTCGGTGGTATGATTAACTCAAGTGTTGTAACACCTGTAGTAGATAAGGGTGATAAGTTTGCTATCACATATACAGATGATCAGAAGACAAATGTAGCAAACAGATCAAAGGATGTTTATGCATACTTCGGTACTGTATATAAGAAGCAGAACAACAACCTCGAAGTTATCACAGCTCAGGCAGACAATAAGTCAGATATAGCTAATGTTGAGAGCTTCACAGTTGCAAATGTAAACTCATACATTTATGACTTCGGTCAGAAGGCTAAGTACAGAGTATCAGTTGGCGCTCAGAATCAGTCAGATTCAATCTTCAACCAGTCATATTATGATGAGGATAAGAATATCATCGCATGGAATAAGGTACAGGCTAATGATGTAAATCCTACACTCGTATTTGTTAAGGAAGTTGACGGCGACGTAACTGACGTAGTATACTTCGTAGCTCCGTAATCACAGCCTATAAGGCGTAAAGATTACTAAATACAGTGCAATTAAAGGGGTTCCCCATATGGGGAGCCTCTTTTTGTACACTTGACAAAGACATAAATATGTGATACAATATTGAAAAGAACAGAAACAGGTGATAAAATGCCGGAGTTATGCAGATTTTACAATATTATTGTAAAAATAATTTATTCTGATCAGTGACAACACCATAAACCTCATTTTCATGTGTATTATGCTGAATATGAAGCATCTGTAGGTGTGGACGGAGAACTATTGGCAGGTTCTCTCCCGATTAAACAATTAAAAATGGTTCAGGCATGGGCTGCAATTCATGAGGATGAATTATATAAAGCATGGAATAATGAAGTAAGAAATATCCCATTTGGTAAGATAGATCCGCTGGGATAAGCGAGGAGGTTATTATTAATGTATGTTATTGATGGAATAGCTTATGCAGGTGAAAAAGAGTATGCTATAAAAATAAGCGGTGTTCGTCCAATGAAGGATCATAAATTATGGCTGCGTTTTAACAACGGAGAAGCAAAGATTTTTGATTTTCGGCGTCTTCTTGATACACCGGCTTTTGCACCGTTAAAGGACGAAGAGATATTTAACAGCGTATATATAAACTATGGTATAACAGTATGGTGTGATGGTGATATTGATATTGCACCGGAGACACTGTATGAGAATGGGATAGCTGTTGGAAAAATCACAGCATAATATGAAGTGTATTGATGCGTGAGGTATTATGTGGTGAAATAACGGAGGATGAAAATGAGCCACGTATTAGATTTTTTCACAGGACGCTACGGCGCGAGCGGTAATATAATAGTTAGTATAATTTTTCTTGCTATGGCAATTCTTGGTGTAATTATCGCAACCCACGGGCGGGGCGCTATGATATGGCTTGTCAGCATATGCGGAATGATCGTGGGGATTTTAGGCGGCGCCATGACCGGACTTCTTGTGTTTGACAGCTTTCTTTTAATGCTGCTGTTTGCGGCAGCGGGCGGCGTAATCCTGCTTCTGACGGTCAAGTTTTTCAAGAGCTTCGGATATTTCATTGGCATCGGCGCTCTCGGTTTTTTTCTCGCGTTTACAATAACATCTGCGATGTATACCACAAATACGAGGATAACGGAAAATACAATACTTCTTATAGACATGGCGGCAGGCATTATCATGGGACTTCTTGCCGCAATAAAATCAAAGTATACCGTATCCGTTATAACTGCCGCATCAGGCGGAGTTATTGCTTCGGTGAGTCTGTTGGCGCTGTTCAGGTTCTATTTTGCTGACTGGAAGACGTGGATTATTGCACTGATAATTGCCGCTGTCGGAATGATTGTTCAGATACGTGTATATGATATAAAACCGGCGGACAAGCCCAAAAAGCCGAAGCACGGTGTGAAAACTACTGCGCCTAAGCCTCGGAATAAGCACGCAAAAAAATAATTAATTTTATTTAAGAAAAATATCATTAAAACACTTGACACATATCAAAAAGCGTGATAAGATAGTAGAGTACAAAAAGAATAAAGGTAGAGGCGCGCGATTCATAAGTAGCCATGAGGAGAAATGCGTAATCGGATGAGTTATGGTAAAAGGGGAAAGCGCCGAAGTGCAGGGTTTCGCAAGCTTTGTGCTGGGCATATCGTTAATAACGCTATGACTGTCACCGAATGGTGGAGTGCTATCGCAGATAACATGGTCAATGGAAGAGCAATAGCATGACGGCTATTGTTTTTTGATATATTGAGTTTTCATGAAAGGTAAGGTAACAATGAAAGAGAAGTACAATGTTGGTATAATAGGTGCTACCGGTATGGTAGGTCAGAGATTTATTACTCTGCTTGCGGACCATCCTTGGTATGATATAAAGGTTCTTGCCGCATCCCCCAGGAGTGCGGGTAAGGCGTATAAGGATGCAGTGGGCAAAAAGTGGTGTATGGATGATGAAATACCTGCAAAGGTTGCGGATATGGTTGTTATGAGTGCGCAGGATGATGTTGAGAAAATCGCGGGAATGGTAGATTTCGTGTTCTGCGCTGTAGATATGAAGAAGGATGAAATTAAGGCGCTTGAAGAAAGATATGCGAAGGCTGAGTGCCCGGTTGTATCAAACAACAGCGCTCATCGTCACACACCGGATGTTCCGATGATAATTCCGGAAATCAATCCGCAGCATCTTGAAATTATTCCGGCTCAGAGAAAGAGACTCGGAACAAAGAGAGGATTTATAGCAGTTAAGTCGAACTGTTCTCTCCAGTCATATCTTCCGGCAATGGCGGTAATTAACAGAAGATACCCGATTGATCATGCTCTGGTAACAACATATCAGGCAATATCGGGCGCAGGAAAGACCTTTGAAACGTGGCCTGAGATGGTGGATAATCTTATCCCGTATATCGGCGGCGAGGAGAATAAGTCGGAGGTTGAACCGAATAAGATTCTAGGCAGAATTGAGGGCGGCGAGATTGTTCCGTCAACCGATTTGCAGATTGAGTGTCAGACATACAGAGTGCCGGTTTCAAACGGTCACACGGCAGCAATTTTCTTTTCCTTCAAGGACGGAGAGAATAAGCCGTCTGTAGAGGAAATTGAGCAGATGTGGAGAGATTACAGGGGTGTACCGCAGGAGCTTGAGCTTCCGCACGCACCGAAGCAGTTTATTTATGTATATACGGAAAAGGATCAGCCGGATCAGCCGCAGATCAGGACTGCAAGGGAGATTGACGGCGGCATGGCTGTTTCATGCGGACGTCTCAGAGAATCAACACAATATGACTATAAGATGGTTTCTATGAGCCATAACACATTAAGAGGAGCTGCAGGCGGCGCTGTATTGCTTGCGGAGCTGCTTACTGCAAAGGGTTATATGGATTAATATCAATGAAAGGATTGATTTATTATGGCAAAAACATTACCGTTTACCGGATCGGCGGTAGCTATTGTTACGCCGTTTGACGGAAACAAAACAAATTATGACGTATTGGGAGAGCTTATCGAGTGGCATATTGCAAGCGGCACGGATGCAATTGTAATATGCGGAACAACAGGTGAGGCGTCAACCATGCCGGACGAAGAGCATCTGGCGGCAATTAAGTTCACGGCTGAAAAGGCCGCGGGCAGAATTAAGGTTATTGCAGGAACGGGTTCAAATGAGACGGCTCATGCAATCGCGCTTTCAAAGAAGGCTGAAGAATACGGTATTGACGGACTTTTGCAGGTTACCCCGTATTATAACAAGACAACGCAGAAGGGACTTGTGGCGCATTTTTCGGCAATTGCGGAAGCGGTAAACATACCGATTATTCTTTATAATGTTCCTTCAAGGACGGGCGTTTCAATATCAATAGAAACTCTTAAGGAGCTTGCAAAGATTGATAATATTGTCGCTATAAAGGAAGCAAGCGGAAATATTTCATATACTGCAAGAGTAGCGGCAGAGGTGCCTGAGCTTTACATATACTCAGGTAACGATGATATGATTATTCCTATCATGTCGCTGGGCGGCAAGGGTGTCATCTCCGTGCTTGCAAATATTATGCCAAAGGAAACACATGAGATGTGTCAGGCATATCTTGACGGCGACTGTGCAAAGGCGACAAGGATGCAGCTTGAATATCTGGAGCTTTGCAATAAGCTCTTTATAGAGGTAAACCCGATCCCGGTTAAGACGGCTCTTAATCTTATGGGTAAGAATGTGGGCAATCTCCGTCTGCCGTTAACAGATATGGATGAGAATAATCTCCTTGCTCTTAAGGCGGTATTGGAAAAATATAACCTTATATAAGATGTTATAAGCGGGAGCATTTCTGTGTGCTCCCGTTTTGACAGGAAAGGATAAACGAAAATGATAAAGCTTATAATGAATGGCTGCAACGGAAAAATGGGTCAGGTAATTTCACGCCTTGTTGAAGAGGATGAGGATGCCGAAATCGTTTGCGGCGTTGATCTTGATACAACACAGAAAAACGGCTATCCTGTTGTCGGCTCAATAGGCGAGTTCACGGGTGAGGCGGATGTTGTTATTGATTTTTCGCATCCGTCATGCCTTACAAGCGTTCTTGACTATTGCAGAAGAACAAACACACCCGTAATCCTTGCCACAACCGGCTACAGCGCGGAGCAGAAGGCGGAGTTTACGGCGGCGGCAAAGGAAATCCCGATTTTCTTCTCGGCCAATATGAGTCTGGGAATAAACCTTCTCATTTCACTTGCAAAGCAGGCGGCAAAGCTTTTGGAGGGCAGCTTTGATATTGAAATCGTTGAGAGACATCACAATAAGAAAATAGACGCGCCTTCCGGCACAGCTCTCGCAATTGCCGATGCAATTGATGAAACACTCTCATATCCGGCTGAATATGTTTTTGACCGTCACAGTGTGCGCCGCAAGCGCAAGAGCACGGAAATTGGTATCAGTGCAGTAAGAGGAGGAACAATTGTAGGCGATCACGAAATAATTTTTGCCGGCAATGATGAAGTTATTGAGCTTTCGCATCATGCTGCCAGCAAGGAGGTATTTGCCGTAGGTGCGATTAAGGCAGCAAAGTTCATGACAGGTAAGCCCTCGGGTATGTATGACATGAATATGCTTGTTGCAGAAATGGTATAACAGAAATAATTATCCCGCGTGAATTTTCGCGGGATTTTTTCATATACTTAAAGCGGAGGTGAATATAAAATGTTTCGTGGCTATAATCTGAGACAGCGTGTAGTGATAGATGCGGATACCGCGGAGAGGATAGGGATCATATCCGATGTTGAAATAGACGAATTATCGGGACGCATAGCAAGGCTGATTGTAAAGCGGAGAAACGGTTTATTGTCCGGCTGCTTCGGAATTGGGGAGCTGACAGTCCCGTGGAGTGCGATAACGGCGGTGGGACGGGAATTTGTGCTTGTAAAATCCTTCGATTTCGGTGAAAAATGCTTGAAAAATTAAGCTCTCTGTGTTATAATTATTATACAAACAATTTAACAAATACTGCTTATATACCGAAAGGGAGGACGAATCATGAGGTGTCCATATTGTTCATTTATAGAGAGTAAGGTTATTGACTCAAGACCGACAGAGGAAAACAGTTCAATCCGCAGAAGACGGGAGTGCTTAAAATGCGGTAAGAGATTTACAACATATGAGAAGCTTGAATCAATATCGCTGGCAGTTATTAAAAAGGATGACTCACGCCAACCGTTCAATAGGGACAAGGTGTTGAAGGGTATAATTACAGCTTGTGAAAAGCGTCCTATTTCACTTGCCCAGATGGAGCGTATAGCGGATGACATTGAAGGTGAGCTTTCGCAACGGATGGAGCGCGAGGTGAGGTCAACAAAGATAGGCGAGATGGTTATGAAAAAGCTTCGCGATCTTGACGAGGTTGCATATGTGCGCTTTGCGTCGGTTTATAAGCAATTTAGTGATATAAATACTTTCATGGAAGAATTGAAGGGGTTACTTAATGACAGGCAGGATTGATCTTCATACACATTCAGCAGCCTCTGACGGCACATACTCGCCGTCAGAACTTGCAAGGCTTGCGGAAAGGACAGGTCTTTGTGCGATAGCTCTTACCGATCATGATAATAATGACGGGATTGAGGAGTTCATGGATGAGTGCGGCAGACTGGGGATAGAGGGAATCCCCGGAATTGAAATAAGCACTGATTATGAGAAACCGATCCATATTGTAGGCTTGTACAGCCGCGGCGCAGAGTTTAACAAAACGGTAAAGCGCTTAAAGAACGCGCGCGTTAAACGGAACAAGCAGATGTTTGAAAAAATCCGCCGGTACGGCTTCGACGTAACAGAGGAGGATATACTTGAAAACGGAAGGGTTTCTGTAGAGCATGCAGGGAGGCTGCATATGGCAAATGCGCTTGTCAGAAAAGGCTATGCGGCGGATAAAAACGAAGCCTTTGACCGTTTTCTTATGAGAGGAAGACCGTGCTATGCCGAAAAGTTTTCGTTGTCGCCTGAGGAAAGCGTGAAGCTGATAAAACGGTGCGGCGGAATTGCAATATGGGCACATCCGGCGCTTGCTATGGACAATGAGAAGGACATGCTTGAAATGGCGGAAAGGCTGAAGTCGGCAGGTCTTGACGCAATGGAGTGCTTATACAGCACGTATACCGAGGAAATGAGCCGGTTATGCAGGAATACAGCTGAAAAGGCAGGACTGCTTATGAGCGGAGGAAGTGACTTTCACGGTGCGAACAAGCCTGATGTGAGGCTCGGAGAGGTAAACGGGGGTTTTGTGCCGTATGAAATACTTGAAAAATTAAAGGAAAGAATTAGCATATAACAGTGAGGCGGTATCGCACAGTGCGGTTACCGCTTATTTTATCTGATTTGAAGGAAGGGAAGATTATTTTGACGGAGAGAACAATTGCCGCAATATCCACCCCGCAAGGGACGGGCGGCTTATCGGTTATACGCATAAGCGGAAGCAATGCGGTAGAAATCGCGGATAAAATATTCAGAGGAGCGAGTCTTAAAAAGGCGGAAACTCATACCGTGCATTACGGTCATATAGTAAATATAAACGGCGACATTATAGATGAGGTGCTGGCGACTGTTATGCTTGCGCCGAGAACCTTTACGAGAGAGGATACTGTTGAGATAAGCTGTCACGGAGGCAGTGTTACAACGCATGCGGTGCTAAATGCCGTGACGGAGGCGGGGGCGTATATGGCACAGCCCGGTGAGTTTACAAAGCGTGCGTTTATGAACGGCAGGATTGATCTGTCGCAGGCGGAAGCGGTAATAGATATAATTAACGCAAGAAATGAGCTTTCGCGCCGTAATGCCGTTTCGCAGCTTGGTGGATCTCTTTCAAAAGAGATTAAGTCAGTTCGGGATGAATTAGTGCATCTTTCTGCGCAGATGCAGGTAATCATTGATTATCCTGATGAAGATCTGGAGGATGTTACAACGGAGGATATAGAAAACATATGCCGTATATGTGCGGAAAAGACTGAGAAGCTTATTCGCAGCGCGGATAACGGGAAAATAATAAAAGAGGGTATAAGGACTGCAATCGTGGGAAAGCCAAACGTAGGAAAGTCAAGTATTCTGAATTATCTTGCGCAGGATGAAAGAGCAATAGTAACCGATATAGCCGGGACAACACGCGATGTTATTGAGGAAAGTGTTACGATAAACGGTATTCCTCTTATTCTCAGCGATACTGCGGGTATACATGACACGGAGGACACGGTTGAGAAAATAGGAGTGGAGAAGTCACGCCGTTATATTGATTCGGCGGATCTTGTAATTGTTGTGCTGGACAGCTCAGATGCGCTTGATTCGGAAGATATGAGCATTCTTGACGAGACAAAGGATAAAAAGAGAATTATATTATTCAATAAAACCGACAAAACGGCAGAGTCTGTATTAAACGGCTTCAAAGCCGTAGAGGATGAGGCTATCGCTGTCAGCGCTGTAACCGGCGAGGGTATGGAGGAGCTTGCCGGTGCCATTGAAAGACTTTGCAGACTGGGAGATATACAGTCGGAAAACGGGGCGGTTATAACCAATATGCGCCACAAGTCTGCGCTTATCAATGCAAATGAAGCACTTGTCCGTGCGGCAGATGCGCTGGCGGCGGGAATGCCTGCGGATATAGTATCAATCGATATTGCCTCAGCAATGGACGCCTTAGGAGAAATCACCGGAGAAACCGTAAGTGAATCGGTAGTGAACGATATTTTCCATAATTTTTGTGTAGGAAAATAGACAGCGGAAAGGAGATATAATATGCGATTAGACAAATATATTTCAGATTCCACTCCTTACAGCCGCAAGGAGATAAAGAAGCTTATAAAAGAAGGCGCCGTGGCGGTGAATGATATAACCGCGGCAAAGCCGGACATACAGATTTGCGAGAACGATGATGTTACTATAAACGGTGAAGCTGTTAATTATACCAAGTACGTCTATCTGATTATGAATAAGCCGCAGGGCTATATCAGCGCAACAGAGGACAGGCATTACAAGGTGGTAACGGAGCTTGTTCCGGAGAAATACGCGCATTATAATGTATTTCCTGTTGGACGGCTTGATATAGACACAGAGGGGCTGCTTATACTCACAAATGACGGCGCTCTCGACCATGCCGTAACGTCACCTAAGAAAAATGTGTACAAGAGATATTTCGCAAGACTTGACAGGTCGGCGGAAAAGAAGGATATAGAAAGCTTTGCGGCGGGAATGAAGTTTAAGGAATTTACCTCAAAGCCGGCAAGGCTTGAAATATGTGATGATCCGCATGAGGTATATGTGGAAATAGCTGAGGGCAAATATCATCAGGTTAAGAGGATGTTTGAGCGCGTGGGAAAAACAGTGGTTTATCTTAAACGCACAGCGATCGGCAGACTTGCATTGCCCGAAGAACTTAAGCCGGGCGAGTTGGTCGAAATAGACAAAAATGAAATTGTAATGTTGTTGGAAACTAACAAATAATAGGGTGTTTTTCCTGCTCATTATATATTTTGTGCAAAATTAAAACTTTTCAAGAAATTTTCAGGCCAGATTGTTGCTAAATGATTATTGAAATTTCATGTTTAAAGGTGTATAATTACCATGTTAAGTAGATATGCATGAGTATCAATAGATGTATATAACAGTAAAGGAAGTATAATTATGGATATAGGTACAAAAATCTCGGAGGAGCTTGCTGTAGAAAAAGCCTTTACAATACCTTTGTTCGGCGGTATTGATGTTTCCGAAACAATAGTTATCATGTGGATCATAATGGCGATTATGATAATCGGGGGCTTTCTTGTTACAAGAAACCTTAAGGTCGAAAACTGCTCAAAACGTCAGATTGCCGTAGAGGGTGTGTACAGCTGGCTGGATAAGCTGTTCAGGGATATTGTCGGGGAAAAAGGAAGTTGGATGGTTACATACCTGGTAGTTCTTATTGTATTTCTCGTTATAGCAAACCTGTTCGGAATATTCGGCCTAAAATCTCCTACTAAGGATATTTCGCTTACCGGAGTTTTGGCAGTATTCTCTATTGTATTTGTTCAGGCAGCGTGCATAAAGGCTAAAGGTGTCCTCGGATGGCTGAAAACATTCAAATCACCTATAAATATTCTGGAAACCTTTGTAAAGCCGCTGTCGCTGTGTATGCGTCTTTTCGGTAATGTCCTCGGCGCTTTCGTTATCATGAAGTTTATCGAGGCGGTTGTTCCGGTGGTTATCCCACCTGTGCTCAGCTTGTATTTCGATCTGTTCGACGGCGCTTTGCAGGCATATGTATTTACGTTTCTTACGGCACTGTATATACAGGAAGCTGTTGAATAAATTTTATTATATATTTTAAGAAGGAGAAAGAGTATTATGAGTGGATTAGAATTGCTTGGTGCAGGTCTCGCTGTTTCGTTTGCGTGCGGCGGCGCAGGTCTTGGTATAGGTATTGCGGTTTCAAAGGCTATGGAGGGTATCGCAAGACAGCCTGAGGCAGAGTCAAAGATTACAAAAAACCTTCTTCTCGGCTGTGCCCTTGCGGAGGCAACAGCTATTTACGGCTTTGTTATTGCGCTCCTTATCATATTGTTGAAATAATAAATACATAGCAAAACGAGGTTTTGCGCAGAAAGGAGGACGATAGGGAATGTTTGATAATATATCTTTATGGAACATAGCGTTCATAATAATCAACCTGATCGTTCTGGTTGTAATAATGCGGATTGTTGCGATAAAGCCGATACGCAATATTATAAAAAAGCGTGAGGATTTTATTAACGGTAAGCTTAGCAATGCCGCGGCATCTGAGGCAAGCGCAAAGGCGCTTGAAACAGAGTGGCATGATAAGATGCAGGGTGTGGAAGAGGAATCTGCCAGACTTATGGAGCAGGCAAAAACAAACGCCGATATTGAGTATAACAGACTTGTAAAGAATGCTCATTCAGAGGCGGACCGTATTGTTGAGAATGCGCGTAAGAGTATGGAAGAAGAGCATACAAAGGTTATGAAAGGCGTTCAGACCGAAATTGCGGGTCTTGCTATTGATATAACCAAAAAGGTTCTTGAAACCAGCGATCTCAAGGATATAAACGATTCGTTATATGAAAAGTTTTTGACAGAAGCAGGTGATGATGATGGCTCAGTCGGTAATTGATTACGCAAAGGCAGCTTTTGAGCTTGACAGCTCCGTGCTTGAGTTCGGCGAGGTTGAGGACTTGATAAAGACGAATCCGGAGCTTTTCGATATGCTTTGCGATCCGGGGACAGCCCCTGAGGAAAAGCAGGAGGCAATCGACAGGATTTTCAAGGACAGCGTAAAGGACTTTCTGAAGCTGTTTCTTGCCGAAACAGAAAAAACGCTGCACGCTGAGCTTGTTTACTGCACCGCACCGTCTGATAGGCAGCTTGAGGCTATAAAGCAGAAGCTGTTAAAGATGTATAATAAGCAGGATGTTGAATTAAGTCTCACTGAGGATAAATCCCTCATAGGCGGATTTCTGCTCAGAGCTGCGGGCAGCGAGTTTGACTACAGTATCAGAAGCCGCCTTAACGGCATTAGCCGTAAATTATGCAGGAGGTGAGAGAATTGAGTTCTATCAGCTCAGAGAAGATTGTTGCTCTTCTACGAAGTGAAATTGCAAATTATGAAATAGAAAAAAGGAATCATGACATTGGCACAGTTTCGTATGTCGGTGACGGCATAGCGACGATACACGGTCTTGACGGTGTAATGTACGGCGAGATAGTTGTGTTTGAAAACGGCGTCAAGGGTATGGTTCAGGATATAAGAAAGAATGAAATAGGCTGTATCCTGTTTGATCTTGAAGGCTCAATCAAAGAGGGTACAAAGGTAACAAGGACAGAGAAGATGGCAAGCGCTCCTGTGGGAAGCGGATATATAGGAAGAGTTATTAATGCGTTGGGTGACCCGATAGACGGTGGGGGAAGTATAGATGCTGATGACTATTATCCGATTGAACGTCCGGCGCCGAGCATCATAGACCGGCAGTCTGTATGCCAGCCGCTTGAAACAGGTATTCTGTCAATAGATTCGATGTTCCCTATCGGAAGGGGACAGCGTGAGCTTATTATAGGCGATCGTCAGACAGGAAAAACATCAATAGCGACAGATACGATAATTAACCAGAAGGGTAAGGATGTTATCTGTATATATGTTGCAATAGGACAGAAGGCATCAACGGTTGCAAAGCTTGTGGGCAGCCTGAGAAAATACGGAGCAATGGACTATACAATCGTGGTCAGTGCAACGGCAAGCGAGCCGGCACCGGTTCAGTATATAGCTCCGTATGCGGGCACGGCAATTGCAGAGTATTTCATGTACCGAGGCAAGGACGTGCTTATCGTATATGACGATCTATCAAAGCATGCTGTTGCATATCGTGAAATATCATTGCTGCTTGAGCGTTCTCCGGGCCGTGAGGCATATCCGGGTGACGTATTCTATCTCCATTCAAGACTGCTTGAGCGTTCGGCAAAGCTTTCCGATGCAAAGGGCGGCGGATCAATTACCGCGCTGCCGATTATTGAAACGCAGTCCGGAGATGTATCGGCATATATTCCGACTAATGTAATTTCTATTACGGACGGTCAGATATACCTTGAAAGCGGACTTTTCTTTTCGGGCATGCGTCCTGCGGTTAATGTCGGTCTTTCGGTATCCAGAGTCGGAGGCGCCGCGCAGACAAAGGCGATGAAGAAGGCTTCGGGTTCGATTCGAATAGATCTTGCCCAGTACCGTGAGATGGAAATATTTACGCAGTTTTCATCTGACCTTGACGACAGCACGCAGAAGCAGCTCAAATACGGCAAGGGGCTTATGGAGCTTTTAAAGCAGCCGCTTAATCATCCTATGAGTATGCCGCATCAGGTTATAACGCTTGTGGCGGCAACCAATAAGCTGTTTGTAAACACACCTGTAAACAGGATAAAGAAGACACAGGCGGCTATGCTTGAATATTTTGGATCGCATGCGGCGGATATTGAACGCGAGCTTGAGGAAAAGAAGGTTCTGACCGATGAGCTTTGTGAAAAGATTATAGCTGTTGCAAAGGACTTCTTTGCAAATCCTATACTTTCCAGGTAATTTTGCGGAGGTGCTTAAATGGCAAGTCTTAGCGAGCTGCAGGAAAGAATAAGCAGCATAAAGGATACGATGAAAATAACGAATGCAATGTATATGATTTCATCGAACAAGATGAGAAAAGCGAGGGAAAGTCTGTCAAACACAGAGCCTTATTTCAGTACACTCGAGGATATTATAGCCAGTGTTCTAACTCATGCTCCGGAGGTATCGCACGAGGTGTTCGGAGATTCGATAATACATGGACATATATCCAACATGCCTGAAGAAAGACGCAGAAAAGGGTTTGTGGTTATGACGGCAGACAAGGGTCTTGCAGGATCATACAATCATAATATCTTAAAGCTTGCGGAAAAGGCGATTAAGGAGCCGAGAAGATCATATAAGCTGTATGTAGTAGGTCATGTCGGAGAGGCATATTTCAGAGCCAGACACTATAATATAGACGAGACCTTCCATTACACGGCTCAGAATCCGTCGCTTGGAAGAGCAAGAAATATTGCCCGTGCGATTATGGAGCCGTTTATGAATAACGAGCTTGATGAGATTTATCTGATATATACGCGTATGATAAGCGCAGTGGAAATGGAGCCGGTTATAACAAGGCTATTGCCTCTGTCACGTGAGGATTATGCCGATACAGACGGTTCATATACCGATGTTCCAATGTTCCCGTCGCCGGAGGCCGTGCTGTCCTCGGTAGCGCCGACTTGTGTTGTGGGATATATATACAGCGCTCTTATCGAAGCATACTGCTGCGAGCAGAATGCACGCGTAAACGCTATGCAGGCTGCGACAGATGCCGGACAGGAAATGCTTCATGATTTATCAATCCAGTATAACCGTGTCCGTCAGGCGAGAATTACACAGGAGATTACAGAGGTTGCAGCCGGAGCAAAGGCACTGAAACGCGCGAAATAAGCGGCGCATCTCGCACGTCTGATTTCGCTTATGTATAAGAATACACGGCGCTCAATCAGCCGCACAATCTGCTTGCTTCTTTCACGCGTTATATCGCAAAACAAATTTAAATAATTGAGAGGAGGCTTCCTCATTGAATAAAGGTAGAATCATACAGGTTATGGGACCTGTTGTAGATGTAGAATTTAAGCCGGGAGAGCTGCCGGCAATCAAGGACGCTCTGGAGGTTACTGTAGACGGTAAAAGACGCGTTATGGAGGTAGCGCAGCTGACGGGCAATAACACTGCAAGATGTATCATGCTTGCGGCGAGCGAGGGCTTATGCCGCGGTATGGAGGTGACCGCAACGGGGGAGGGTATTAAAGTCCCGGTCGGAGAAAAGACGCTGGGACGTTTATTTAATGTCCTCGGTGAAACGATAGACAACGGCGGCGAGGTGGAAGGTGAGAAATGGCTCATACACCGCAGACCGCCTAAATTTGAGGATCAGAGTCCTGTTGTCGAGGTGCTTGAAACGGGAATTAAGGTAATTGATCTTCTGGCTCCGTATGCGAAGGGCGGAAAGGTCGGACTGTTCGGCGGCGCCGGAGTTGGCAAGACCGTTCTTATTCAGGAGCTTATCAGCAACATTGCAACAGAGCATGGAGGATATTCGATTTTTACAGGTGTCGGAGAGCGTTCTCGTGAGGGTAACGATCTTTGGACTGAAATGGGCGAATCCGGTGTTCTTTCCAAAACTGCTCTTGTATTCGGACAGATGAATGAGCCGCCCGGCGCGCGTATGCGTGTTCCGGAAACGGGTCTTACAATGGCTGAATATTTCCGGGATGTGGAGCATCAGGATGTGCTTCTGTTTATGGATAATATTTACAGATTCACCCAGGCCGGATCGGAGGTTTCCGCGCTTTTGGGACGTATGCCTTCCGCAGTGGGTTATCAGCCGACACTTGCGACGGAGATGGGGCAGCTTCAGGAGCGAATTGCCTCCACAAAGGACGGTTCCGTAACATCCGTTCAGGCTGTTTATGTACCGGCGGACGACCTTACCGACCCTGCTCCGGCGACAACCTTTGCGCATCTGGACGCAACAACTGTTCTTTCAAGAAAGATTGTTGAACAGGGTATTTATCCGGCAGTTGATCCGCTTGAATCAAATTCAAGAATCCTTGAGCCTGATGTTGTGGGCGAGGAGCATTATGAGGTTGCGCGGGAGGTTCAGGAGATACTTCAGAGATATAAAGAGCTGCAGGATATTATCTCAATTCTCGGCATGGAGGAGCTTTCTGATGAGGATAAGCTTACGGTATTCCGCGCGAGAAAGATTCAGAGATTTCTGTCGCAGCCGTTCCATGTAGCTGAAACCTTTACGGGTGTTCCGGGTAAATATGTGCCGTTGGCGGATACTATCCGCGGGTTCAAGGCAATTATAGAGGGACATATGGATCAATATCCTGAAGCTGCATTCTTTAATGTGGGAACAATTGAGGATGTTATTGTAAAGGCAAAAACACTCTGATATCGGAGGGGCTTATGGCAAATACATTTAATCTTAAAATATATGCTACCGATAAGGTTGTATATGACGGCGAATGTGAATATCTGGCGCTTCCGGCAACGGACGGCGAGTATGCGATTCTGGCAAATCATGAGCGGGTTCTTGTGGCTATGGTAATGGGAGAATCAAAATATACGGTGGACGGAGAAAAGAAAATTTTGTTTACGGGCAGCGGCTTCTGTTATTTTAACGACAACAATGCAGTTATAATTGTAGATACTGCCGAGCGTCCGGATGAGATTGACGAAAGAAGAGCCGAGGAGGCAAAGCTCCGTGCGGAGGAGCGTCTCCGTCAGAAGCAGAGTAAGAATGACTTTTATTCGTCACAGGCGGCATTGTCGCGCGCATTGTCACGAATGCAGGAGGCGGCGCGCCACAAACGCGGAATATAACATAAATAAAAAAGCGTTTTGTCCGGGTAAACAGAACGCTTTTCTTTATTTTACTTGACTTTTGGGTTATTGTGTAGTAAAATAGCATTAATACTTAAAAAAGAGGAATGATGATAATGAGTAAAAGATTTTTCACTTCTGAATCGGTAACAGAGGGACATCCGGATAAAATATGTGACCAGATTTCCGATGCAATTCTTGATGAAATATTAAAAAATGACCCAATGGCGCGTGTAGCGTGTGAAACTACCTGCACGACAGGTATTATTTCAATTATGGGAGAAATCACAACAAATTGTTATGTTGATTTTCCTAAGCTGGCAAGGAATGTTGTGCTGGAAATAGGCTATGACCGAGCTAAATACGGCTTTGACGGGACAACCTGCGCTGTTGTTACGGCAATAGATGAGCAATCCCCCGATATTGCTCAGGGAGTTAATGCGGGCTTTGAAAACCGCGAACAGGGAGACAATGACGACGGAAATTCAACAGGAGCCGGAGATCAGGGTATGATGTTCGGATACGCCTGTGACGAAACACCGGAGCTTATGCCGATGCCTATCTCTCTGGCGCATAGAATGGCGAAAAAGCTGACTGAGGTTCGCAAGGAGGGCTTGCTTGATTATCTTCGTCCGGACGGTAAGACGCAGGTTACGGTCGAATATGATGACGGCAAGCCTGTAAGGGTTGATACGGTAGTCGTATCGAGCCAGCATTCACCGGAGATTGCAATCGAAAAGCTTCGTGAGGATATAACGCTCGAGGTTATCGTTCCGTCGATACCGGCAGGACTTATGGACGAGAATACGAAGATTTATATTAATCCGACAGGCAGATTTGTTGTCGGCGGACCGAACGGCGACAGCGGACTTACGGGACGTAAGATTATTGTCGATACCTACGGCGGATATTCACGTCACGGCGGCGGTGCATTCAGCGGTAAGGATCCGACCAAGGTCGACAGGAGCGCTGCATATGCTGCGCGCTGGGTGGCAAAAAATATCGTTGCGGCAGGACTGGCTTCAAAGTGCGAGGTTCAGCTTGCGTATGCAATCGGTGTTGCAAAACCGGTATCGGTTATGGTAGACACCTTTGGAACAGCTAAGATAGATGAGGACAAGATAGAGGCTGCGGTTGAGAAGGTTTTCGATCTCAGACCGTATGCCATTATAAAAAGGCTCGGACTAAGACAGCCCATATACCGCAAGCTTGCGGCATACGGGCATATGGGACGCGAGGATCTCGGTGTGTCCTGGGAGGAAACGGATATGGTTGAGGCGCTCAAAGCCGCAATTATATAAGGAAATCTGAATGAGGCTGTCGTGTTAAGGCAGCTATATAGCTTGCATTAAGTACCCTGTATTTTAATCGTACTTAATGCAAGCGGTTAAGACCTCTTTTGACTAAGTTTTCTTCATTACATTGACTATAGAAAACTTAGTTAAAAGCATATAATAGAAAAGCAGAAACGACTCAATTCCGCAAAAGGGGTTGAGTCGTTTCTGCTTTCATGATATTTCGTGTTCTTTCAAAGTATTTGCCGCGTTTTGCGGTGAGTGAGAAATATTGCTTTTTTGAGCAACGGTTATAATTTGCAGTGTGCT
>JAQXTR010000058.1 GCA_029219585.1 Clostridiales bacterium
ACACGAACAGGCAAACCCCTTGATAGATGCAGAGTGTGGAAGTTATTAAAAGGCTTATGTGAAAGTGCTAATGTATCAAAGGATAAGGTGTTCCCTCATAACTTCCGACACCTTTTCGCTCGGACATTCTATTCCTTGCAGAAGGATATAGTCAGACTTGCCGATATTCTCGGTCATTCCTCTGTAAATACTACCCGCATTTATACAATGGAAAGCGGCATAGAACATCAAAAGCAATTGCAAAAGCTCGGTTTACTGCGGTGTTAGAAAGTTTTTTGAAAAAAATCTCACAAAACTCCTTGACAAACATCGTATGAAACAGGTGATGCACATCTTGTAAGCTATGCTCTTTTATTTACGGTCACCCTGTGTGATTATTTTGAGCATACAAACGACATAGCCGCAGCAGTGGATTTATTCAATACGGCTAAAAGACAAATAGATATAACAGAAAAAATGCTTGACAAGAACTTGATTTTAACGATGCCGAAGGATTACGGATGGTGGACGTTTATTGATTGGTCCGAAGCGAAAGAAATAACATCAACCATGGGAATTTATATATATACAATAAATTTATTTTCTGAGCTTTGTAAAAAGCTGGGAAGAATAGATGAGTCGGAATATTATGAAAATTTTGCCGTAAGACTAAAGAGAACATCACTTGAATTTCTGTATAACGGAAATGTATTCAGAAATAAATATGATAATTATCAATACTCTGTTCATTCTCAAGTCTGGATGATTTTAGCCGGCGTTGTATCAAAAAAGGATGCCCGGAGGATTTTAAAGGCGTGTATCGGGAATGGGGAATACTGCAGTCCCGTAACTCCGTATATGCATCATTATGTTGTTGAGGCTCTCATAAAATCAGAACTGTATGACATGGCAAAGCAGTACATACTGGATTATTGGGGAGCAATGGTGAATGTGGGTGCGGATACATTTTGGGAGACCTTTGAAAAGGATAATCCGTATAGTTTCCCGTATGGTGATGTAATAATGAATAGTGCCTGCCACGCGTGGAGCTGTACACCGTCGTATTTCATACGAAAGTATGAGTATATTAGGTAAAACTATTTTTTAAACAATGCCTATAGGCTTCTGCGATGAGAGATTTTTACAAACAGCAATACTTGCAGAGTTTATAAATAAATTAACGAAAGGAATATAAGTAATGAAAACAATTTTATTTCAAGGTGATTCAATAACAGACGCAGGGCGTTCAAGCGAGAATGATAATGCGAGAGGATACGGATATGCTACGCTTGTATCGGCAAAGCTCGGATTTGATTTTCCGGGAGAATACAAGTTTTTAAACAGAGGCATATCGGGTAACAGAAGCATTGATTTGCTTGCAAGAATTAAGCCGGACATTACAGCCTTAAAGCCTGATGTGATGAGTGTTTTGATTGGTATAAATGATGTTTGGCACGAATTGCACGGAAACGGTATAGATGCCGAAAAATACGAACAGTATTATGGTATGCTTATTAATGAGGTAAAAGAGGCGCTGCCTGACATACAAATCATGATATTGGAGCCGTTTGTGTTAAAAGCATCCGCAACAGAGGATAATTGGGATTATTTCAGAACCGAAACGGAAAAGAGAGCTGCTGCTGCCAAAAGGATAGCGGAAAAATATAATCTGACTTTTATTCCGCTCATGAAGAAGTTTGATGAAGCCGCAAAGCTTGCAAAGCCGAGTTATTGGCTTGCAGACGGCGTACATCCGACTGCAGCAGGTCATGAGCTTATTGCTCGGGAATGGATTAATGCGTTTGATAATCAGCAGTAAAGAAGATATATAAATTTATAGGATGAATAATTTGAGGAGTGAACGGTTAAATGAAGATTAAAGAAGTATTGATAATTTTTAAAACTCATCTGGATATAGGATTCACAAATTATGCAAAAAATATTGTGGAGAACTATCTTAATGTTTTCATTCCGAATGCAATAAAGGTTGGCTATGAGTTAAAAGACACCGAAACACCGTTTATATGGACTGTAGGCTCATGGCTTATAGACAATGCATTAAAAAACGATACGGACGGCAGTGTGTGCCGTGCTGTGGAAGACGGCATACTTAACTGGCACGGTCTGCCGTTCACAACGCATACCGAGCTTATGAACCCGGCAATGCTGCAATACAGCATAGCAATTTCGCAGAGACTGGACAAGCAGTTCGGAAGAAAAAACATAGCTGCGAAAATGACCGATGTGCCGGGCCATACTATAGGCATGGTACCTTATTTATCACGCGCGGGAATTAAATTTTTACATATCGGAGTAAATCCCGCAACACCGATGCCGCCAGTGCCGGATATATTCCGCTGGAGGTGCGAAGATGATGAAATAACGGTAATGTATCACGGCGATTACGGCGAGGCGACAGAGGTCGGTGACTGTGCGATATGTTTCGCACATACACATGATAACTGCGGACCGCAGAGTGCCGACGAAATCGCGGCGGTATATGACAAAATTGCAAAGAAATATCCGGGAGCCGAAATTCATGCGGCAACCTTAAACGATGTAGCTGAGCGTATATGCCGAATAAATAATCTGCCTGTTATTGATAAAGAAATCGGAGACACATGGATACACGGCGCGGCAACTGATCCGCAGAAACTGAGCCGATACCGTAAAATTCAGAGACATATTGCGGCACATGGCTGCGGCGGCACGGATATAACAGATAATGTGCTCCTTGTGCCGGAGCATACATGGGGAATGGATGTTAAAACATTTTTTAACGATACAGAGCATTTTTCTCACATACAACTCGACGAGGTTAGGGATGAACGCACAAAAATAGAAAAGTCATGGGAGGAACAGCGCGGCTATGTGCTTAAGGCGGAGAAAATTCTAGGTATTGAGCCGGATTATCCTGTACAAAAGCCTCAGCTTGATTTATATACGCCGTGCGATAATCACCGGGAATGCGGGAGGTTTGAAATAAGCTGGCAGCTTTTTGATAATGCTGATTATGAGCGTTATAAAAATAATTATATGCGTCCTTCCCACAGAAGCTGCGAATGGGCGATATGGGATTTTACAAAGGTAGGATTGCCTGATTATACTGGAGGAATATTTACCGCCAATGTAACAGAGACATATATACGGGGAAATAAAACGCTCTATAAACTTGAATTTAAAAAGGAAGATGCCGAAAACTACGGATTGCCGTATTTTTATGCGGAGCTTGACGGTAATAAAATAGAGATAAATTGGTTTAACAAAAAAGCATCGCGACTGCCGCAGGCGTTCTGGCTTAAGCTAAAGGGTTTTAATGAAGATTGGAAGCTTAACAAAATGGGGCAGTGGATAAAACCGGAGGATATTATAGGAAGTCCGCTTCTTTCAGCGGTTGATTCCGGAATAAGAAACAATGAATATGAAATAATTACTCAGGATGCCGCGTTGGTTGCACCGTTCGGACGAAGGCTTTTGCAATATACAGATGAAAATCTTAGGCAGGATTTATATCTTAATCTGTACAATAATATATGGAATACAAATTTCCCTATGTGGTACAGTGATGACGCAAAGTTTCGGTTTGAAATAATAAAAAGAAAATAGTACACAAGCAGTGGAAACAGTATCGTTTATTATCGTAGCAGCATTATTGCGTCAAAGCAACAAGTCAAGCGATAATACGATTTTCAGAGAGAGGGATGGCTGGTTATGAAGTCAGAATGTATAAAATTAAATGAGAAAGTATATCGGAACAGAATGTTAATTCTGCCTCTTGACGGAAATCATGAGGTTGTAAAGGTAAGAATTTGTACCAATGAGTAGTTTCAATCTGAAGTAGTTATAAAGTATGCCCAGAACGGAATAACAAGTGAAATTTTGAACTTTGGCAGAAATACTGCCCGGAATGATCGAGAATTGGTTTTTGAACCGGATATTCCCGTGTCTGCATCGCATATATACATATTTACATCCAATCCAAAGCGGTATATTTCAGAGGTGGAGGTTTTTGAGCGGACGCCTTCGGACTTTGCGTTATGTTATCCGAGATGTATAGATATTGACATTAAGGAAAACTATTATCTTGATACCGTTTCTGTTTTTACGGATGAAAAAGGGTATTTTCATTATACGGTTTATACAAGTATGGATGGACGCGATTTCACATATCTCGGAAGAAAGAATAATAATGAAAGCTGCAATGCCGCAACAGGAGATGTTTTTTGTGCCGACGGACGTGAGGCGAGGATTATAAGGGTTTATATGGAGTATAACTCCTTATCTGCCGAAGCAAATATTACAAACCTTACATTCACCGGAAGAAAGAGCAATACTCCCGTTGTTAATGCTCCCGAAATAGAGGTTTCGGATTTTAATTTAATAGGAGAATGTACAGATGATATGTAATATTATTCACAGCCCCAAAACGGGTTAACATATGATTTTAAGGAAAACGGAATAAAGACAGCAATCGGCTGGATTATTCATTTAAGGATCTGTCAAACGGAAAAGTCTGTGACATAAACAACTGAAAAATCTGTAAGAAAAGACGGCGTAATCGGATATGGATGAAAATATACAGTTCAATACATCGGAAGGAAACGCAATATTTCCAATGTATTGTGGTGATGTATGAGTTTGACGGATGTCAATTCAGATGCCGTACTGCGCTGGGTGTGTGACCCGTATATTTTTTAAATATACGGGCAAAGTAGTTTGAGTCGGAAAAACCGCAGCAATATGCCACCTCTGTGACAGTCATTGAGGTTTCCGATAACAATGCGGCAGCTTTTTTGATGCGTATTGAATTCAAATATTCCTTTGCTGTTTTTCCTGTAATCTCTTTAAAAATATGACAAAAATGCCCCTCGCTTATGTGCACAATATCTGCCAGCTCGGAGGTGGTAATATTATCAACGTAATTTTCGTTAATATATTTTATCACGTTATTAACCTTGTCAAGTTTTTCAAAGTGCTGCCGGTATGATGGTTCGGTAAACACCTTCGTGCTGTAATGCCTGAGCAGATAGGATACAAGCAGATATGTATATCCCTTTAAAGAAAGAGAGGTTACCGAATCCTGTTCTCTGAATTCCGAAAATATTTTTGTTACAAGCTCCGTAATTACTTTATCACAAATCATAATGTTGAATGTAACGCGATTGTTCTCAAAGAAAGACGGAGGAAGTATTATGCAGCCGCGGTCACAGCTTCCTCCCAGTCCCTCGTGAAGCTCGTTTCCGTTTACTATGACACAGTCATTTGCTTTCAGTTTCATAATCTTATCTCCGCATCTTATTTCTGCTGTACCGTTGAAAATAAAATGAATCTCCGTATGCTCATGCCAATGCAGCGGAAAAACAAATGAGTCCTTTTCAAATTCTAACAGCCTTATCGGAAATTCATCTACCGGAATTTTTTCATATAATTTTATATCATTCATATACTTACCTCAAATTTGTGCTATATATTCGTAAAAAAAATATAGTCAATATTATATATTTATTATATACTAAAAGTACAATAAAGTCAATAAAAGGAGGAGTTTTTATGGAAAACTCAAAAACATTAAAAGTAATACTTATAGGTGCGGGAAGCAGAGGTCAGGCATATACCAATCTTATGCAGAATGATAAGTTTAAGGTTGTCGCAGTGGCTGAACCGGAAAGTAATGAGCGTGAATATATAAAAAATCTTCACAATATTCCGGATGAGATGTGCTTTGAAACTTGGGAGCCGCTTCTTGATTTGGAGAAAATAGCAGATGTTGCCATTATTGCAACGGTGGACAGTATGCACTATGCACCGGCGATGAAAGCTATAGAAAGGGGCTACAATCTTCTGCTTGAGAAACCGGTTGCACCCACAGCGCAGGAATGTGCGGATATTGCCAATGCGGCAAAGGAAAGGGGCGTAAAAATACTGGTTTGTCATGTGTTGAGATACACAAAATTTTTCGGCAAAATAAAGGAGCTTATCAATGACGGAGCACTCGGCAAGGTGGTATCGATTCATCACAGCGAATGTGTAGGAAATGTACATCAGAGTCACAGCTATGTAAGAGGCAATTGGGGAAACACTGCAAAGAGCGCAAATATGCTGCTGGCAAAATCATGTCATGATATTGACATAATCCAATGGCTGATCGGAAGTGAATGTAAGCAGGTTCAGTCATTTGGCTCACTTACATACTTCACGCGTGATAATGCCCCTTGTGATTCACCGGAATACTGTATTGACGGTTGTCCTCATGGCGAGGAATGCTATTATAACGCAGTAAAGCTTTACCTTGAAGACGAGCAAAACTTATGGTTCAGAAATGCCTGCACAAAAAAGGTTAAGCCGTCAAATGATGAGGTTGAGAAGGTTCTGCGAACAACACAGTACGGAAAATGCGTATTTAAGTGCGATAATGATGTTGTGGATCATCAAGTTGTAAACCTCGAATTTGAAAACGGAGCAGTTGCTTCGTTTAATATGTGCTGCTTCAATAAAGGCGGCAGATTTATCCGCATTATGGGAACAGATGGCGAGCTGTACGGAGATATGGAAGAAAATATGATTAATTATTACAGCTTCAAGACTAAGAAAAATAAGATTATAAATCCGCTTGAGGAAATGCGTGACGGCTCTGTTGTAGGCGGTCACGGCGGCGGAGATGAGGGAATTGTTGGAACTCTGTACAAATATCTTACAGAGGATTATAACGGTGATATGCTCAGTGAAATAGGCATATCGGTTTATAATCATCTGATTACATTTGCAGCTGAGCAGTCAAGGCTTGAAAACAGGGTTATAAATGTAGAGGAATTCAGAAGGAATTATTTGAAATAAAGCTTTAAGATTGGCAAAGGAAAGTATGTAATATTATGAAGTCAGTATTTAAAAATTTATATATTGGCGGACAGATTACCGATATTACTGCCGAAAACGGTATTATCAGTGAGATAGGAGCTGTACCGCAGAACGGTATTGATTTTCATGGAATGAAAGTATATCCCGGACTTATTGATATTCACACGCACGGAATAGGCGGAATGGATACAATGGATGCTGATTTTGAGCTTATGGCAAAATTACAGGCAAAAAACGGCATAACTACATTTTACCCCACAACAATGACAGCTTCTCATGAGGCAATCATGAGTGTTCTTACTGCTCCGCTCCCC
>JAQXTR010000059.1 GCA_029219585.1 Clostridiales bacterium
TTATATAACTCATTTCATCGTTAAACATATGAAATTTATTGTCTTTTAACTCTATTGCCATAACAATCCTCCGTTTTTTGATAAATATATCGAGCCTATCAGCAATTGAGTGCTCAGCATATTTCCCCTTTTGTTGTTTTATCTCAGCTATATTGACTTAAAAATCCCATAAGACGCTTTGCTATCATCTCTGTACCCGCGTCATTCGGATGAAGTCCGTCCGTCATATACATTTCCCGTATAATGTCAATCTCGGGCTGAATACCGCTGACAGCATATAAATCCAGCACCGGCACCGATACTTTAATTCATTTCATATCTTGCCTTAATATATCGGTCAGTCTTTCGGCAATCTGCTGTACTCCGTAAATATTGGGATGTACCACATCAGCCGACAACAAAGCAGCATCGCCTAAAATATCAAGACCGTTTATCAATGTTACATTCTCAAATGCAAGCCTATCCGTAGTCTCTTTTATTATAGTTCTCCATCTGTTTGGTTCGGGCTTTTCATCAAAATCCTTACCGCAATAAAACGGCGAAATAACATATAATTTTTTGTCCTTATTACGTCCCGCAACCTGTTTTACTGCATTTTCCACACGTTCCTGTATTTTGCTTTCTTCCCAGTTTAAAACATTTATACCTAATTCCATAATTGCAGTATCCCATGCACCGCTTTCGCCCTCAGATGCAATATAATCTATCATTTCAGGCTCTATTGCACAGCTTCCCGCCATACCTAAATTTCTAAGGTCTACATTAAGATTGTGTGCAAGAACAGATGCCCATGAATGGGATATGTCTATAGCGTTTGAGCCGTGAGTTATGGATGATCCGTAGCAAAGAAGTGTTTTTTTAGGAATTTGTTCTTTTTTAGGCGGCTCAATATCTCCGCTTATATCCAAAATCCTATAACTTCCTCTGTCAAATACAATACGAATAACCTCAGGTGAAAATTCGTCTTTTCTTAGCTCTGCCATACGTTTTAGTGTGGGTAAATTCTCAGACCTTTTTATTGTAAAATCGGTCGGTTCACACGGAACGAAAGTGTTAATCTCATGGTCGAACCATTCTCCCTGTATTCCTCCCCTGTAAACATGGAAGCATGAATTTACCTCCGGTTTTGAAATTGACTTCATACGAATTACCGCCGTATCGCTTTTCATTACAAACCTGATTTCAACCCCCGTTGAAGCAACAGCCATATCCTTGCCCTGTTGTGATTCCAATGAATCAATAACCGTTTTGGGAACACGATGCCACTCCATACTTCCGTCATATGTATTGATTTTCAATTCCGCAGCATTATGTATCTCTGCATTTTTATATATCATAACGATTTCCCTCTTTCATGTACTATTTATTTATCACACTCCTGTTTCCACAAAGCAATAATCATTATCCCATTGCTGCTCCGCATTCTCATTCCACAAGCACGATTCCTTAAAGAAGCTTGACGGGCAGACAACATGACATTCACCCTCCTTAAGATGATGCGGTCCCAATAAATTACGCAGGTTATTTACCAATGTAAGCCTAATCTTTGTTTTTCCCTTTACGCCGAAATCCTTAAGTGAAAGATAATCTGATGTCATCATAGTCTTTTCCGTACCGTTTATTTCAACCCTCACAACATTAATTCCCTTTCGGTCAATGCTTAAAACGGGATTATCCCCGGCAATATAAATTTCTCCTTCTAACTTCATTTCACCACAGAAAAACGGAAAGCCCTGCTGCTCAATATTTTCAAGATATATATTTGCTCTCGGTACGTCTATCGCAAAATCTCCGCAATACCGCACTGCTTTTTTGTCAAGCTTTGTCCAATTTCCGGCTGTCTTTACACTGAAATCTCCCGCAAGGTAAACAGCTTCAATTTCCATATCATAAGCTAATTTATTCTTTTCGCTTTCGAATATAAAGCTGTTTCTCCTATTTGCATAAAAATCCTCGGACTGAACAAAGTCACATTCAAAAGAAACAGTATTTTCACCCCGCTTAACATATTCTGAAATATCCAGTTTTTTAAAGCTCTTATCCGCAAAATATCCCGCATACTTT
>JAQXTR010000060.1 GCA_029219585.1 Clostridiales bacterium
GGACGGCTATACAGTAAATATATACGAGATGAAGGACGGGGTTAAGGGCAGCCTTGTTCACACCATCACCTCAGGCGGCAAGCTTCTGCCGGGCAACACAAACGGATATACATTTGAATGGACGGTGCCGGAGAATGCGGAAGGAACAAGCCTTTGCGCCGAAGCACAAGAGGGCGGAATGACGAATGTGTCTGTATACGAAAGCGAAAAGCTTGTGAAAAAAGCCGTGTATGCCATTGACGCTCTGAACGTATATCAGGACGGCAGCGGTTATCATCTTGACTGCACCGTTACAAACAGCGGTAATGCACCGTCAACGGCAGATGACAGTATAAAAGTTATATTTACCGGTCCTTATTCAATGGCACTTGATTATACGCTTGAGGAATGTAATTTTGCAAAGCTTTCGCTTGATGGAATAGGTATGGACGAGAGCAAAACATTTAGTGCCGATCTGAAGGTCGTACCCGAAGCATTTGACAAATACGGCTTTATTGACTGCCTTGTTATAGGTGTGAACAAGGACGGAAATTATATTACGGACGGAGAAAGCATCCGTCTTACAGCGTCACAGCCACTTGCTCTTAAGCTCAACGGTGAACAGTTCCCCGAAAGTATTGAGCTTAAAGCCGGCGAAACGATGGAATTTGCCGTTTCATGTGAGCCGAAGCTTCTCAGTGACTCCATGAGCGCGGCGTTTGGTACGGATGACACATCGGTAGCTGTATTTGAGGGGACGACGCTTAAAGCTCTCTCAGCCGGAACAACGGTTATTCACGGTTCCGTTACACCTTACGGTACAGCGACAAAGGATATAACGGTGACTGTTACGGGAACTGCACCCGACACTTCGGGAGATTATCCGACACCAACAAAAAGACCTTCATCAAGAGGAGGCGGAAGCAGCTCTAAGGCAACTCCGAAGCCAACTTCTGAGCCGACTGCAACAACAGCACCCAATCCCGAAAAGACATCCGAACCGGCACAATATGCAGATCGGTTTATTGACGTAAAGGAGTCCGACTGGTTCTATGACAGCGTTGTCTACACCGTTGAAAAGGGATGCTTTACCGGTACGGGCGACAATATATTTGAACCGTATGCTAATGTAACAAGAGGAATGCTTGTAACAGTTCTCGGCCGCCTGGAGGGTATCAGCGAAAAGAATACCGATACCGGATACACAGATGTGGACAGCGGTATGTATTATGCTTCTTATATCGCATGGGCAACCGAAAACGGAATTGCGGAGGGTTACGGCAATGGTATGTTTGGACCGGACGACAACGTAACCCGTGAACAGATGGCTAAAATAATAGCTGATTATCTGATGTATAAAACAGAAATTACGGCAAATGATGCTGCGCTTGATTATACAGATGCAAATGATATTTCAGAGTGGGCGAAAGCCTCTGTAACTCTCGCTACTCAGCAAGGAATACTGAGCGGTAATGACGACGGGACGTTTGCACCGAAAAACAACGCAACACGCGCTGAAATAGCTGTTGTAATTGAAAGACTTGACAAGCTGATTACAGCTCAGAAATAACAGAAAGGAGGATAAAACCATGTGCAATAAAGATGAAGAAGTGCAGGAGGTTCAGGATTTGAACCTTGATGACTTAGAGCAGGTAACGGGCGGCGGTGCGTTTGACAATGTGCCGCGTGTACCCGAACATCCGATTGACGAGCCTTTAAGGGGCAACGCATAAGAGGAATACAATTCTTCTGTAAAAGGAAACGCATAACTTTACGTATTATGAGGGGGGTGCAGCATTCTGCACCCCCCAAAATTATTTAAATATACATCAGTAACGGTGTTTTAATGCAGATACAACCGTTTTTTAATCATCAAAGCCGTTCGGGTGATTTGACTGCCATCTCCAGGAGTCCTCACACATCTCTGCAATGCCGCGTGTCGCTACCCAGTCAAGCTCGTTCTTGGCCTTTGTTGCGTCGGCGTAGCACTCTGCAATGTCTCCGGGACGTCTTGGGTCTATCTGATACGGCAGCTCCTTGCCGCACGCCTTTGAGAATGCGTCAATAATCTGCAGAACGCTGTAGCCGTTTCCGGTGCCGAGGTTATAGATGTGTACACCAGCCTTGCCGGAGCAGTGCTCAATAGCCTTGAGGTGACCGAGAGCGAGGTCTACAACGTGAATGTAATCGCGTACTCCTGTACCGTCCGCAGTAGGATAGTCGTTGCCGAACACATGAACCTTTTCAAGCTTGCCAACTGCAACCTGAGCTACATAGGGGAGCAGGTTGTTGGGAATACCCTTCGGATCTTCACCCAGGTCACCGCTCTTGTGTGCTCCTATCGGGTTGAAATAACGGAGAAGCGTAACGGAAAGCTTCGGATTAGCCTTTGAAACATCAGTCATAATCTGCTCAATCATAAGCTTTGTTGAACCGTAAGGGTTAGTTGTAGAGAGCGGGAAGTCCTCTGTGATAGGTACTGTTTTCGGCATACCGTAAACCGTAGCGGAGGATGAGAATACGATGTTATTTACATCATACTTTTCCATTAGCTCCATAAGTATTAATGAACCTGTGATATTGTTGTGATAGTAGCGGAGCGGAATCTGAGTTGATTCGCCGACAGCCTTAAGTCCGGCAAAGTGGATAACAGCATCAATCTTATTATCTGCAAATACCTCCTCAAGCTTTTCGCGGTCGAGAAGATCATACTCATAAAACGGGAAGTCCTTTCCGGTAATCCGCTTTACAGTTTCTACCGCCTTGATATTTGAGTTATCAAGGTTATCTACAACAACGATGTCATAGCCTGCATTGAGAAGCTCAACGCAGGTGTGGCTGCCTATGTATCCGGCGCCGCCTGTAACGAGAATATTCATTATATTGTCCTCCTAAATGAAAATATTTATATTTATATTATATACCAATAAAGAAAAAAATGCAAGAGTGAGTTAAAAGAAATTTATTATTGGAAAATTTCTCTTGAAAACGGCAAATACAATGCGTCACTTCAGCTTGCGCATAAGCTGGAAGTATTTTTTGACGTAAGAATTGAGGATCTGTTTATATTTGAGGAGGATTAGAAATATGAGCTTTAAGAAAAAAATACAAATAAGATTTTGTGTCGCGGCAGCCTATATTATCATAGGCACAGTATTAACGGCAGTCAGTCTTACCGGTACGGATCAAAGCGAAGCCGTATCTACGTTCGGAGCGGTGTTCACGGTTATGGGCATTACAAAAGCTGTGCGTTATTTCAGACTGATGAAAAATTCTGATGCAATGCGCAGCCGTGAGATTATGGAAAGAGATGAGCGCAATATAATGATTGTTACAAAGGCAAGAAGTCTTGCTTTTTCAATCAGCATTACCATTTCCGCGGTTGCGGCAATCATTTTGTATCTGTTTAAAATGTCCCGTGCCGCCGAGTTTACGGCATATGTTATATGCGCCTGTACTCTTATTTATCTTATATGCTATTATATTATACAAAAAATACTGAGCCATGCCGCATACCATTTAAAAAAGGACTGTGGGAAAGCCGGTTGAGCTTTGCCGCAGCCCTTTATTGATGTTAAAAAATATCTCTTTTTGCTTTGATGTGTCTTCTTATAACTGTGATAATCGAGAGCAGTATACACAGAAACATGAATGCCGGGACTATGACTCTGTTAGGTGTCTGTTCCTCAGCTGATTTCATGTCTGTCCAGAGGTTCTGCATTTCCTGATTAGCCTCGTTTGAGAGGTTTTTGAAGGTCTCGGTGTGTGAATTGAGAAATTCGTCATCGGGATATGTGACCTCATCGTTCTGCTCATCCTCGTCAAGCATATCAAACGCTGCGTTGTTTGGGGTAGAGTAACCTATATATTCCGTTGTGGAGTATGCTACGTCAGGTTCGCACATGAAGTTGATATACATCTCTGCGGCAAGCTTGTTTTTCGTGCCCTTCGGAATACATATAGCGTCAACGAAAAGATTTGTTCCGCTTTCAGGTATAACAAAGGATAACTCATCATACTCATCCATGAGCATTTTCGCATCGCCTGCATAATACGGAGCAATAATTGCCTCGCCCGCGCCCATTTTATCGAAGATTTCATCCATTACATATGCCTGAACCACTTTTTTCTGTTCGGTGAGCTTTTCCGCTGCCTTTTTCAGCTTGTCGGAGTCCTCTGTGTTAAGACTGTATCCGAGAATAAGCTCAGCTATTGCAAATGCATCGCGGGGATTGTCAAACATAAGTATTCTGTCCGCATAGTCCTCGTTCCAGAGAATATCCCAGTCTATGTTTTCCTCATCAACAACCGTGTTGTCATAGATGATTCCGACGGTGCCCCATGTGTACGGAACGGAATATTTCTGCTCCGGGTCATATTCAGGGCTTATAAACTTATCCATGATATACTTCATGTTCGGAATATTTGAAAAGTCTATTTCCTCAAGCATGTCCTCCTTTAGCATTCTTGAAATCATATAATCTGAAGGAATGATGATGTCATAGCTTGAACCGCCGCCCTTTAGCTTTGCATAAAGCTCTTCATTTGTGGCATAGGTTGTATAGTTGACTTTTATTCCGGTCAGCTTCGTAAACTCACTGTTTATATCCAGAAGTCCGTCTGTTCCATCGGATATGTATTCACCCCAGTTATAAACATTAAGGGTTATATTCTGATCTTTCAGCGCCGAATAATAGTCCGGATCCTCAACGCTGAGCGTCATTGCCTCAGTTTCCTCAGTGGTTTCTTCCTCGACGGCATCTTCCTCTATGTGTGAGCAGCCGCATACAAGGGCGGAGCTGAGAAGGAGAGCAAGTATGAGTGATAAATATTTTCTCATTGCAGCTTACCTCCTTTTTTAGCGGCATTTCTGCGCTCATAGATGTTTTTAGATACAAGTATCACAATCACTATGAGGAAGATAATGGTTGACAGCGCGTTAATTTCCGGGCTGATCTTTCGTCTTGTCATGGAATAGATCGTGATCGGGAGTGTCTGCGCCTTTGAACCGTTTGTAAAGTAGCTTATAACAAAGTCGTCAAGCGAGAATGTCAATGACATCATAAGCCCCGAAAGTATTCCCGGCATGATTTCGGGAAGCACAACCTTAAAGAATGCCTGCACCGGTGAGCAGCCCAGATCCTGTGCTGCCTCGTAGATGTTAGGGTTCATCTGTCTGAATTTCGGCATGATGTTCAGAATTACATACGGCACATTAAATGTGATATGAGCTATTATAAGTGTTCCGAATCCGAATTCGAAGTTCATTCTTGCCGCAAAGAACACAAACAGCAGCATCATTGATACACCGGTTACGATTTCGGGATTCACAATAGGAATATTGTTCACATTCAGCGTGATCGCCTTGGGTATCTTCTTCATTGAGTTGATTCCAACAGCTGCCGCCGTACCCAGAATTGTTGCGCCTACCGCGGAGGTGACGGCAACTATAATGGTATTGAGCAGAGAACTCAGAATAAGCTGATTGTGAATAAGCTTTACATACCAGTCGAAGGTAAAGCCTGTCATGTGGCTGTGGCTCTTTGTGGTGTTGAAGGAGAATACTATCAGCACAAATATCGGCACATAGAGAAACAGCATTACAAGCAGAAGATACAGCTTTGAAAGAGTAGAAGTCTTTTTCATTTCGATCCCTCCTTATATAAGCGGCTTGTCGTCGTCGACGTCGAACTGATTCATCAGAGTCATAATCAGAAGGACGATGACCATAAGAACAAGCGATATTGCCGCTCCCAGATTCGGGTTATACGAATTGCCCAGGAACTGCATTTCAATAAGGTCGCCGATGAGCAGATTACCGCCGCCTCCGAGCATTCTTGAAATAATGAAGGTACTTATAGCCGGAACGAATACCATTGTTATTCCGGACATAACGCCGGGCATTGAGAGCGGAAGGATAACCTTTGAAATAACCCTTGCACGGTTGCAGCCCAGATCCTGCGCCGCCTCAAGAACACTCTTATCAATTTTTACCATTACATTATAAATGGGAAGCAGCATAAACGGAAGGTAGTTGTAAACCATTCCGAGGACAACCGCGCCCTGTGTGTTAAGCATTTTGAACGGCCCCAGCCCGAACAGCCCGAAGAACTGATTGAGAACGCCGTTATTGCCCAGGATTGTCATCCATGCGTATGTCCTGAGAAGAAAGTTCATCCACATCGGAAGCATTACTATCATCAGCAGTGTTCCCTGATAGCTTGTATCCATTTCAGAAAGTATCATCGCTACAGGATAAGCAATGATAAGGCATATTGCCGTAGCGATAGCGGCAAGCCATATGGAACGGATAAAGATATTTGTGTACTGTGATACGTTTGAAACATAGTCAAGCGTGAAATGCCCGTCTTCAAAAAACGCAAAGTATGCCACCATAAGCAGCGGAACAACAACAAAGACGGCCATCCATGCAAGATAAGGAGCAGAAACTAATTTTTTCATTTTCACTCCTCCATTTTGTTCATTATATGTATATCATCAGGACCGAAGCTCAGTCCCACAGTATCGTTTAGCGTTGCGGATTTTGTGGAATGGACGAGCCAGTCGTGGTCATATGCCTCAATGAGCATTTCATAGTGCACGCCCTTGAAGGTGACAGACTTTACAACACCCGATATATGCTCGTCATCCTGAGGGATAATGGTTATATCCTCGGGGCGTATAACAACATCAACGGGCTTGTTCTCGCCGAAGCCGCCGTCAACGCATTCAAAGTTTTTGCCGCTTATAGTGACAAGCCTGTCACGGACCATGAGTCCGTCAAGAATATTGCTTTCACCGATAAAGTCGGCAACAAACGCGTTTTTCGGCTCGTTATAGATATCGACCGGGGAGCCTATCTGCTGAATGCTGCCGCCGTTCATTACAACGACGGTATCGCTCATGGTGAGGGCCTCCTCCTGGTCGTGAGTTACATAGATAAAAGTGATTTCAAGACTCTGCTGTATACGTTTAAGCTCAATCTGCATTTCCTTCCTGAGCTTTAGGTCAAGCGCGCCCAACGGCTCGTCCAACAGCAGTATTTTAGGTTCGTTGACAAGCGCTCTGGCAATAGCAACACGCTGCTGCTGACCGCCGGAGAGACGGTTAACGGAACGCTTTTCAAAGCCTGTAAGGTTTACGAGCTCCAGCATTTCCCTAACCTTTCGGTTAATTTCATTTTCCGGCAGCTTTTTTACCTTAAGACCGAATGCAATGTTGTCATAAACATTGAGATGCGGAAACAGCGCATAGCGCTGGAACACTGTGTTAACGTTGCGTTTATGGGGCGGAACCGCCTTGATGTCCTTGCCCTCAAATTCAACAATGCCGGAATCCGGGGTCAGAAATCCTCCGATAATACGGAGCGTCGTGGTCTTTCCGCAGCCGGAGGGCCCAAGGAAGGTTACAAATTCCTTATCGCGTATATCCAGATTGATATTGTCCAGAACGCGCTCTCCGTCAAAGGAAACACAGATGTTTTTTAGACTGATAATGTTTTTTTTCAATTTTCTACCTCCAATCGGTTATTTAAAAATTTTTTTCTGTATTGAGATATATCATCTCAATCAACATTATAGCAAATAATGACGGAAAATACAATATAAATTTGAAAAAAAACAACATATATACTATAAATTGCGCCGCCCGGCGGCGGAGGGGGAATATTTATAGGGTAATTGCAGAATATATGCAGAAGACTGATGGTCAGGATGCACAAAAACAAAAGAAAATTTTTATTAAATTTATTTAAAGTTTTTTGTAATAAATTCAATAAAAACATTGACTTTTTGGCATAACTATGCTAAAATATATTTGTTGTGACACTAGACAAACGATGATGCGGGAGGTTGCGGTATCAGTTAATACCGGTTTTTCCGCGGAGATTGTCCGATTCTTGAAATCGGGCGGCAGTCAAGCCACTAAGTCTGTGTCCTGTGTACGCTATACCTGTGCGGGTTGCAGCGGATCGGTCTGCGGCATAGGTGTGTACAGCAGGAGATCTGCGCCCCGACTACGCGCGGATAACAAAGTGGTGAAAATTGACTTGTACGACCCGTAAATCTTCGGATTTGACGGGTTTTTAAAAGGGTGATACAGAAACACCCGGGAGAGTGTACAATTTTCCGTAAGAGCTGTCGTGCAGGTGCAACGAATTAAATTATATGAGGAGGGAATCTAAGTATGGCAGCAAACCAGAAAATCAGAATCAAGTTAAAGGCTTATGACCATGTGGTATTGGATCAGAGCGCTGAGAAGATAGTTGAAATCGCAAAGAGAACAGGCGCTAAGGTTTCAGGTCCGATCCCGCTTCCGACAGATAAGGAGATAATCACAATTCTTCGTGCGGTTCATAAGTACAAGGATTCGCGTGAGCAGTTCGAAAGAAGAACTCACAAGAGATTGATCGACATCGTAGTTCCGGGTCAGAAGACAATGGAATCACTCATGAAGATCGATTTGCCGGCAGGTGTTGATATCAGCATAATTCAGAAATAATTAAAGCTGTTAAAACACAATCCGGAAGTAATAATCAGGTCAGGTTATTACGGCAAAACAATTTCGGCAGTAACCTTGAATAAGGTTATGATGCAGGTCATGTTCGCGGCTGCTTTACGCGAACCAATAACTGTTAATTTAGGAGGAAAATCATGAAGAAAGCAATTCTTGGTACAAAGATCGGTATGACCCAGATCTTTGGAGAAGGCGGCAAGGTTATCCCGGTAACAGCCATTCTTGCAGGACCGTGCGTTGTTGTTCAGAAGAAGACAACAGAGACAGACGGTTATGACGCAGTTCAGGTACGCTTCGGCGATATCAAGGAAAAGAAGGTAAACAAGCCGCTTAAGGGACACTTCGCAAAGGCTAACGTAGCCAATAAGAAGTATTTGAGAGAGTTCAGACTGGATGACATTTCAGGCCTGAACGTAGGTGATGAAATTAAGGCAGACGCCTTTGAAGCCGGCGACAAGATTGATGTCAGCGGTATTTCAAAGGGTAAGGGCTTTGCAGGTCCGATGAAGCACGGACTTCACAGAGGACCTATGACACACGGCTCAAAGTCAAAGAGAGTATCGGGTTCAATGGGTATGTGTTCATATCCCGGACGCGTATTCAAGGGTAAGGTATTACCGGGCCATATGGGTGTCGATAAGGTTACAATCCAGAACCTCGAGGTAGTAAAGGTAGACGCTGAGCAGAATTTGATTCTTATCAAGGGCGCCGTACCGGGCATTAAGGGCAGTCTCATAACAATCAGAGATGCTGTTAAGGCGTAAGAGGTATTTGGAAAGGAGGAACAATAATGGCTAAATTGGCTTTATATAACATGGAAGGTCAGAAGACCGGCTCAATGGAGGCTTCAGACGCAATATTCGCAGTTGAGGTCAACGAATCGGTTCTTCATACAGTAGTCGTAAACCACCTTGCAAATATGAGACAGGGTACTCAGAACACAAAGACTCGTACAGAGGTTCGCGGCGGCGGTAAGAAGCCGTGGAGACAGAAGGGTACAGGTCGTGCAAGACAGGGTAGTATCCGCGCTCCGCAGTGGGTAGGCGGCGGCGTAGCACTTGGTCCTAAGCCGAGAAGCTACAGCTATAGTGTAAACAAAAAGGTTAAGAGAGCAGCTCTTAAGTCAGCTCTTACAGCTAAGTATAACGATTATGCGGTATACGTAGTAGAGGATCTTTCACTTGAGGAAATCAAGACAGCAAAGATCGCAGCGCTTCTTAAGGGACTTGATGTTACATCAGCTCTTATCGTAACAGCAGACGCTGATAACAATATCTGTAAGTCATCAAGAAACATTAAGGGTGTTACACCGGCTCACGTTGGTACGCTCAACACCTATGATGTTCTCAAGCACAATGCAATAGTTCTTTCAAAGGACGCTGTTGCTAAAATCGAGGAGGTGTATGCATAATGAATTCATACGATATCATAAAGAGACCGATCATCACTGAAAAGTCAATGAAGGTTGAGCTTGACAGAGAGGGAAATGAAATCAAAAAGTACACTTTCGAGGTTCCGAAGACTGTAAATAAGCTTGAAATAAAGTATGCGGTTGAGGAGGTGTTCGGAGTTAAGGTTGCAAAGGTAAACACAATGAACTACCAGGGCAAGCTTAAGAGAATGGGACGCAATGAGGGCAGAAGAGCTTCATGGAAGAAGGCTATTGTTACTCTTAAGCCGGACTCAAAGACAATCGAATTCTTCGATATGTAATTTGGGGACGCAAAGGCGTCAATGACTAAGAAATCCAGTAATATAGATAAGGAGAGTAAAGGATAATGGCTATCAGAAAGTATAATCCTACATCGCCTGCCAGAAGATTTATGACGGTTTCGGATTTTGCTGAGATCACGAAGAAGACTCCGGAGCGTTCACTTCTCGCAAAGAAGAATAAGAATGCCGGAAGAAACGCTTCAGGTAAGATCACGGTACGTCACAGAGGCGGCGGTAACAAGCAGAAGTACAGAATTATAGACTTCAAGCGTCAGAGGGACGGTATGGAAGCAACTGTTATCGGTATCGAGTACGATCCGAACAGATCGGCTAATATCGCGCTCATTCAGTATGAGGACGGCGTGAAGGCATATATAATCGCCCCCGAGGGTCTTACGGACGGCATGAGCGTTGTTTCGGGCGAGGGCGCTGACGTTAAGGTCGGCAACGCATTGTTCATAAAGGACATCCCGGTAGGTACATTGATTCACAATGTGGAGATTCATCCGGGTAAGGGCGCACAGCTTGTAAGATCAGCAGGCGAGAGCGCACAGCTTATGGCTAAGGAAAACGGTTACGGTCAGGTAAGACTCCCGTCAGGCGAGGTAAGACTTGTAGCTCTTAACTGTAAGGCAACTATCGGTATCGTAGGCAACCAGCAGCATGAGAACATTTCAATCGGTAAAGCCGGAAGAAAGAGACACATGGGCTGGAGACCGACAGTTCGAGGCGTAGTTATGAACCCGAATGACCATCCGCACGGCGGTGGTGAGGGTAAGTCACCTATCGGACGTCCGGCACCGGTTACACCGTGGGGTAAGCCTGCACTCGGTCTTAAGACAAGAAAGGCTAAGAACCGCACAAACAAGTTTATCGTTAAGAGAAGAAACGACAAGTAATTTTATTATTGTCCTTATATTGTTCGTAAAAAGGAGGAACAGAGAATGAGCAGATCGATTAAAAAGGGACCTTTCGTTGAAGAGCGTCTTATGAAAAGAATCGATGCGATGAACGAGGCTAACGAAAAAAAGGTTGTTAAGACCTGGTCAAGAGCCTCGACAATATTCCCTGAAATGGTTGGACACACAATCGCAGTTCATGATGGCAGAAAGCATGTTCCGGTTTTCGTAAGCGAAGACATGGTTGGACATAAGCTTGGCGAGTTTGCACCGACAAGAACCTTTAAGGGTCATGTAGGTTCAAAGACATCAAGATAATTCGAACGGGAATAATTCGTTAAAGAGATTTCAGAGTAAAATACAATCCAAAACGATTGGAAGGAGGATTTCCTAATGGAAGCACGTGCAACAGTTAAATATGCTCGCATATCATCCAGAAAGGTGAAGATTGTTCTTGATCTTATAAGAAACAAGCCGGTTACAGTGGCTGAGGCAATCTTGAAGAACACACCGAAATCAGGATGTGAATATGTTGGTAAGCTTCTTGCATCAGCAGTAGCTAATGCAGTTAATAATAACAACATGGACCGTGATAAGTTAGTAGTATCAGAGTGCTATGCGACACAGGGTCCGACATTAAAGAGAATTCAGCCCCACGCACAGGGCAGAGCTTTTAGAATCTTAAAGAGAACCAGCCATATCACATTAGTGGTTAAGGAATTGGAAGACTAAT
>JAQXTR010000061.1 GCA_029219585.1 Clostridiales bacterium
CCGATATTGTAAAGCGAGATATCAATAGGTAGTTTTATATAAATCCGGCTTGTGCCGTACAGAACCGACACATGGATGTACGGCACAAGTCAAAGGATTTCTGATCTCAGAATACACGGTGTTCCCCCTTGGCTATACAGCCGATTTTTGGATATTTCTCTCTCCCTCTCCAAGCCGTGTATTCTGTGATGAGGAATTACGCAACATTTTTTAAATAAAGGACATAGCATGAGATAGCGTCACTTGATCTTTGATATTGTAAATACAGGAGAATAAACATATGGATATAAAAGCAGTAATATTTGATTTGGACGGCGTTCTCGTAACGACCGATGAACTGCATTTTGCGGCATGGAAAGCACTGGCGGAAGAACTGGGTATAAATGGCTTTACAAAGGCAGATAACGCAAGACAGAGAGGTGTAAGCCGTATGGCATCTCTTGAGGTTGTTCTTGAGAAGACGGATAGAAAATTTTCCAATGAGGAAAAAACAGCTCTTGCGGAAAAGAAAAACAATATGTATGTAAAATCACTTTCAGGACTGTCAAGATCGGACGTGCTGCCGGGTGTTTTTGAATTTATCGAATACATAAAATCAAAGGGTATAAAGGCGGCGGTAGGTTCGGCAAGCAAAAACACACCGTTGATACTTGAAAAGACAGAGCTGGCGGATAAGTTTGACGCTGTAAGCTGCGGACTTGATACAACTCGCTCAAAGCCGGATCCGGAGGTGTTCTTAATAGCTGCAAATAAGCTTGGCGTTGCTCCTTGCGACTGCGCTGTTGTTGAGGACTCGGACGCAGGCATTGAGGCGGCAAAGGCGGGCGGTATGTATGCCATAGCAGTCGGCGCGGCAGCGCATAATCCGAAAGCTGATATTTCCGTAAAGGATTTGGAGAGCTTATATAAAGCATTAAGTATTTTAGCATGACAGGGGAGAATGTGACGATGGATTTTATTTTGACGGAAATTGCATTTGACAGGGATAATATACCGTGGAACGGAAACCGTTTCCTTATCGGTAACGGATATTTCGGAATACGGGGAACACTTGAGGAATACACAAAAGAGAATATGTGTGCCGTAAACATGGCGGGAATTTATGACCGCGCAGGGGACGCATGGCGCGAAACCGTAAACGCGCCTAATCCGCTGTATACATATGTCAAGGTGAACGGAAAGAAATATGCGCTTCCCGAAAATGAGCCTGTTTCCCATGAACAGACTCTCGATTTTGAAAAAGGACTGCACAGCCGAAAAACGGTGTGGCAGACGGAGGACGGCAGAATAACGGTTAAATGCGAACGCTTTGCAAGCATGAGCCGCAGACATTTAATCTCAATGAGGTATACGTTTGCGGCTGATTTTGAATGTGATGCGGAAATCATAACCGGAATTGACGGCGACGTGTGGGATATTAACGGTCCTCATTTTGTAAAGTTTAACTCGGGCAGTGAGGATGGCGTAAACTATGTCGAGGGAATTACCGGCGAAAAGCATATTTCCGTAACGGCACGAGATAGCGTAAAGCTAGATTTTGATGCGGAGTGTTCAGGAGATGTATGCGAAAAGGCTGTATACAGACGTATTGTGTTTAAGGCGGAACCGCATAAAGAATACTGCATAGAGAAAATTGCCGAAATAACGACTTCTGAGGATGATTTTGAGCCAATAGGAGATATAAGAGATATTACATATCAAGAGCTTAAAGCGGAGCATACGGCGGCATGGGAAAAGATATGGGATATTTCCAAGATTACAATTGACGGCGATGATGACGCGATGTATGCGCTCAACTACTCAATCTATCATCTGAACTGCATTGCACCCAGAGAAATGAAAGGAAAATCTATTGCCGCAAGAGGACTGTCGGGACAGGTGTATAAGGGCGCAGTGTTCTGGGATACCGAAATGTTTATGATAGATTATTATATATATACCGAACCGCAGATTGCAAAAACGCTGTTGCAGTATAGAATCGACACTTTGGATGGTGCGAGACAAAAGGCAAAGGAATACGGGCTCAAGGGCGCATATTATGCGTGGGAGAGCCAGGACGGCGGCTATGAGGGCTGTTCGGATTACAATGTAACGGATGTGTTCACAAAACGTCCCATGCGCACATATTTCCGCGATAAGCAGTATCACGTTTCGGCGGCGATAGTATACGGTCTTATGAAGTATATCAAGGGAACGGGCGACTATGATATTTTAAATGAGGGCGCAATGGAGATGGTAATAGAATGTGCCGAGTTTTACCGCTCGCTTCTCATTAAAAAGGCAGATGAGCGGTATTATGAAATTCATGATGTTGTTGGTCCCGATGAATATCACGAGAGAGTGAACAATAACTCATATACAAACCGAATGGCAAAATTTGTGTTTGATACTGCGCTTGAACTCATGGAAAAATACACGTCCGATGAATATAACAGCTTAAAGCCCATGCTTCAGGATTCGGCTGAAAACATATTTATCCGTCAGCCAAACGACAGCGGTATAATAGAACAGTTTGACGGATATTTCAGATTAGAGGACGTATCGGTGGACGAGGTGCGTTCAAGGCTTATAGATCCCAAGGAGTATTGGGGCGGCGCATACGGTGTTGCGGCGGATACGCAGGTAATAAAACAGGCGGACGTTGTGGCAATGCTCTCTATGTTTAAGGATGATTATGCAAGCGAGATAATGGAAAAGAATTTAGAATACTATGAGCCGAGAACCGAACATGGCTCATCACTTTCAGCGTGTATGTATTCGCTTCTTTCGTGTTATACAAACAATCCCAAAACCGCATATCCCATGTTTATGAAATCGGCAAGGGCTGATTTAACAAAAGGCGGCAAGGAATGGGCAGGCTTGGTATATATCGGCGGAACACATCCGGCAAGTGCCGGAGGTGCATGGATTGCAGCAGTCAAAGGCTTTGCAGGTATTACGGAAGAGGACGGAAAACTCATATGCAAGCCGAACCTCCCTGAAAAGTGGAACGGTATGAGATTCAAGTTGATATATAAGAATAAGTTGTATCTAATTGAGGTACAAAACAATTCAGGTGCGGTGATGATAATATAAAGAGGCTGTTTTTATGACAGGACATTCTCATCTTGCGTTCAGCGAGATGGTAAATTACTCTGACGAAAACAATACTGCCTGCCGAATGATACATAACAGCTCAACATCTCAGCTTAGGGTATATACTCCTGACGGTAAAAGTATAAGATACCGCGCGGAGGGAGTTGACAACGTATCGGGCAGTGAAGGCTATGTTGTCGGAGTATATGAAAATGACATAGTATATAACAGAACAAATCTTACTTCAAAAGAGATAATACCTACCGCTTGTTATATCTTCCCGTCATATGTTGAGAAACAGTCGGCTGCAGCGGGAATAAGCATAACCGTACCGCCTGCCAAAACCGTATACAACGAAGGAGAATATTTCAATGCTGCCGGAATGGCAGTTGCCGCATCATATCCGGACGGAACAACAAAGCAGGTACAGGGCTGGGGTATAGAGGATAATACCGCTTTATCGAAAGATGATGCAGCCGTAACAATAGTATAAGTGCATCTACATTTGCTCAGCCTATACGAACAATAGGATCCAACGGCAAAATAATAAATTGTTCTTCAAAAATGACACTGACAGCCGGTACGGCAAACGGTCTATCGTTGTCTAACTACGGAACGGTAATAAGATATTTTTCAAACTGTGAATCCGGCACTTCGTCTTCAATAAAGAATGTATACAGCAATACGAATAAAGATATAACTGTATATATTGACTGTATGTATGACGGAACGCTGTCGGATTTGCACGGCACAAAAGTAACAGATTATGCCGATGCTGCAAACACATTTAATGCTCATACAAGCACCGGTATTACCAAAACGGTTGAAATTTTGCAAAAATACAGTACAGACTATAATATCGCAGATATAAACCTGTGGCAGGAGGATATGACTGTTGCCACTATGGTTAAATCCGATACGGAAGTTTTGAGCATGATAAAA
>JAQXTR010000062.1 GCA_029219585.1 Clostridiales bacterium
AACAGTCTGTCCGCAGAAATGTATTGATGTACAGCCTGTCAGAATAAATCAGACTAACTGTCTGCATTGCGGCAACTGCGCTTCAATATGTCCGTTTAATGCCATTGAGAAAAGAGGCTGATACTATGACGCAAAATGAAAGAGTATATTTTTTGCTTGATTATCTTATAAAAGAGTCCGCGGGGTATTCGGATATCAACATCCCGTTTGAAACAAAACAGCAAAAACAATTATTGCGTTCACTAATGAACATACGCGAACCGAAACCCGTCACAGAGAAATTTTTGAGAATACAAAACGAATATCTCAAAGAAGAAACACAGAATAAAGGCATCACAGATGTAAATAATCTCATTCCTGTCCGTGACAGATTGTGTATTTGGCAGGGCGATATAACAACCTTAAAATGCGGGGCGATTGTAAATGCGGCGAACTCTGCTATGCTTGGCTGCTTTGTTCCGTGTCATGGGTGTATTGATAATGCAATTCATACCTATGCCGGTGTTCAGCTTCGTGCAGAATGTAACAGGATAATGAAAGAACAAGGCTACGAAGAACCGACAGGTCAGGCAAAAATCACAGGTGCATATAATCTGCCCTGTGATTATATTATTCATACGGTAGGTCCCGTCATTTGCGGCAGATTAACCGAGAAAGACTGTGCTTTGCTTAAATCCTGCTATATTGAATGTTTGAAAGCCGCAGAGGAACACAATATTAAATCAATTGCATTTTGCTGCATTTCGACGGGAGAATTTCACTTTCCGAATGAAACAGCGGCAGAAATTGCAGTTGATACAGTTACAAAATATTTGAAAAATTCAGATATAGAAAGGGTGATTTTTAATGTATTTAAGGACAGGGACAAGGAAATCTACACAAAATTACTCGTATAATATAAACCGTCTGAAAGAAAAAGTTGAAACTGCCGACGCAATCCTTATCGGTGCGGGCGCCGGACTCTCCGCATCTGCCGGATTTGAATATTCGGGAGAACGGTTTGACAGATACTTTTCGGACTTTAAAGCTAAATACGGCATTACGGATATGTATTCGGGAGGATTTTATCCCTATCAGACACTTGAAGAATACTGGGCTTGGTGGTCAAGACAAATTCTTATAAACCGCTATGATGTTGAAATCGGTAAACCGTACAAGGATTTACTGACGCTTGTCAAAGATAGGGATTATTTTGTGCTTACAACAAATGTAGACCATCAATTTCAGCTTGCCGGCTTTGATAAAAAGCGGCTGTTTTATACCCAGGGCGATTATGGTCTTTTTCAATGCTCAAAGCCTTGCTGTAATAAAACATACAATAATGAGCTTGTTATAAAAGAAATGGTAAAACAACAACATGATATGAAAATTCCAACTGAGCTTATTCCAAAATGCCCTGTATGCGGTGCATATACTACAATGAATTTGCGATGTGATAATAGCTTTGTTCAGGACGATGGCTGGTATGAGGCGGCAAGCCGTTATAAAGAATTTGTACAACGCAATAGTGATGCGAATATCCTCTTTCTTGAATTGGGCGTAGGTGCAAATACGCCGGGTATTATAAAATATCCGTTCTGGCAGATGACGGCTCAAAACGAAAATGCAGTTTATGCTTGTATCAATATGGGTATGGCTATAGCCCCTGATGAAATAAAGCGACAGTCAATATGTATTGACGCTGATATTGGTATGGTGTTGTCGGAGCTTATAGTATAATGAAACGTTGTATCCTGAACTTGGGATACAACGTTTTTCATAATCACGATAAAATTTTTTCAAAGATTTTTTTGAAATTAAAATCTCAATATATCGCATAACAGCGTAAAAGTCACCTTCAGGTAACAGTCCAAAAGTCACCGGTAGGTAACTACAGCACAAAAAAGTGCGTACTTTACAGATTATTGAATAGGTGCTATACTGTAATCACAGAGAGGAAAAGACGAGCGTACGGCATCTTTTGCAATGTGGAATTTTAACTAAAAATTATAAATAAAAATTGAAAGGATTGATATTTTATGAAAATCGCAGTAATATGCGCAAACGGAAAATCAGGTCAGTTAATAGTAAAGGAAGCAATAAACAGAGGCTTTGATGTGACGGCTGTTGTAAGAGGAGAAAATAAGTCAGAAGCAAAAAAGGAAATTATCAAAGATTTATTTGACCTTACCAAAGAAGATTTAAAGGGCTTTGATGCAGTGGTTGACGCTTGTGGTGCCTGGACTCCAGAAACTCTGGACGTTATTCCAAACGCAGTGAAAAAGCTTTGCGAATTATTGACAGGAACAGACACAAGACTTCTTATTGTCGGTGGAGCAGGCAGTCTTTATGTGAATAAAGAACACACTCTGACAGTTGCTGATGGCAAGGACTTTCCCGACGCTTTCAAACCGCTTGCGGCAGTACATCAGACTGCACTCGATTATTTGAGAGGTGTAAATGATGTAAAATGGACTTATATAAGTCCCGCCGCAGATTTTCAGGCAGACGGAGAAAAAACAGGAAAATATATTTTAGCAGGCGAAGATTTCACACTAAACGACAAGGGCGAAAGCGTAATCAGCTATGCAGATTATGCCGTTGCTATGGTGGACGAGATAGTGAACGGCAACCATATTCAACAGAGAATAAGCGTTGTTGGGGAATAATTTCTTTATATGCAAACAGAGGGTGTCGCACAGCGACACCCTCTGTTTATGTTTAAATTATTCTGCGTACTTATCTTCCTTGCTCCATGCATAGAACTTACGGATCTCGTTACCTACAGTTTCAAGCTGATGCTCGCTATTTAGCTGACGAGTTGCAATAAAGTGTGCACGGCCGTTGTTGTTCTCTGCAATCCACTTTGAAGCAAATGTACCGTCCTGGATTTCCTCAAGAACTTTTTTCATTTCCTTCTTAGTCTCATCTGTTACAAGACGCTTACCTGTCTCGTAATCACCGAACTCTGCAGTATCTGAAATTGAATATCTCATCTTACTAAATCCACCTGCGTAGATAAGGTCTACGATAAGCTTCATTTCGTGGATACATTCAAAGTATGCATTTCTGGGGTCATAGCCTGCCTCAACAAGTGTCTCAAAACCTGCCTGCATCAAAGCTGTAACGCCGCCGCAAAGAACTGCCTGCTCACCGAACAAGTCTGTCTCTGTCTCGCACTGGAATGTTGTTTCAAGTATAGCCGCTCTTGCACCGCCGATACCTGCACCGTATGCCAATGCAACGTCAAGTGCTCTGCCTGTTGCGTCCTGCTCAATAGCTACAAGACAAGGAACACCCTTGCCCTCCTCGTACTCTGAACGTACTGTATGACCAGGTCCCTTCGGAGCGATCATAGCAACGTCAACAGTTGCAGGGGGAACTATCTGCTTGAAGTGGATATTGAAACCGTGAGCAAACATAAGCATATTGCCATCCTCAAGGTTAGGCTCAATATCATTTTTGTAAATCTGAGCTTGTTTCTCGTCAGGAGTAAGTATCATAATGATATCTGCCTTTTTTGCAGCCTCAGCTGTTTCGTATACCGGGATACCGTAGCTCTCAGCCTTTGCAGCACTCTTTGAGCCTTTTCTAAGACCAACGATAACGTCAACACCGCTGTCCTTTAGGTTCTTTGCGTGTGCATGACCCTGTGAACCGTAGCCGATGATTGCTACTGTCTTTCCGTTTAGCAGCTGCATATTACAGTCGCTTTCATATTAAACTCTTGCTTCATGATCTAATGATTTTGCCATTTTGTATTACCTCTTTCCTTAATACGTATGAAATTTATAAAAACGCCCGAAAGCATTTTTGTCTTAAGTTTATTTGTCTATTTTGAGCGTATTAGCACCACGCTCAAGGGCAGTCATACCCGTACGTGCGATTTCCTCAATGCCGTAAGTATCAAGCATATTCAAAAACGCTTCTATTTTCTGGTCTGAGCCTGTTACCTCAGCTGTGACGGTTGTCGGAGCAATATCAATGATATTTGCTCTGAATACGTTTGCAATTCCAATTACCTCACTGCGATTTTTCGCATTTGTTTTAATCTTAACAAGCACAAGACCACGTTTTACCACGTCGCACTCACGAAGTGTCTTTATCTTTACAACCTCAAGAATTTTCGACAATTGCTTTGAGATTTGCTCAACCATATACATATCGCCTCTGACCTCGATAGTAATACGTGAAAATCTATCGTCTGCCATAGCTCCGACAGAAAGTGAGTCGATATTAAAGCCGCGGCGAGTAAAAAGTCCCACTACTCTTGAAAGAACACCGGCGCTGTTCTCAACAAGAACGGATAATGTATATTTCTCCATCAATCACGCCTCCTTCTTTGTATTAAGAGCATTTTCGTTATATGCATCACCTGTAGGCTCGAACGGATTTACGTTGACTACAAGGAAATAACTCTTGTCGTCGCTTAGCATATCCGCAATTGCACCGTCTATCTCGGAATTTTCCGAAATCTCACCTGTCCTGATACCATAAGCATCTGCAAGCTTGCAGAAGTCAGGTCCGCCTGTTATGTCAACCATCTGGAAGTTTGAGTTATAGTTAAGATACTGAAGCTCATGCACCATACCAAGGCGGTCATTTTTAAATAATACCATTTTAACAGGTATACCGTACTGCTTCATTGTACCAAGCTCAACCATATCCATCTGGAAGCTTCCGTCACCCATTATAGCAACTACCGGTAAATCACGCTGTGCGCAGGATGCACCGATTGCCGCCGGCAAGCCGTAGCCCATTGTACCAAATCCGCCTGATGTCAGGAAATGGTCGGGTTTCTTTATTGTGTAGTGATTTGCACTCCAAATCTGGTTCTGTCCTACTTCAGTTGTTAGGTAAATCTCTGAATTTGTAATCGCCGAAAGTCTTTCAAGGAAATATTTCGGGTTTACAAAGCCTGTGTCCTCACTCACCTGTACACGGCTTGTTTCGTTGCGGAGCTCATGTGCCTCATCTATCCATTCTTGTGATGTTTTATAGTCGCCCACAACATTAATAAGCTGCTCCGTTACGTCTTTAATATCACCTACAACAGGGATTTTCGGTAAAGTATTCTTTCCTATTTCCGCCGGATCTATATCCACGTGAACAAGCTTTTTCACCTTTTCAAGGCCTTTTATGTTAGCAATACTTCTGTCACCTAATCTTGTACCCAACGCAAGGATAAAATCCGAACGGTTAAGAAGTACATTCGCACATTTCTTACCGTGCGAGCCTATCATACCGTAATAGCTGTCGCTGTCTGTAGGCACAACGCCTAAGCCCATCATAGTAGACACGACAGGAACATTTGTAAGCTCCACAAATTTTCTTACCTCGTCTACTGCCTCTGAACAGCATACACCGCCGCCCGCAAGAATTATAGGCTTTTTTGCCTTTCTTAATGCGTCTGCGACCTTCTTTATCTGAGACTCGTTTGCTTTGCCTACAAGCTTATAGCCACGAAGATTTATTTCACGTTCTCCAACCTCATCATCGTAGTCATCTGCAAGCACGTCTAACGGAAAATCTATAAGTACGGGGCCAGGTCTGCCTGTAGTTGCGATATGGAACGCCTCATCAACAATTCTCGGAATATCTGACACGTCCTTTACAAGATAGCTATGCTTTGTAAATGGCAATGTCGCACCGATTATGTCTACCTCCTGGAAAGCGTCCTTACCGATAAGCTCACGCTTAACCTGACCTGTAATTGCTACCATAGGAATGGAGTCCATATATGCTGTAGCTATGGCAGTTATAAGATTGGTTGCTCCGGGGCCCGATGTTGCCGTACACACACCTGCTACATGGTTTACTCTGCCGTAGCCTGATGCCATGTGTGCCGCACCCTGCTCGTTTCGTGTAAGAACGTAGTCAATAGACGAACGGGATATACTGTCAACGAAGGGAGCATTTGATGCACCCGGATAGCCGAACACTACCTTGACACCGTTTGCCTCTAAGGCTTTAACCGCTATATCTGCACCATTCATACCCAAGCTTCATTCCTCCTTTTTTTTAATTTAGATTACCTTTTATTGTATCAGTAAAATGCTAAAAAGTCAATATTTTTTCGATATAATTCTTATTTTTTCTTTCTTGATGCCTCTTTTGCACGTAAATCTGTCTGCAAAATACGTTTTCTCATACGCAATGACTCGGGAGTAACCTCCAACAGTTCATCCTCGGCTATAAAGTCAAGACATTCTTCAAGTGTCATTGATTTAGGCGGAACAAGCTTTAAGGCATCGTCCGAGCCTGATGCACGAGTATTAGTTGCGTGCTTTTTCTTGCAGACGTTTACTGTTATATCCTCGTTACGTGAACATTCGCCCACTATCATTCCCTCGTACACCTGCACGTTGGGGCCAATGAATAACGTTCCTCTGTCCTGTGCGTTAAACAGGCCGTATGTTATACTCTCGCCGTTCTCCCAGGCGATAAGAGTTCCACGGTTGCGAGGTGCAAAATCGCCTTTATACGGCTCGTAGTCCTCAAGAATACTGTTTACAATGGCAGTACCCTTTGTGGCAGTCATTATCTCGCTTCTAAATCCAATAAGACCTCGTGAGGGAATTAAAAACTCAATCCTTGTATAATTCTGTGCTGTTGGTGACATATCAGTCATGGTACCCATACGGTTTACCACCTGATCAATAACCGCACCTGTGTAGTCTGACGGAACATCTACCGTAAGTCTTTCTATAGGCTCACAATTAACTCCGTCAATCTCTTTAAATATAACAACAGGGTTAGATACCTGAAATTCGTACCCTTCACGGCGCATATTTTCTATAAGCACCGACAGATGCAATTCTCCTCTGCCTGATACGGTAAACGCCTCTGTTGTATCTGTGTCCTCAACACGCAGACTTACGTTAGAGTCAAGCTCCTTATACAGTCTTTCACGCAGATGACGTGAGGTAACAAACTTACCCTCTTTTCCTGCAAAGGGGCTATCGTTCACGCTGAATGTCATTGACAGTACAGGATCGTCAATCTTTACAAACGGCAACGGCTCAAGGCAGTCGGGCGCACATATTGTCTCGCCTATATTTATATCGGTAATGCCCGATATTGCCACAACGTCACCTGCGCCAACCTCGTCTGTAACGGCCTTTGACAGACCGTCAAAGGTATATAGCTTAGTCGCCTTTGCATGACCTGTCTTGCCATCGGCACGACAAATCGCAAGCGACATATTAGTTGTAATTTTGCCTCTCTGAATTTTACCTACAGCTATTCTGCCTGTATAATCATCATAGTCGATATTCGATACAAGCATCTGGAATGGTCCTTCATCTTCGCAATGAGGGCATGGTATTTCACGAACTATTAATTCAAACAGCTCTTTCAAATCCTCTGACGGGCTTTCAGGATCGTACTCCGCCGTAGCCCATCCGTCACGGCCTGATGCAAATATAACAGGAGTGTCAAGCTGTTCTTCCGTTGCACCAAGGTCGATAAACAGCTCCAACACCTCGTCTACGACCTCGTAAGGACGTGCATTAGGTCTGTCAACCTTGTTTACGACTATTACAGGCTGTAGATTTAATGCTAAAGCCTTTGAAAGAACGAAACGTGTCTGCGGCATACATCCCTCAAAGGCATCCACCAACAGAAGAACACCGTCTACCATTTCAAGGCCTCTCTCAACCTCACCGCCGAAATCCGCATGGCCCGGGGTGTCAATTATATTGATTTTTGTATCCTTATACCATAATGAGGTGTTTTTTGCAAGTATGGTTATACCACGCTCACGCTCAAGATCATTTGAGTCCATCACTCGCTCGTCAACAGCTTCATTTTCACGAAATGTACCGCTCTGTGCAAGCATAGCATCGACAAGTGTGGTTTTGCCATGGTCAACGTGGGCGATTATTGCTATATTTCTTATGTTTTCTCTCTTTACCAATGTCTTTGTGTCCTCTCATATTATTTTCGTCAGAACAGCGAAACTGCTCCTACAACGAATGTTAATACCATTATTCCTGCTATAACAAAACAGGTTATCTGTACTGCTTTTTTACTCATTTCACATTTTCCTCCACTATTTATTCAGAACTCTTAATATGACAGTTGATGCCTGTGCACGTGTTGCGGTATCAGTTGGGTTAAACATATTATTGTCCATACCGTCCATAAACCCGTTTTTAACGGCTTGTGCAACTGATGCTTCTGCCCATTTGCTTATGCTTTGGGCATCTGCAAACTCAATTTCCGTATCTGACGTCTTGTTGTTTGTAATAATTGTTCTTGTATATTGATACATATACTGTGTAAGAACAGCCATTTCCTCACGTGTTATGGGGTTATTGCCGTTAAACTGACCTGTATATATCACCTTTGTTGAGGTTGCTTTGCCCTCCTCATCCACTGTATATTGAACCTTTTCAGAATAGTTAAGCACCATATCCTTCGGTACAAGTCCGCAGTCTAATGCGCCCTGTAAATAATCGGCATACCAATCGTTTCCGTTTGCGTCAAGACATTCACCCTCACGCATAGGCTTTGTACTTACGCCTGTTGTCTCCATTATCATCTTAAGATACTGCGCCCGTGTTACAGTCGCATCAGGCATAAATAAAGTATCGGTAACACCGTTTACTATACCTTTATCGGCAAGAGTAACTATAGAGTCCTTTGCCCAGTGGTTATCTATATCTGTAAAGCTTGTAGCAAATGCCGTATTTGCCGATAAACACAGCATCAGCGCTAAAATCGCTATTTTTTTCATATTATCATTTCCTTTCGCGTAAATCCTTAAAAAACTGTTGTATTACTTCTCTGCATTCGTCTTCAAGTATTCCGCCTGTTACCTGCGTTGTAAAATTACACAAGTTCATATCCAACAGGTTTATCTTTGAGCCTGCACAACCCGACTTCTTATCGGATGCACCGTAAAAAACACGTTCTATACGTGCGTTAAGTATTGCACCTGCACACATGGGGCATGGCTCCAATGTAACGTACATTTCACAGCGTGGCAACCGCCAGCCGCCTAACTTTTTGCAGGCACGCTCTATGGCAGTTATTTCCGCATGATACACAGCGTTTTTCTTTGTCTCACGCCTGTTGTATGCACGAGATATAATCTCGCCGTCACGAACAATTACCGCTCCAACAGGCATTTCACCCAACGCCATTGCACGCCGTGCCTGACGGAGTGCCTCACGCATAAATTTCTCTTCACTCAACTCCGATAGTCCCCGTTTATCTTAACATAATCGTACGTCAAATCGCAGCCCCATGCCTTTGCCGAAGCTTGTCCGAGGTTAAGATTGACATCAATAAATATATCCTCACGTAAAAGCAGTTCCTTTGCCAGCTCCTCCGAGAACGGAACACCTGCGCCGTTACGGCATACAGGCAGTACGCCAACGTCTGAACGAAAATCTACATCAACTTTGTTTATATCAAAGTCAGCCTCGGCATAGCCTATAGCACACAGGACTCTGCCCCAGTTCGCATCTGCACCGAACATTGCACATTTTAATAAAGGCGAACGAATAACACTCTTTGCTACAATTATGGCAGTGTCAACATCAGGTGCACCGCTTACAGTACATTCGAGGAGCTTTGTAGCACCCTCTCCGTCTTTTGCAAGCATCTTTGTAAGCTCGCTCATTACTATATATAACGCCTGCTTAAAGACCTCATAATCCTCATTAGGCTCTGTGATTTCACGATTATCCGCAAGTGCGTTTGCGTGTAAAAGTATTGTATCGTTTGTAGACGTGTCACCGTCAACGCTCAAGCAGTTATACGTAACCTTGACAATTTCGGAAAGTGCCTTCTGAAGCATCGGTACTGAAACCGATGCATCGGTTGTAATAAAGTTCAGGGTCGTTGCCATATTGGGGTGAATCATACCACTGCCCTTTGCCATACCGCCAAGACGGCAAGTCTTACCGTCAAGCTCAAATTCCACGGCATATTCCTTTTTCACGGTATCTGTAGTCATAATAGCCGTTGCGGCACGTTCGTTGCCGTCATACGCAAGACCGTTTGCAAGTGCCTCTACACTGTTTTCTATCGGCTCAATAGGCAGAATTTGTCCTATAACGCCTGTTGATGCAACGAGGACTTCATCAGGGGATATCCCCAACGCATCGGCTGCCAATCTGCACATTGCCTCCGCTTTTTCCTCGCCATCGGCATTACAGGTATTCGCATTTTTTGAGTTCATTATTACAGCACGTGCTACACCGTTTGTATTTTCAAGATGTGACTTTGTCACAATAATAGGTGCGCCCTTAACCTTATTCGTTGTGTACACACCCGCAGTATTTGCAGGAACGTCAGACACGTAAAGCCCCAAATCGTTTTTATCAGGGTTTGAATTTAATCCGCAGTTTAAGCCGTTAGCTTTATATCCCTTTGCGGCACAAACTCCGCCGTCTATGTATTTATACATATCATTAACTCCTCTTTAAAATATTAAAAGGCTGTTGAATTTATCGCAGATATCTGCAACTAAAGCCAATCAGCCCCTGAGACGGTTTCAACTCAACCGACTCGTTTATTCTTAATCTTCTTCGTCCTCTTCAGGCTCGAACAGTTTAGTAACAATTATCTCCGTAACACGTCTTGGATCACGCTTTGAAACACATACCTGAAGCGGTCCGAACATAAACTCCTCTCCCACTCTCGGTATCTTTCCAAACTCCTCAACTACCCAACCGCCAACGGTTGAATGGTCGGTTTCCTCCTCCATACCAAACAGCTCGAACATATCGTCAAGATCGGCTGTTGAACGGACCTTGTACTTATTGTCGGAAATCTTGACAAACGGCTCTACTACCGTATCATGCTCGTCCCAGATTTCACCTACAAGCTCCTCCAGAATATCCTCAAGCGTAACTATTCCAACTGTACCGCCGAACTCGTCAAGGATAATTGCCATGTGAGATTTTTTCGATTGCAATGTTCTTAAAAGCTCGGATATCTTCATTGACGGCACAACGAATATCGGCTCTGTCATAACAGAACTTAAGGACTGCTGTGTACGTCTCATTATCGCAAAATCCTTCTGATTAAGTACACCTATGATATTATCAATTGTGTCTCGGTAGACAGGCAGACGTGAAAAGCCTTTTTCAAACTGACTTGATATTTCCTCAATGCTGTCCTCGATATCTATAGCCACCAAATCAACACGGCTTGTATAAATATCCTCAACCTCAATATCGTCAAACTCTATGGCATTTCTTATAAGCTCACTCTCGTTCTGGTCAATTTCACCATCATTGTGAGCCTCCTCAACCATAGTTATAAGCTCTTCTTCCGTTACGCCTCGTTCTTCGTCTGCCTTAACGAATTTATAAATAAGCTTTTGCCAAATAGAAACGAACCAATTTATGGGTTTAAACAGCGTCATAAGCACCGCCATTATGGGCGATGCAAACATCGTAAAACTTTCAGGTGTATTTTTTGCTAAGCTTTTCGGAGTTATCTCACCGAATATAAGTACCACAACAGTAATTACTATTGTTGCAACTGTTGCACCAAGCTCTTCGTTTAACAGGTCTATAAAAAGAACTGTTGCAATAGCTGTAGCTGCTATGTTTACAAGGTTGTTTCCGATAAGTATAGTAGATAACAGAGAGTCCATATCCTCTGAAACCTTCAGTGCCTTTTTTGCACGTTTGTTGCCTTCGCCTGCAAGTGATTTCAGTCTGATTTTATTAGCTGAAAAGAATGCCGTCTCTGTCGCAGAAAAAAACGCTGATAGTACTACCAGAATTACAAGCACTATTATTTTAGAAAAATATTGCGGCGTACTGCCCATAAAAAATGCTTCTCCTTAAAAGCCACACATAATATATATCTCGGTGGCCGGAATACTCAACGGCCGATACATATATGCTCATTCATACATTACCGATTTTATTATACAATATACAGCATAAAAAATCAAGTGTTTTTCTCATTTTTTTTACGCTTTTTTACCCTGTTTCGCAACATACGCATACCGATACGCCAAAAATATCCGTTTTGGATGTGTTTATTTATCTCAGCACCCACTAAAAGTGAATATATACAAAAGAAGAGCCACAGCATAAGAAGTATAATCGCAGTCAGACTGCCGTATATATAGGAAACGCCGGGGAAATATGTGATGTATATTGACATACAGTATGACACCAAAAGCCAGCCCGCAGCAGTTACCGCCGCGCCCCATATCTGTTGGCGGTATTTATTTTTTCTTTGCGGAAGGAATGTAAACAACGCCGCAAACATAAGCACGAACAACACAAAGAAAATCAACGTCTTAAACCGCATAATCAACGCTATTATATAATGTGCTACAATAAATTCTGCGTCAAAGAACTGCATTATTGAGTTTCCGAAAAGCAAAACAACAATGCTTGCGATAATCATAGCCACAAGGAAAACGTTATAAAATAACGAGATAATTCTCATTCTTATCCAGCTCTGTTCTCTCTCTTTGCCGTAAATCTCATTCAGTCCGCAGTATATTGCCATCGTACCCTTTGATGATGACCACAGAAGCGTTATAAATGCCGCCGAAAACAGGGCGAGCGATTCTGTTCGGTAAAACACCTCCGTCAGGATTTCCGCAATAAACAACGCCACCTGTTCAGGAAGCATTTTATCAAACGTTGTTATAACCTCCTGCAAATCTATGTTTATAATGTATTTAAGGCACAGGACCAAAAGCATCATAAACGGCACAGCCGAAAGTACAATCCAGAATGCAGATTGTGCGGCATATAAGCCTACGTTATCCTTTAATATATCATCTACAAATTCTGTAACAAAGTGTTTTACGTGAGCATAAACGCTCATTTTTGTTGCAGTCTTTTTATTTTCACCGCTTACCATAACAATTTCCAACCCTCCGAATTTGCATACAGGAAACTATATTTTGTAAATTATATTATATCAGGTATTTTATGATAAGTCCATACTTTTTTTAAATTATTTTACAACGGCAAGATTTGGCGAGTATCCCATAGCGGATTTGTATTCGTTATTTATGCGGATAATGGCACTGTCAGTCCTATCCTTTTCGCAAAATGCTATAATGCCGCAGCCGCATATTTTTGATGCACGTACACCGTCGGCACTCCTTACGGCATTAATCCCCTGCATAAGCTCCTCTGACGGTGATAGCAAGCGTTCGACGGAGTTTTGTGATTCATTTACCATATCGAAAAATGTATCTGTACGGCACTCCTTTAAGCCCGTAACCGATGCTTTTATGCGTTCATATTCACTTATATGAAATCGGTCTGTCAGCTCTGCAGGAGCGACTAATCTGTTTTTTCTTGTACGCATCAGTATTATGTTATATTCACCAAGCGGCATTGGTATGCTCTTTGCAGTATCGCCCTCCTTTACGGCACACCAACCATAAGGAGCGTATCTTTCGCACAAAGCCACAGTGTCATACTCGCCTATAAGTCTGCCTGTACTGCCCATTTCCCGTAATATAGCATTTATAGCATACAATACTGTATCTTTCATACCCTTTACGTCAGGTATGTCAACACTGTATAGAATTTGAGCACCCCTGCCGTTTTTAACAAAATGCACATCGCACACGTTAGTGTCGCAGTTGAGGACCTTTAACACATCTCCGCACTGTCTGCCGTACACACGCACACCGCAGTCCAATGTCATTATCAGGCTGTTTTTCCCTCCGTCAAATATGGTGCATGGCAGTCCCGTCTTTTTAAAAAACAGTCTGCCGCTCGTTTTTCCATATCTGGCGTAAAAGTCACGTTTTAGGTCTATAGATTTTTCAGTGTACATAATTTTATTCTCCAATCATATAATTAATTCATATATAATTTAACCAATAAAACAGTTGACAATTCAGAAAAAAAATAGTATAATAGGGATTGATTATAATTTTTGAAAGGTAATGATATTATGTCAGAAAACAAGGAAATCATCTTAACCACCGAGGGTAAAGCAAAGCTTGAGGCAGAGCTTTCACACCTTATAAGCGTAACACGTAAGGAGGTTTCCGAAAAAATCAAGGAAGCACGTTCCTTCGGTGATTTGTCCGAGAACGCAGAGTATGACGCCGCAAAGGACGAGCAAGCAGAGGTAGAGGCAAGAATTAGCCAGCTTGAGAATATGCTCAAACATTCAAAGGTTGCCGAATCTGAATCTGATGACGTCATTTCGGTAGGCAAAAAAGTAACTCTTGAATTTTTCGGCGAGCTTGCAGAGCTTATGGGTATGACAGGCAAGGCTGAGTATACAATAGTAGGTTCATCTGAGGCAGACCCTGCACTTAACAAGCTTTCCTACGAATCACCCATCGGCTCAGCTTGTTTAAATAAAGCCGTAGGTGATAACGTTAAAGCCGAAACACCTGGCGGTATTGTTGAGTTTAAGGTACTAAATATAGAAAAAGCATAAAATTAGAATTGCTCTGGCTTTAGTCAGAGTGATTTTTTTTGAATATTCCCCCGCCCCACTAATATAGTATAATGAGGTGGTATTTATGATAAGTATACTTATTGTTTCATATTCGATTATTGCGGCAATAATAGGTGCTGGCTTTGCATCAGGTCAGGAGATGCTTTTATATTTTGTCTGCTTTAAAAAATACGGTGCTATAGGAATAATCGTCACAGCCGCCGCTTTTACATTCTTCGTATATACCGTACTAAACACCTGCTTGAAACGTTCATATCACGAATACGATATGTTTTTATCCATTTTTACCCACACAGCAATAAAAAGAATAATAAAGATTGTGACACTCGTTTTTTCCTTTGCTGTATATGGTGCAATGATTTCCGCCGCAGGCGAAATGCTCTACGATACATTTGCAATACCACGAGCTGCATCAACACTGATATGTGCGTGTTTTGCAACAATTCTTCTATACATCTGCAACAACAGAATTTTTACATTAAACGCTGTATTGGGCATAGTCCTTGTAATACTTATAATTTTTTCCGCACTTTATATGTTAAGCTATCGAGAATACCATACATTTTCCCCACAGCTCCCCCTGTCATTGAGCAGTGCGCTTATATATTCGGGATATAACCTTGTGTCTCTGACACCTGTACTTGTCATTTTATCAAAAAAGCTTAAGACGCAATCACAAGCGGCAGGGGTTGCTCTTTGCGTCGGTATCGTATCACTCGTCATTATGAGTATGATATTCTATTTGATTTCAATATATTGGGGAAAAATACCACTTGGCGAGATACCTATGCTGACGCTTGCACGCCGCCAGAATTCTGCATTTTCTGCCATATACACCTTTGTATTAGGCTCAGCTATTCTCACTACCCTGATTTCCTCGGGAGGGAGCCTGTGCGACTCACTAAGAATAAAAGGGAAGCTTATACCTATCTCCTTATTATCAGCAGGCGGATACTTACTCTCAAGCTTTGGCTTTTCAAGGCTTATTGACACAGCGTATAGATTTTGCGGTATAGCGGGGCTTCTGATTTGTATAATTATAAGCATAGGTTGTCTGTGTCAAAACAAATGCTCATAAAAATTCGTTTTTTAGCGTATAATTGTGATTTTAAAAGTATTTTAGAGATATTTATATATTTTACTGTAATTTCGAGATATTTCTCGCTTGCAAAAAATAAGTTATTATGGTATCATAAACAAGTCGTTTGACGACAGGTATGAAACGACTTGACTGCCGGGATGTAGCGCAGTTTGGTAGCGCATCTGGTTTGGGACCAGAGGGCCGCAGGTTCGAATCCTGTCATCCCGACCAAGAATTTATGGGAGTTTAGCTCAGCTGGGAGAGCATCTGCCTTACAAGCAGAGGGTCACAGGTTCGAGCCCTGTAACTCCCACCACAATTCATAATATGCTGGTGTAGCTCAATTGGCAGAGCAGCTGATTTGTAATCAGCAGGTTGCGGGTTCGAGTCCCATCACCAGCTCCAACGGGACAAGGTTTCTTGTCCCGTATAATATGGGAGAGTTCCCGAGTGGCCAAAGGGGACAGACTGTAAATCTGCTGCTTATAGCTTCGGTGGTTCGAATCCACCCTCTCCCACCAGAAAAAACGGCAATTTTTGAAAAAAAGTTGTCGTTTTATTTTGTATTTTTATCTTTTATCTCTTCTTTGTTCTCTATTATCTAAGATAAAATTGTCGTTTTCAGTTAAAAGATAAATGAGAAGAAATAAAAGAGTTTGATTTTTACCCAAAACATTTTATTGGTAAATTTGCACTATTAATGGTAAATTATTTGGTTTTAAAGTGACATTTTTGATATTTCATCTTGACATATCAAGTAAAATGTGATACTATGTATAATGCAAGACGGAACATCATTAACCCGTTCCATAATAGTTCTTGTTTATCTTAAACAACCGTCACTTGCCAGAAGTGACGGTTGTTTGTTTGTAGACAAAAACAGTCATACCAACCATCGGGTTTTTGCCTGTGTCTATCGAGTCATATTATTTCATATTTCAGTTTTTATTCAAATTTACCATCGGATATACCATAGTACAAATCATACGTATTTAATGGTTCTTCACTGACTAATTCTATCTTCATCTGCAATGCACCATTCAAAGGAATTGTGACTTTTTGTGCCAAGTCATCATATTTTAAATCTTTTGTATATGCGATAATTCCATCAAGATAAACATTCAGCTTGGCATCTGCACGTGTTGTATCATCAATATGACCTACAGTGAAAGAAACTGAATTAAATCTACCATTAAGATTGTACAGTGCCTCTGCAGTTCCTGCAGGGTTCCACAAATACATTGTATATCCATTAGTATATTTTTTTCCTGACATCGTGAAATACGCATTGTTTGTCAGTCTGTATTCCTTACATTCCTTATACTGATAAGGTCCGCATACATCAAGCCAGTTCTCGGTATCTCCCGGCTTTGCACCAAGATACACAACTTTTTCAACACCATCCCAATCTACTGATTTACCCACAGCCTGACCTACTGCACGAACGGGAAGGTATGTAGTTCCATTGTAAATAAATGGCTCGACTTTCTCGCCGTCTCCGTCTCTGGGGTCAAGTTCTTCTCCATCAATAAAGATTTTTATGTTATCATAAAACACATCAATCGTTTCTGATCTGGATGCCGCATAGGATATACCGCCCGTTAGCAATACACCCATCAACAAACCTATTGCTATACCTTTTAATTTTTCTTTCATAATTGTTCTCCATTCTGCCGCTAAAGTGTCAGCACAAATCAGAATAAAAGTGCGCGGGCAGGCGGCTATTTTTTATTTTATAAGTCATTTGTGAACGCACTTTTTAGGGTAGTGTTTTATGTTCATTCGCAAATGACAACTCCCCATTTAAACATAGTCCCATCACTAATGTTTTCGCAAAAATGATGGGACTATAATTGTTCAGTTTTATCTCACTCAAAACGAGCAAGTACTATGTTAAAAAATCTGAAAAATTACTTTTTCATTGCTTCCTCAACTGCAACGGCAACTGCAACAGTCATACCAACCATTGGGTTATTACCTGCGCCGATAAGTCCCATCATCTCAACGTGAGCCGGAACTGATGATGAACCTGCAAACTGAGCGTCAGAGTGCATACGGCCCATTGTATCTGTCATACCGTATGAAGCCGGACCTGCTGCCATGTTATCCGGATGAAGTGTTCTTCCTGTACCGCCGCCTGATGCAACTGAGAAGTACTTCTTACCCTGCTCGATACATTCCTTCTTGTATGTACCTGCAACAGGATGCTGGAAACGTGTCGGGTTAGTTGAGTTACCTGTGATTGAAACGTCAACACCCTCAAGATGCATGATTGCAACACCCTCACGAACATCATCTGCGCCATAGCAGTTAACCTTTGATCTCTCACCTGTTGAGTACGGAATTCTCTCAACAACCTCAACCTTACCTGTGTAATAGTCGAACTGTGTACGGCAGTATGTGAAGCCGTTAATTCTTGAAATGATCTTTGCAGCATCCTTTCCAAGACCGTTAAGGATAACTCTGAGCGGTTCCTTACGCGCCTTGTTAGCTGATCTTGCAAGACCGATAGCACCCTCTGCAGCAGCGAATGACTCGTGTCCTGCCAAGAATGCGAAGCACTTTGTCTCCTCACGGAGAAGCATAGCACCAAGGTTACCGTGACCGAGACCAACCTTACGATCATCGGCAACTGAACCCGGAATACAGAATGACTGCAGACCTACACCGATTTTCTCAGCAGCCTCTGCAGCTGTTGTTACACCGTCAGCAATAGCGATTGCCGCACCTACAATGTATGCCCAACAAGCGTTCTCAAAGCAGATCGGCTGAATTCCTTTTACAATATTATATACATCAAGCCCCTTGCTCTTGCAAAGCGCCTCAGCAGCCTCAAGCGACTCAATGCCGTGCTTAGAAAGCTCCGCATTAATCTGGTCTATTCTTCTTTCATAACTTTCGAACAATGCCATTTTCGTTACCTCCTCTGATTATTCATGTCTCGGGTCGAGAAGCTTAACAGCGTCATCAACTCTACCATACTGACCTGAAGCCTTCTCAAGAGCCTCGTTAGCATCCATACCCTTAGCGATGTTCTCCATCATCTTGCCGAGGTGGACGAACTTGTAGCCGATAATTGTGTCATTCTCATCAACTGCAATCTTTGTGATATAACCCTCAGCAAGTTCAAGATAACGTGGACCTTTTTCAAGAGTTGCGTACGTTGTACCAACCTGTGAACGGAGACCCTTGCCGAGATCCTCAAGACCTGCACCGATCGGGAGACCGTCCTCTGAGAATGCTGTCTGAGTACGTCCGTAAACGATCTGGAGGAACAACTCTCTCATTGCTGTGTTGATAGCATCACATACGAGGTCAGTATTGAGTGCCTCAAGAATTGTTTTTCCTACAAGGATTTCAGCTGCCATAGCTGCTGAATGAGTCATGCCTGAGCAGCCTACAGTTTCAACGAGAGCCTCCTGAATAACGCCCTCCTTGACATTAAGTGTAAGCTTACATGTACCCTGCTGCGGCGCACACCAGCCGATGCCGTGCGTCAAGCCTGAAATGTCCTTAACTTCCTTAGCCTGAGTCCACTTTCCTTCCTGAGGAATCGGAGCCGGACCGTGATATGTACCCTTAGCTAAAGGACACATGTTTTCAACTTCTGCTGAATACTTCATAGTTATTTTTCTCCTTTCAACGATTACACAGACGGGAAAAGCCTGTATAACATTTGCTTGATGAATTTCTTCGGTGATACTGATTCAAGGCACCGTAAATTCATTCTTATTTCTTATTATACCACAAATTTTTTAGTTGTTCAATATTAAATTTGTGATTTTCTTAACATTAATGTATACAAAATTTACGCTTTGTCTTTCTTATATATCAATACATTGACTATCAGCCCATCAATTCCGCATCAATTGCCGCCGCAGCCTTCTTTCCGGCGCCCATAGCAAGAATGACCGTAGCCGCGCCCGTTACAACGTCGCCGCCGGCATAAACCTTAGCCTTTGTTGTAAGTCCGTCCTCATCAGCAATAATACAGCCCTTCCTGTTTGTCTCAAGACCTTCGGTCGTCTGACGGATAAGAGGATTAGGTGTCTGACCGATAGCCACAACAATCGTATCCATTTCAAGAACCTCTTGACTGCCCTCAACCGGAACAGGTCTTCTTCTGCCGCTTTCATCAGGCTCGCCAAGCTCCATATGGATTACCTCCATACCTGTTACCCAACCGTCCTCATTTCCGAGAATCTTTGTTGGGTTCTGGAGAAGCTTGAATATAACGCCTTCCTGCTCCGCATGCTCTACCTCTTCCTTACGCGCCGGAAGTTCATCCTTGCCGCGTCGATAAACAATATATACATTTTCCGCTCCAAGTCTCTTTGCGCTTCTTGCAGCGTCCATAGCAACATTTCCGCCGCCCAGTACAGCAACATTTTTACCTACAAATACCGGTGTATCATACTCCGGGAAATTGTAGCCCTTCATAAGATTAATTCTTGTGAGGAACTCGTTAGCGGAGTAAACACCGTTGAGGCTCTCGCCTTCAATACCCATAAATCTAGGCAGTCCCGCACCGGATCCTATGTAAACCGCATCATAGCCCATTTCATTGAAAAGCTCGTCAACCGTCAGTGTTCTGCCTATGATTACATCCGTTTCTATATCAACACCCATCTTCTTAAGGTTTGAAATTTCCTTCTGAACAATATCCTTCGGTAATCTGAACTCCGGAATACCATACATAAGAACACCGCCGGCTGTGTGGAATGCCTCATAAACAGTTACAGCGTAGCCTCTCTTTGCCAGATCACCCGCAACGGTCAGTCCCGACGGACCCGAACCTACTACTGCAATCTTCTTGCCGTTCGGCTCCGGAATGTCAAATGTATCCTCAACATGAGCCATATGATAATCGGCTGCGAATCTTTCAAGACGGCCTATACCTACCGGCTCACCCTTTATACCGCGGACGCACTTGGACTCACACTGCTTCTCCTGCGGGCATACTCTGCCGCACACTGCCGGCAGTGCATTTGTTTCCTTGATTTTTTGATAAGCGCCCTCGAAATCGCCTTCCTTCATTTTAGCAATGAATTCAGGGATCTTAACCGATACCGGACAACCTTCCATACATGGCTTGTTCTTACAGTTAAGACATCTCTGCGCCTCGTCAATTGCCATTTCGGCGGTATATCCTGTTGTAACCTCTAAAAAGTTTTTGTTTCTTACGTCCGGTGCCTGCTCAGGCATCGGATTCTTGTCTAATCTCATATTCGGCTTTGCCATTTGATGTGTTCCTCCTTACGATTATTCGGGTCTGTTCGTTCTGCCTATACGACAATGACCCTCCGCACATGAGCGCGCCTCATAATCCTTAAACATTCTGCCGCGCTTCATCGCACTGTCCCAATCTATCTTATGACCGTCAAAGTCCGGGCCGTCAACGCACGCAAACTTTGTTTCACCGCCTACGATTATACGGCATCCGCCGCACATACCTGTACCGTCAATCATAACCGGATTCATGCTTACCATTGTCGGAATATCATACTTCTCCGTAAGCTTGCATACAAATTTCATCATTACAAGCGGTCCGATTGCGATAACCTCGTCAAACTTCGCACCCGCCTGTATTTCCTTCTCAAGCATATCGGTAACAAAGCCCTGAGTGCCGTTTGAACCGTCATCCGTTGCGACGATAAGCTTATCTGCTATTTCCTTAAGCTCATCCTCAAGTATTACAAGATCCTTGTTTCTGAAGCCTGTGATTACAGTCACATCAGCACCGAGCTCATGGAGCTTCTTCGCCTGCGGATATGCAATAGCCGTTCCCAGACCGCCGCCTATTACAGCATACTTCTTTGAACCGTCAAGCGGAGTAGGCTGTCCAAGCGGTCCTGCGAAATCCAACAGTTCTTCTCCCGCCTCCATTGCGCCGAGATCCTTTGTTGTCTTTCCTACTATCTGGACAATAATTGTTACCGTTCCTTTGTCTCTGTCATATCCGGCAATAGTAAACGGCACACGCTCACCGAACTCATCAATCCTAAGAATAATGAACTGTCCCGGTTCAGCCTTGCGCGCAACAAGCGGTGCCTCAACCTCCATGAGGAATACCGTCGGGTTGAGCATTTCTTTTTTTAAAATTTTGTAAGCCATAATTTCACCTCATTATATATTTGCCCATCTTAATTGGGCCTTTATTCTAAAGCCTGTTATTATTTTATCATACTTTAATCAATTATGCAATAGATATTTGTTTTTTATTTTATAAACTTTTTATTAGTAAACTTTTTATTGAATATTATCGGCATGATTTTGGAAAAATACAACAAAACACGCCGTCATCCGTCAGTTTATACGGCGCTATGTGTTCTTTCTACCTCAACTCCGGTAAGAATAACTTATTTAAAATTAATGAAATTTTGGCTTGAAATCCCATGCTCTTTGTAGTATAATAAATACATAATATCAGAGAGATTACATACGAGGAGAAATTTATATGAAAAGCTTCGAAATTCGTACTAAAATATATTTTGGTGACGGTGCTTTGGACAGACTTATTGAACTGCCGTATAAAAAGATTATGGTTATTACAGATCCGTTTATAGAAAAAAGCGGTCTGCTTACACTTGTCACCGACCGCCTTTCACAGGCATTCATTGATTTCAGGGTATTTTCGGACGTTGTACCCGATCCGCCGCTCGAAAAAATTGAGCGGGGTGTAAAGGTATTGCTTGAATATGCTCCCGACTGTATCGTTGCTATCGGCGGCGGCAGCGCTATTGACTCGGCAAAGTCAATCCGTGAATTTTCAACACGTGCAGCCGGAACAGAAATTGCTCTTATAGCTATTCCAACAACCTCAGGCACCGGCTCGGAGGTTACAAGCTTTGCCGTTGTTTCGGATACTCAGAACAACATCAAATATCCCCTTGTCAGTAATTCTATGCTCCCCACGGAGGCAATTCTTGACGCCGACCTTGTAAAAAGCGTTCCGGCATCGGTTACAGCGGACACCGGTATGGATGTACTGACGCATGCCATTGAGGCTTATGTAAGTATAAATAACAATGAATTTTCTGCGGCGCTTGCAGAAAAAGCCATTGAAATATGCGGCACCTTCCTTCTCCGCTCCTACCTTGATAATAATGATACACACGCAAGAAAGAAGATGCACGTTGCCTCATGCCTTGCAGGCCTTGCCTTCAACAGCGCATCGCTCGGTCTGAATCACGGTATAGCGCACGCTTTAGGCGGACGCTTTCACATCCCCCACGGCAGAGCCAATGCGATTGTTCTTCCCTACGTGATTGAGTTCAACTCCGGAATAAACAAGCACTCCAAGAGCAAAAAGGAATATCCGAAGTGTGTTGAGAAATATTGCAATGTCGCAAAGCTTCTCGGAGTTAATAACTTCAATGAAATTACAACAATCCGCGCTCTTGTGGGCTGGATTCAGTTTATGAATAAGGAAATGAATATTCCGCTTTCGGTTTCACAGTGCGGAATCGAAAAAAGCGAGTACATGAATGCCGTTGAGTCAATGGCGGAAAAGGCTATCGCAGACGCATGCACTGCCACAAATCCTCGTGTGCCGTCAAAAGCGGAGGTTATGCTGCTTCTTGAGCATATGTATGATTAATTAAACAGGGCGGCAGCGCCCTGTTTGTCGGAAATTGCTTTATTTAATTATATAATCAGCAGCACCGCATATACTGCCGCGCTTGCCAAGGCGGCAACAGTACAAAGCCCTCCGCCGCAGAATGCCGCAATCAACGCCACGGCAGCACCGGCTATTCCGGCAGCAGTATTTCCTACCGCATAAAACATTGCCGGAAAGGTCATTGTCCCCAGCACCGTATACGGTATGTAGGCAAGAAATGAACGCAGAAATCGGTTATGTATTTTTTTTCGTATTAAGGTCAAAGGAAGGACGCGTATAAGATACGTTACTGTAAACATTATAAAAAGATATATGAGAAATCTGCTATTCATCCTGTTCTTCTCCTCCCTCCGGGAATATTAACGCACCCGCAGCGGATGCAATAACGGCGCAGATTATAATCGCAAATCCGCTTGATATACTCTCAAACAGCTTTACATAATGCAGACAGCAGCTTATTGCCACAGCAAGCATTGTTACCGTTAGATATGCTCTGCTTTTTTTCATGGCCGGAACTATAATGGCTATAAACATTCCGTATATGGAAACTGACAGAGCAGAACACAGCTTATCCGGCAGCAAAGCGCCGAATACCGCTCCTGCCGCTGTTCCGAGTGACCACCCTATATACGGCAGTACAGCAAGCCCGAAAAAGTACACCGGACGAACTTTCTTAGAACGGCTTGCCGCTACCGCGAAAATCTCATCGGTCAGTGCATGACCAAGCAATAGGGCGTGAAGCCGCGTAAATGATTTATCCAGCTTCTGTGACAATGATATACCCATAAGCGCGTAACGCAGATTAATTACAAACTGCGAAAGCGCCATTTCTATGTATGAACCTCCGGAGGTTATTATTCCTATTGACGCAAACTGCCCTGCTGAGGTCAGATTAGTCATAGAAATTATTATTGCCTCAACGGGAGAAAGTCCGGCAGCGACTGCGGCAATGCCGAACGAAAAGGATACCGCAAGATAGCCAACGGCTATCGGCAGTCCGTCTATAATTCCTGTTTTAAATATTGCTTTCATAATTATGATTCAAATATCTTCTCCATTACGTAATCATCCATAACAAAACCGCCGCCTATATCAGTCACAAGGCTGCGTGTCTTGTGAAATCCTCTATTTTCATATACTGTAATTGAACCGCTATTGTATTTATTTACCGTCAGATACCATTTCCCTGCATCAGGAAAATCTGCACGGAGTCTGTTTAACAGCTGTGTTGCAACTCCCTTCCTGCGCTTATCGGCTCTCACATAAATCTTGCTTATAAAGATTGTGCCGCAGCCCTCATCATGTATGCCGAGATAACCGCAGAGCTCGTCACCGTCGTATGCCATATAATATCTGTAACCGTCCTTATCCACAGCTTTTTTCAATGCCCGGTATGACTGAAATTTTTCAACCATATAGTCTATCTGCTCCGGTGAAAGAATAGAAACAAAGAATTCGTGCCATATAATTTCAGCAAGCTCAGCTATACTCTTAATATCCTCATCATTTTCCGCAATTCTCACCAACATACTCTATAATCCTTTCTGTCGCCCTGTCAATCCTTTTAAAATCATCTGCATCAGGCTTTAATATTACCTCAAGCGGCTTCATAATCTGTCTCAGTCCCATTGCACTGAGTGTTTTGTCTATCAGCTTTGTTCCGTCGCCCGACCATCCGTAGGAGCCGAATACAAAATACGGTGTTCCCTTTTTGTTAAGCAAATCAATGCCCGTTACCGCATCCCATATACTTTTGGGCGCGCTGCGGTTAATTGTATCTGTACCGACAATAATCACATCGGCGGCATTGAGCATATCTGCATTGTTTTTCGTCTTATTTGCATCGAAAACCGAAACGTCAAAAGCGTTTGCAAGCCTTCCTGCCAGCCTATCTGCGAGGGCTCTTGTATAGCCGTATCGGCTTGAACAGATTACCACCGCCTTAATTGAATCGGGACGCTCCGTATGACACCATCTGCGGTATAATCCAAACACCTCATCCGGCAAAGCACTCATACATACAGTTCCCTGCGGCATAGTTTTGCCGTATGCGGGATAAATTGCTCGTATACTCTCTTTTTCAAGCCTTTCCGACGCAGAAAGGACAAATCTCTTGTTGACAGCCAGTCTTTCATTAAACTCATTTTTTAAATCGACCGCGGAATCATTAAAGCCTGAAAATGCCTCACTGGAAAATAACACACCGTCATATAACGCCATGCACGAATCCACCCACGAAATATTCGGAGTTATAAAAAACCGTATTCCTCCATGCTCCATTCCGTCCTTTATAAGCTTCTCATTGACCGGACGATTTACTATCTGCTTTATATTGCGCAGTCCCGCCGCTGTGGCATAAACCTCTATATCCGGCTTCGTTTCAAGTACTCTTTCAAGACCGCCGGTAAATTCGGATTTTGCCGTAAGCAGAATAACGGCATCCGAGGATGCCGCTGTTTTTATGTAAGACTCGGAGAGTTCTTCAGGTACTCCACCTATTGTAAACCGTTTTCCCTCCGTCGTGACAGTATAAAAGTTATACTGTCCTTCCTTATAAACATTAATATTACTTGCAGACAATGGACCACCAGTCCTTTCTTCTCTGCATATCAACCACCTCAAAGCCCTGCTCAATAAGAGCCGCTTTAACCTCCTCCTGTCTGCCGTCTATAATGCCGGAGGTGATAAATACTCCGCCCTCCTTCATATATTCACGCGCAGCAGGAGCAAGTCCTATTATAACATCCGCGACAATATTCGCAGCAACAACCTCATACTTATGCTGAGACAGAATCTCCTTAACATCCGGATCCGATACCACATTACCGCTGATAACAGTATATACGCCTCTGTCAATATCGTTCATTGCGGCATTCTCGTATGCCGTATCAATACAGTTCGGGTCAATATCTACCGCAAATGCCTCCTTTGCACCAAGAAGCAGCGATACAACAGAAAGTATGCCGCTTCCGCAGCCCAGATCAAGCATTCTGCAGCCCGGTGTGATATACTTTTCCAGCTGTTCAAGACAAAGCTGCGTTGTCTGATGCGATCCTGTTCCGAAGCTCATGCCCGGATTTATATTAAATACTATTCTGCCGGTAGGCTCTTTAAGCTCCTCCCATTCGGGCTTGATAAGAAGCTTTTGTCCGATCTCAATCGGATGAAAATACTGCTTCCAGACATTTGCCCAGTCCTCTGTCCTTGTTCCCTCAATCTCAACCTCAAGTCTGCCGAAGATATTATCCTCGTTCATCCCGTTAAGCTCTGCTATTGAGCCGCGGATTCCGGTTAAAAGCTCGTGTCCCGAAATATCATCGCTCACATAAGCTATAACCCTCGTTTCCCCCTCCATACGCTTAACAAGATCATCATCAACATAGTCCCAATAATCCTTTGTTTCCTCCAGAAAATCCTTGAACTCTGTTTCATCCTCTATCTCAAGCCCGGTTATACCAAGCTGCATAAGTCTGCCGCTTACCGGCTCTATACCCTCTGTGGTTGTGTAAACCGTTACCTTAATCCAATCCATACTGTACCCTCTTGCATTAATAATCAAGGAAATCCTTAAGCTTCTTTGAACGGCTGGGATGTCTCAGCTTTCGGAGCGCCTTCGCCTCAATCTGTCTTATACGCTCACGCGTAACTTTAAATTCGCGTCCCACCTCTTCAAGAGTATGCGGTGTTCCGTCAATCAAACCGAAACGGAGCTGAAGCACCTTTGATTCACGCTTTGTAAGCGTCTGCAGCACATCATCAAGCTGTTCCTTTAAAAGCACATAGCTTGCGCTGTCATCCGGTGCGGGAGCGTCATCATCCTTAATAAAGTCACCCAGATGGCTGTCCTCCTCCTCACCGATAGGCGTCTCCAGAGATACAGGCTCCTGCGAAATCTTTGAAATTTCGCGCACCTTCTCCACCGACATATTAAGCCCTTTTGCAAGCTCCTCATGCGACGGCTCACGTCCAAGCTCCTGAACAAGCTGACGCTGAACACGCACAAGCTTATTGATTGTTTCTACCATATGAACAGGGATTCTGATTGTTCTCGCCTGATCGGCAATGGCTCTTGTAATGGCCTGTCTTATCCACCATGTCGCATAGGTTGAAAACTTGTAGCCCTTTGTATAGTCAAATTTATCCACTGCACGAATAAGCCCGAGATTTCCCTCCTGTATCAGATCAAGGAACAGCATTCCGCGCCCGACATATCTTTTAGCAATACTTACAACAAGACGCAGGTTTGCTTCGGCAAGTTTTTTCTTAGCCTCCTCATCTCCCTCAGACATCTTTCTTGCAAGCTCGGTTTCCTCATCCGCCGAGAGAAGATTAACCTTTCCGATTTCCTTAAGATACATCTTAACATGGTCATCTATGTTAATGCCTTCCGGAACCGAGAGATCCTCCAACTCTTCTTTGGTAACCTCGATTTCCTCCATCTCCTTGAACTCTTCGACAAGTTCAACCTTTTCACTCTCAAATCTGTCATAGGTCTTTTCCATTTCCTCGGCTGTGACCTCGAATTCGTCAAGAGCATCCGCAATTTCCTTATAGGTGAGATAGCCGCGCTTTTTTCCGCGCTCAAGAAGCTCACGTTTTACGATACGCTTCTTTTCAACTATTTCCTTATGCTCCTCTGAGGCAGCATTCGAAAGTTCTTTTCCTGTACTCATAGTATTCCTCCATGTTAAATATTCGACATCCACCGATTGCGTTCCTCCTGAAGCTGTCTTTCCTGCTTCATCAGCTCGTTTATTTTTATCGGATCGGTTTCAGCCTTTTTCATTGTTTCAAGCTTGTTTTTCTTCACTGTATATATAAGCTCATACAGTGTCCTGTCGTTATCGCTGTATTCCTCTCTGTTAAAAAACACAGCCGCTGCCACATCAGCCGCAGCGTTATCACCTGAAAACTCGTTTGTGATAGCTCCGTGATCAGGTTCCTCGCCCCTTACGGCATATTCATGAATCCTCTTTGCAAGAGTTTTATATACCTCATTTGAAAACTCCTCCGGCTCCATAATTTTAAAAGCAATAAGACATAACCGCTTATTCTGCGCCATTAGCGAAAGTATACGCTTTTCCGCCTCAAGCACGGCGCTCGTAACACGCTCCTCCGGTTTCTTTTCTCTGTTCACCTTGGCAGCCTCTCTGCGTTTATACTCCTCCATTGTTGCCGCAGGCGCAGAACGTCTGCTTCTTGTCCTGCTCCTGTACTCATTGCATTTTCCCAATATGGACTGCTCGGATATGCCTGTATCCGATGCTGTTTTTTTTATGTATGCTTCAACCTCCACGGGGTTTGCTATTCCCGCAAGGATTTTTGCTGTTTCCTCGACAAAACGAATCTTTCCGTCCGTATCTGTCAGATCATACTGTTTTTTCACAAGCGATATTTTAAATTCGGTCGAGGGCATCGCCCTTTCTATCGCCTTTTTAAAGCCCGAAATACCGTACTTTGAAATATATTCGTCCGGATCCTTGGCTCCGGTTATACGTATAACTCTTGATTTTCCCCCTGCACCCGCAATAATATCTATTGCCTTCAGAGCCGCCTTTGTTCCGGCCTCATCCATATCATAACAGATGAGAACCTCCTCACCGTAGCGCAGAAGAAGCTTCGCCTGCTGCTCCGTTATTGCGGTTCCGAGAGTTGCAACACAGTTGGATATTCCGGCCTGGTGGACGGTTATGACATCCATATAGCCCTCACAGAGTATAATATTTTTCTCTTTTGAATTTTTAGCAAGATTAAGCGCGAAAAGATTGCTGCCCTTGTCGAAAACAAGTGTTTGGGGCGAATTCAGATATTTTGCAAGCTTAAATCCGCTTGGCAGCTCATTGCTTCCCAACACTCTTCCTCCGAAGCCTATTACCTTTCCCCGTACATTTATAATAGGAAACATTACACGATTACGGTACTTGTCCACCGGATCTCCCTTGCGTTCGACCGCAAGCCCCGCTTCAAGTATCTGTTTATCATTATACCCTTTTTTCCTGAGGAAATTTATCAGCGAATCCTTTGAATCCGGCGCATATCCGAGTCCGAATTTTATAATCGTCTTTTTATTGAGCTTTCTTGACGCAAAATATCCCCTTGCATTTAGTCCTATATTGGCATCCATAAGACAATCATAGAAAAACCGCGCCGCAAGCTTGTTCATTTCAAGCATTATTTCCTTTTTCTGCGTAAGCGCATTGGACTGCCTCATACCGTTTTCAGGAATTGTTATTCCCGCGCGTTCGGCAAGCTGGCGCATCGCGTCCTGATAATCAAGACCCTCAAGACGCATCACAAGCTGAACAAAGTTCCCGCTCGCTCCGCAGCCGAAGCAGTGAAACAGCTGTTTTTCGCGGTCAATATGAAAGGAAGGAGTTTTTTCATTATGGAACGGACAACACGCCATATACCCTCTCCCGCTTCTCTTCAAGGTCATAAATGATGACGCATAATCTACAATATCATTAGCCATACATATCTCACTGAAAAGCTCATCAGAAACAAACGGCATGCTTCACCCCTCCCGATAAATCTCATAATTACAATATATTATTAACATAATATACAAATTTATACATTATCCTGAATCCCATACATATTATATTTACCGCAAATCCGGAAAATCAAACAAAAAAATTAATCTTTTTCTGCCGGTTTAATATTTCGACACCGAAATCCGTTTTCCCTTGTTTATATTTTATTTTTGTAATTTATTAATAGTAATATTCATTATTCTTTTTAATGGTTTTGTTAAATTTGACTCACAATAAATAGGGACGTTCAAAACCGCCCCTAAGGTATTCTTCAATTATTTATTACAGTCTGACGCTCTCGCCGTTTTCGGCAAGATACCTTTTCAGTTCGCATATTTCAATTTCCTTGAAATGAAACAGGCTTGCTGCCAGTACCGCATCCGCTTTGCCGTCTGTAAACGCATCGAGAAAATGCTCCATCGCTCCTGCGCCGCCTGAGGCAATTACAGGAATGTTCACGCTCTGCGAAACAGCTCTTGTAAGCTCCAGATCATAACCGGCTTTTGTTCCGTCACAGTCCATGCTTGTGAGAAGTATTTCGCCCGCGCCCAGCTGCTCCGCCTGTTTTGCCCACTTAACGGCGTCTATGCCCGTATTCACACGTCCGCCGTTGAGGTATACCTCCCAGCCGCTTCCGTCCGTCCTGCGCTTTGCGTCAATCGCTACAACCACACACTGAGAGCCGAAGCGCTGCGCAGCTTCCCGTATAAGCTCAGGATTTTTTACCGCCGCGCTGTTTACACTAACCTTATCCGCGCCCGCGTTAAGGATTGTTCTGAAATCCTCAACCGTCCTTATTCCTCCTCCTACTGTAAACGGAATAAATACACGCCGCGCAACCGCCTCAACCATATCAACAACCGTATTTCTCGCATCCGATGACGCTGTAATATCAAGAAATACCAGTTCGTCAGCGCCCGCCTTGTCATATACCGCGGCGCATTCCACCGGATCGCCCGCGTCTACAAGATTTACGAAATTCACACCTTTTACAACTCGTCCTCTGTTGACATCAAGGCAGGGGATTATTCTCTTTGCATACATTATTCATCGCCTCCCTTTAAAGCAAGAAACCGCCTGAGAATTTCCATTCCCGCATCGCCGCTCTTTTCCGGATGGAACTGAGTGGCAAATACATTCCCACGTTCAACCGCTACCGCCAGCGGCGCGCCGTATTCGGTATAAGCCGAAACTAAATCCTCCTCATCAGGCTTTATGTAATATGAATGAACAAAATATACAAATGGCTCATCATGCGGAAGTATGCGGCTTTCCTTTGCAAGGGTTATATTATTCCATCCCATATGCGGAATTTTAAGACCTGCTTCTGGGATTTTCACAACTCTTCCCTTAAATATCCCCAGACCTTCAACGCCCGGACACTCCTCGCTTTCCTCAAAAAGAAGCTGCAAGCCCAGACAAATGCCTAAAAACGGTCTTTTGCCGTCCGCCGCCGCGCGCACCACCTCCGTAAGTCCCTTTTCGCCAAGACTTCTCATCGCATCACCGAACGCGCCTACACCGGGCAGAATAACATGCTCCGCACCTAAAATTTTTTCCCTGTCACTTGTTATAACGCACTCCGCTCCCAGAAATTCAAGAGCGTTTTTTACACTGTGCAGATTACCCGCACCGTAATCTATTACTGCAACCATTTAATTAACCTCGTATTCAAAAAAAATATATTTGTATTTTATCACATATATAAGAATAATTCAATATATTCACAATTTATTTTAAAAAAATTCATAAAAAACTCTTTCATATTGACAATTTCTATGTTATAATTATAGTCAATCGAGTTAATGTTTTCTTTTTATTTGCAAAGGAGTGATAAATATGGCAACAAAGGTTTTGGTTACCGATGATGATCTTAATATTGTTAAGCTTATAAAGCTGTATCTTGAAAAGGAGGATTATGATGTGCTTACCGCTAACAACGGTAAAGAAGCTCTTGAAGTTTTCAAAAATGATAAGCCTGATATAATAATCCTTGATATAATGATGCCGGAAATGGACGGCAATGAGGTATGCAGAGAGATCCGAAAGAGCTCTGATGTTCCTATTATAATGCTTACAGCAAAGGGTGAAACCTTCGATAAGGTTCTTAGCCTTGAGCTTGGCGCTGACGACTACCTTGTAAAGCCCTTTGAGATGAAGGAGCTGATAGCGAGAATGAAGGCAATTCTCCGCAGAAGCGAGAACAAGGGTACATCGAACGGCGAATGTGTTTCCTTTGACAAGCTTGAAGTAAATCTAACCAATTATGAATTAAAAATTGACGGTCGGATTCTTGAAATACCGCCTAAGGAGCTTGAACTGCTCTATTTTCTCGCCTCTAACCCAAACAGGGTTTTCACACGCGAACAGCTGCTTGAAAAGGTATGGGGCTTTGATTATTTCGGCGACTCCCGCACTGTTGATGTTCATATCAAGCGTCTGCGCGAAAAGCTTGAAGGTATTGAAGCCAACTGGCAGCTGAAAACCGTATGGGGCGTCGGCTATAAATTCGAGGTGCGCTGACTATGTTTAAAAGTATTTTCGGGCGTATGTTCTGGACATACGCCATACTTTTGCTGCTTGTCCATACTACAATATCTCTTTCCATGACAATGCTGCTTACAAAATTCAACGAGCGCAAGCAGGTGGAATTGGTCGCATCCGTGGCGCAAACTATTGAGTACTGGACCTCGGAGCTTCAGGTGACGCAAACGGATGCAAAATCCGCTCAGGCATACGAGCGTATGCTTTACGGATGGAGCCGGCTGATCTCAGCGGATATAACGGTGGTGAGTCTGGACGGAGATATTTTTGAAAGCACCTGCGGTATAAGCAGTATTCCCGACAGTATGCAGGAAAATCTCAATAATGACTATATAACATTGAAAAAATCGGATTTCGGGAATTTTTATGAGCATGATGTTCTGACAATCTCGTTTCCTATTCATTATAAGGACAATAAGATAGGCACCATCCTTTTCAATCTCGGTCTCCCTGAGCTGAGACGAACGGTTATGGAGCTTCTGTTTATGTTTATAATATCATCGCTCATTGCGATAACCTTTGCTTTTGTTCTTGTATATATACAGGCAAAAAAGATTTCCGCACCGATTGTCAGTATGAATAATGCGGCACGAAAGATTGCAGCAGGCAACTTCAGCGAAAGAGTGCAGGTTACAACAAATGATGAGATAGGTCAGCTTGCATCCACCTTCAATTTTATGGCAAGCTCCATTGAAAAATCCGAACAGAACAGACAGCGTTTTATTTCAGATGTCTCTCATGAGCTGCGCACACCAATGACGAGTATCTCCGGATTTGTCCAAGGAATGCTGGATGGTACTATTACGGATGAGGAGCGCGGCGATTACCTTAAAATTGTCCTTGACGAATCCACAAGGCTTACGAAGCTTGTAAATGATATGCTGGAGATGTCAAAGATGCAGTCGGACAACTTCAAGCTTGACATAACCCCGTTTGATATAAACGAGCTTATCTGCACATGTATTATAAGTCTTGAAAAGCGCATAGATGATAAGGGACTTGATGTGAATGTTGATTTCCGACCGGACAAGCTCATAACGCTTGGCGATAAATATCAAATTCAGCGTGTTATACTAAACCTTCTTGACAATGCTGTTAAATTCAGTCATACAGGCACGTCAATCAATATAAGTACATGGATTGCCGATGGAAAAGCGCATATTGCTGTTTGTGATACCGGTGATATCGTCGATGACAGCGATTTGAAGCACTTATTTGACCGTTTCTATAAAACAGATATGTCAAGGGAAAAGGACAGAACCGGAGCCGGACTGGGACTGTCGCTTGTACAGAATATTATCCGTCTGCATAATCAGATAATAACCGCATCCTGCGTTCCCGACGAAAACGGTAAAACAGGTACAACAACCTTTGAATTTACACTAGAAGTGAAATAAAAAAAACCGCATATCACGTTTTTTCGCCGTGATATGCGGTTTTATTAATCCTTGAAATAATTGAAGTCCTCGTCCCTCTCAAATTCCTCCAGAATATCCTCTGTTCTTTCAATGAACTGCGGATACCGAGCAAACATCCTGACAACTTCAGCCGTGTGCATTCTGTACCTATCATTATAGTATTCATGCCGCAGCTGCGGTGTACCGAACAATTTGTCTGCTTCAATATCCTTTCTGACATTCACCCGCGCCTGAGCCTTCATCAGATAATACGGATTAATATCCATTTCAAGCAGCATCGGCTCGTGTACGTGCAATATATCGAAAATACTGCAGTCATATATTTCCGTCATCTGAATGAAAATCGAAACCGGCAGTCTTGGGCTTTCGGTTTCATATTTTATAAGCGTGCTTCTTGAAATTCCCAAAAGCTTTGCCGCCTCCTCCTGGCTCAAGCCCGCGCGCTTTCGCAGATACCGTATTCTGGGTCCGTAGTTGTTTATCGGTTCGTCTGTCATATCGTTGCTACTGCGTGCCTTGTCGCATGACAGTTTATGTTCACGGCAACAGGCAGTCCTGCTATATGTGTGGGGAACGTTTCAATATTTACGGCAAGGGCTGTTGTTGTTCCGCCCAATCCCGCAGGTCCTATGCCAAGCATATTTATCTTTTTGAGAAGCTCCTCTTCAAGCTCCTTGTAATACGGATTTTCGTTGCGTATTGTTATATCACGGGTAAGAGCCTTCTTTGAAAGCACCGCCGCCTTATCCATTGTTCCGCCAATTCCGACGCCTACCACGATCGGAGGACATGGATTTGCTCCCGCATGGCGTACCGTGTCTATTACAAAATCTATTACACCCTGCAGACCGTCTGACGGATTGAGCATCTTCAGTCCGCCCTTATTCTCACTCCCGAAGCCCTTCGGCGCAAATGTCAGCTTGATTTTGTCGCCCGGCACATAATCGTAATAGATTACAGCCGGTGTGTTGTCCTTTGTATTTACACGATCAAGAGGATCCTTTACAACTGACTTTCTGAGATACCCTTCCGTATATCCCTGTGAAACGCCTTTGTTGATAGCATCTGTAAGAGTGTCACCCTCTACAAATACCTCCTTGCCTATTTCCACAAAGAATACCGCCATACCGGTATCCTGACATATCGGAACCTCTTTTCTGTCCGCTATATCCGCATTGTCGATAAGATTCTTAAGAACGCCCTTTGAAACCTCGGACTGCTCTGTCTTTATACCCTGCTCTATAGCATCCCTTATATCCTTGTTCAGATGGCAGGTTGCGCCTATGCACATATCTCTCACTGCCTTTGTTATTTCTTTACTGTTTATTACTCTCATATTAAACACCGCCTTTAAATTATAATAATACCCATGAATCAAACCATTTAAGGAACTTTTCAGCATATCCGTAATCACACGGTTGTCCGCTGAGTACCGGGTAGTACATCGCAAACAGCAAGATCGCTATACCCGCATAAATAAATGCCGTCATCATTACCGCCCTGCGGTTCTTTTCCTTTACATCCTCCCACACGGTCAGGATTGAATACCCAAGCATGAGAACTGTAAACGGAACACATGGGAAATAATGATAAATATATGTTGTTCTCACAACAAGCACCCATGGCAAAAGCTCCACAAAATAACCTATTATAAGGAACAATGCAACATGGTTTGATTTCTGTTTTATACTGTCATCGTAGGTAAGTGTGAGCAGCAGTGCTCCCACCATAACTACCGAATAGAACACCATGCACGGGAACAGTCTTTCGAGCTTTTCACTGCCGCTGCCCGCAGCATATGATGCAGCGCAGAATACCGCAAAAACAAGTGCGTATATACCTGCAAAATAATATTTATTTACTCCGAAATATTTTCTTTCCTTCAGCGGAATCGTAATTGTCAGTGCCGTCATATATGCCAGCGCGCCTATACCCAGCCACCATACAGCCGGATTTCCGAAGGAGCTGATTCCCTGCTTCAACCCGCTGTCAAGCGTATTTGAGAAATACCATATCGGCCGATACATTATAGGCCACTCATACCAATGCGATGAATACGGATGCGTTGATCCTGCCACCGTCTTGCTGTGATATGTGTACATTGAATTTGCATTTTCGACAATTGTCTTCAGTCCGTGTCCGCTTGGTGTATTCATATACGGAATATACGCCATCGTATAAATAACAATAGGTACAATAACGAACATAACAACACAGAAGCCCAAAGTAATCAGAGTATTCCTCTGGAAATTATCTATAACCGTCTTATGAGAAATACCCGAGGTGCTTCCCTTTGGTGTTCTCATTGCTATTCTGTATTCCTGATACCGCTCATAAACCGTGTAGAAGAATATTACTGCAAGACCGGCTGCCGCATAAAGGCCTGTCCACTTACTTGCCCATGCAAGTCCGAAGAATATACCCGACAGCCCCAACGGTATTAGCGTCTTCTTTAACGGCGTATCATAGAAGCTCATCCTATAATATTTGTACATATAATAGTACATGAGTATGATGAAGAAGGTTACATACACATCTATTGTTGCAATTCTGGTCTGAGCAAAATGCATGAAGTCGAATGTGAACAACAGCGTTGTAACAATTGTAAGCCAGCTCTTTTTGAGTATTCGTTTTGCAAACAAATACATTATCGGAATCATAAGGATACCGAACAGTGTACCCGCTACTCTCCAACCGAACGGATTCATCCCGAATGCTCTTATACCAAGACTCATAAATACCTTGCCGAGCGGCGGATGCGTCCACTCATAGACGCTCATATGATGAATAAATTCATATGCGGTACGCGCATGATATATTTCATCAAAATAGGTTCCTGACATGAAATCCTTGCTCCATGACGCCATTTCCTGCTCATCAAAGAGGGCTGCAACGCGGCTGTCCTCCATGTTTACCGGCTTTATCTGATTCCCTTCACCGTCAAGGAAGCATATCTCCTTAAGCGCCAACGGCTCGGCATCTGTAGTATCCGTTGAAACCACTACATACCTTGCCTTTGTATTTGTGTCCTTAATCGTCCAGTAAAATACCGCTCCTGAGGTATTATTGTCCTCAAGCACTTCTCTCTTATTTTTATCAAGATACTTAAAGTCAATATTTCTGTTTTCATTAAGCTCTCTTGCACCGTTATAAAATTCGGTCTTGGCGATCTCCTTTTCCTCGCCGAAATCAATAGTAACCGCAGCATCGGAAATTACCGTTTCTGTTTCAGGCGCGTACATATTACCAAGATTTATAAAGGCTATTACGGAATAAACAGCAATTATTGCCACCATAGCTGCAAAGTCTGTTTTGGTGAGCTTTGTTTTTGATTCACTCACTCTGAATTTATCCACGGCGCTCTTCTTTGCATTCGCCGCAGCAATCTGACGACTGAGCTTGTTAGAGGAGCTCCCCTTTGAACGTGATACTCCGTGGTTTTTCACAGCCGCCTTCACAGGTTCCGTATAATGTACATAATCCTTATTGATTACATACACGAAGAATATACTGATTAAAATGTTTATAACCGAGGCTATCGCAACAACGGGGTTTCTGAAATAAGCATTAATGTCCTGATTATATATGAACAGTATCCATGCCATATTGAAAAACTGCGACAGAGAAAACAGTCCATACATTGTGTAGTTCTTAGTATTCGGAATCGTAATAAGAGCAAACAGAAGCATTATTATACATGGGAACGCATATCTCTCATGCATTTTTATTGCAAGCATATATACGCCGAAATTAAGAATAAATGCAGTAATATAATACTTTGCCGGACTTTTGCTCTTAAAGAACACATATGCCGAATATGCCACAACAACTGCTATCATAAGATATCCGAATACCGTTGATACGGGGCCCAGAGCCTCCCAGTTCTTTCCCACAGCGGCATAAATATTAAACGCATTGATTGTCATATACTGATACTCTCCGAGAGTTTCCGTATACTGCTTTATAATCGTACTTATGCCCTCCGCAGGATTACTTCCGAACGGCATGAACAAAACAAGCATCATGGCAACCGCCGCCAAGGCCCATACAACATACTTTACCAGCTTCTTTGCATTAAAGCCGTCCTGCAGAAATACCTCGTCTATTACTGCAAATATCAGAACAGGCGTAAAGAACAGCGCCTGAGGCTTTATAAGTATTCCTATTGCAAACATGAAGAAAGCCGGAACAAGCTTCTTTTCCGATGCAAAATATACAGCAAGCAGACAGAATAGCGCAAGAACACTGTCGATCTGTCCCCATATTGAGCTGTCCATTATAACTGCCGGGTTCAGAAGAAATACTGCGGCAAAGGCAGCGGAAACATCATCGCTGAATTTTCTTGACGCCAACTTATAAGTAAGCCAGCCCATAACCATATCGGCAATTATTGCCGGAAGCTTTATTACAAGCTGCTGGGCGCCTCCGGAAAGACTCAGTCCGTTCTTTATTGCTCCGAGTACCCACATAACGTAAACATAACCCGGAGGATAATCATGAAAGCCTTCGGAAACATAGAACTGTGTAATCCCTTCCTTAAAGATACGGTCCGACCAGCCTACAAAGCAGCCCATATCCGTCGGATGACCGTAATAGCACAGCGCTCCGATAATATGAGCAATCAGACCGGCAGCCATAACGGCAATAATATACATTGCATTGTTTTCTTTAGTCGCCGAAAGCCCGACAGCCTCCTTCATATAAAGCTGCCATGCCGCACCCCCGAAAACAGTAGCCAGAATCACAACAAAAATAATTGATGTCATAAGCTTTTAATGTACTTCCTTTCTTTGTATTTACAACTCCGCTATGGCCTCAACCTCAAGAAGCACATCCTTTGGAAGCCTTGCAACCTCTACGCATGAACGCGCCGGAAACGGCTCTGTAAAGTATTTTGCATAAATACCGTTGATCGCTGCGAAATCATCCATATTCTTTATGAATACCGTTGTCTTCACCACGTTATCAATGCTGCTGCCCGCCGCCTCTATGAGGTTCTTTACATTTGTGAGCGCCTGCTCCGCCTGAGCTTCCACGCCCTCCGGAATGACACCGGTTGCGGGGTCTACCGGAATCTGTCCCGAACAGAAAAGCATTCCGCCGGCCTTTATCGCCTGCGAATACGGTCCGATTGCCGACGGCGCCTTATGCGTTGAAATCTGTTTCATTATATATCACTCTCCTAAATGTTTATATATCCTATTGTACTACAAAAATGCAGAAATATCAAGTACTTTCAGAAAATATTACATAGATACAATGGCTATTTATTGCAAATTTATTCAAAATAACAAAACCATTTTATATTAACAAAAAATATATTGACAAATTTCCGAATTTATTGTAAAATACCCTTAACAGATTACAAATGATTGGAGTGCTATATATGTATTACATCGTAACAGCACAATTTAATCTACTGCTAGCAGACTGAATCGGCAACGTGGTCGTCAGTTTTTTCTGCGTGTATGCGGGATTTTGTCGAACCACAGGGTTCGATTTTTTTGTATCATGACATATCTGCGTGTTTATATAAAGGAGGGTATTTATGAACTATCAAAAATATACCAGAATGTATCACCCCATTCCTCTGAAGAACAGAGAATGGTGTGACAAGGAAATTACACATGCCCCGATCTGGTGCAGCGTTGATCTCCGTGACGGAAACCAGGCATTGTATTCCCCAATGACAATTGATGAAAAAATAGAGTTTTTTGAGTTCCTTGTTAAGCTCGGCTTTAAGGAGATCGAGGTAGGCTTCCCTGCCGCCTCATCAACGGAGTTTGACTTTATACGCCGTCTTATAGAAGAGAACAGAATCCCTGACGATGTTTCGATTCAGGTTCTTACTCAGGCAAGAGAGCATATCATAACAAAGACAATTGAATGTCTTAAAGGCGCCAAAAACGCTATTGTTCATCTTTATAACTCAACCTCAACGCTTCAGCGTGACGTTGTTTTCAGCAAGAATAGGGATGAAATCAAGCAGCTTGCCATCGACGGTGCAAAGCTCGTAAAGGAGCTTGTTGATGCCGAGCTTGACGGCAATATCCGCTATGAATATTCACCCGAAAGCTTTACCTGCACCGAGCCTGAATATGCGGTTGATGTTGTAAATGCGGTAAATGAGATATTCTGCCCGACGCCTGACAGAAAGGTTATTATAAACCTTCCTTCGACAATTGAGGTTGCAACGGCAAATGTCTATGCCGATCAGATTGAGTATATGTGCAAAAACCTCAATAACCGCGAAAGTCTTATAATCAGCGTTCATGCGCATAACGACCGCGGAACAGGCGTCGCATCCTCAGAGCTTGCTCTGCTTGCGGGAGCGGACAGGGTTGAGGGTACGCTGTTCGGCAACGGTGAGAGAACAGGAAACACCGACCTTGTAACTGTCGCTCTTAATATGTTCTCCCAGGGCATAGATCCGGAGCTTGACCTGAGCAATATTGACGAGGCGATAGCTATGTTTGAAAAGTGTAATAAAATGCCTGTTGATCCGCGCCATCCATATGCAGGAGATATGGCATATGTTGCATTCTCCGGCAGTCACCAGGACGCTATCAAAAAGAGCTTTGACCGCTTCGAGGAGCATCCCGACAACAAATGGGCCAACCCGTATCTTACAATAGACCCCGCCGATATAGGCAGAAAATATGAGCCTATTATGATCAATTCACAGAGCGGCAAGGGCGGCGTGAGCTACGTTATGGAAAACAAGTACGGATATACACTTCCCAAGAAAATGCTTACGGAGTTCTCCTCCATTATCAATGACCTTTCGGATGAAAAGCATACCGTTCTTGAAAACGAGGAAATCCATACAGCCTTTAAGGATACATACATGAACCTTAAGACGCCTATCAAAACATATTCATACCGTTCGCAGAATGACGATGCTGTGACAACAGTACATGCGACCATTGAATATAACGGCAGGGTTTCATCAATAACCGGAACAGGAAACGGACCGCTTGACGCACTTTGCGCCGGTCTCAGACGTTTCCTTAACATTGATTTTGAGATATGCGAATATACAGAGCATGCCCTTGAACGCTCGTCATCATCAAAGGCAGCAACCTATATTGCCATAAGGGATAACGATGACGATGCCAAGGTATTCTGGGGTGTTGGGGTCCATGAGAACATCAACACTGCTTCAATTTATGCTCTTGTCAGCGCGGCTAACAGAATGCTTGATGCACTGCAAAAATAAACATACGACAGTGTTAACTGTATTAAGCTTATAAACAATTTGATATAGACTATTTTCGGATTTTACTTTATAATCCTATAAAAAACACGCAGACACCACGGTTATCCTCCATGGTGTCTGCATATTTTTTTATTTTTGATTCCAAACAGCCGAATATACCGGCAGTCCTAACAAATCCGTATTACTTCAGCTTAAACGCCGTTCCTATCATATCGCCCGCAAGCTCTCCGTAAAGCTGAACTGTTACGTTCATAACCTCTTCATCGTTATACGCATAGGTTTTCTGAACCGTTGCCGCCTGTCCTGATTCTATAGGCTGTGTTGCTGCCGTAACATTTACACCCTCGACACCGACAGCCGCCATAGGTGAGAAGCTTGCACCGTTTTCTGTAGCTTCAACATCAAAGAGTCCGTCAAAGGCTACCGGTTCTGCCGTATCGTTTTTGAAGGTGAATGCAACGACAACTGCCTTTCCGTCATTGGTATCTACAAGCTTTGCGCTGTCTATGGAAACCTTTATACCGCTGATTTCACCGCTCGCCTTAAGCGAAGCATCCTCCGGCTCTGTTTGCTCAAGCTTTTCACCCTTTACTTTATTCATGTCGACCTCGTCAACAGCACCCTCCTGCTTTGTTCCGATCACATTTCCGTCTTTATCTGTAGGGTACTTTGCCTCTTCAGTCGCCGATGCCGCCGTATTTGTATCCGCACCGCGGTCCGCATTGTTATCTGCTTTCCTGCCGCCGCACGACGCCATTGTCAGCATGAGCATTGCCGCAAGCATTACCGCTATACTTTTCTTTTTCATTTCTTCATACCTTTCCTTTCTGTCAATTCAGTTCCGCATTATACTCCTTATGCGGTCTTGTATATACTAACACAATCAAATAAAAAAATCAAGTATTTAAAAAAAATTTCACACTTCATTAATTATTTTCACACATTTCTTATTTTTTAATTGACTTATTTCAAGCTTTTGTGTATAATTAAATCAATAAACATTTAATAAAGTACACATAGGAGGAAAAAGATGAGAGCAAGCGGAATATTAATGCATATTTCATCTCTGCCGTCAAAATACGGTATAGGCACCATGGGTAAGGAGGCATATGACTTCGTTGACTTCCTTGTCCGGGCAAAGCAAACATATTGGCAGATACTGCCCATATGCCCGACCGGCTACGGTGATTCTCCATATCAGTCCTTTTCAACTCATGCCGGAAACCCATATTTTATTGATCTTGATATGCTGGCTGAGGACGGACTGCTTGAAGAAGACGATTTTGCCGGCATAAACTGGGGCACAAATCCGCAATACGTTGATTATGAAAGAATTTATCAAAACCGTTTTGATGTACTCAGAAAGGCATACGATAATTTTAAAGAACAGGACAGACGTCTTTTTGATACATTTATCGAAAAAAATGATATGTGGATTTCAAATTACGCTTTGTTTATGTCCATAAAGGACTTCTATGACGGTAAACCATGGCTTGAATGGGACGAGGGCTTAAAGCACCGTGACCCTCATTCTCTCTGGCTCTTCAAGGAGGCGCACTCGGATGATGTTGAATTCTGGGAATTTTTGCAGTTCAAATTCTTTGAGCAGTGGACAAAGCTGAAGGAATATGCTAACTCTAACGGTATACGGATTATAGGAGATATTCCGATTTATGTAGCGCTTGACTCCGCAGACGTTTGGGTATTCCCCGATTTGTTTGATCTGGACGAGGAGCTTATGCCGAAGACCGTTGCGGGCTGTCCCCCGGATGCCTTTTCAAGCACGGGTCAGCTGTGGGGCAACCCGATTTACAACTGGGCAAGACATGAGGAAACGAACTACAACTGGTGGATTGACCGGCTTCACAGCGCTGTTGAGCTTTATGATATTGTACGTATTGACCACTTCCGTGGCTTTGACAGCTATTATTCAATCCCGTTCGGAGATGATACAGCAGAAAACGGAAAATGGGAAACAGGACCCGGAATTGAATTTTTCCGCTTTGTCGAGTCACAGCTCGGCAAGCTCCCGATAATTGCCGAGAATCTTGGTTTTCTTACCCCCTCCGTTACCGAAATGCTTGCCGACAGCGGTTTTCCGGGCATGAAGGTGCTTGAATTTGCCTTTGATCCGCGCGAGGAAAGCAATTATCTCCCGTACACATATAATAAAAACTGCGCAGTATATATCGGTACACATGACAATAACACAATCAAGGGCTGGATTCAGGAGCTGGACGAGGAAACTCTCGAATTCTGCACAAGGTTTCTTAACTTTACAGGCAGCACGGACAGCGAGTTTATATGGACATTTATAAAAACCGCCTTTGCGTGCGTAGGCGATACTCTTGTTATACAGATGCAGGATTTCCTTGAGCTTGGCGCAGAAGCAAGAATGAATACTCCGTCGGTTCCCCACGGCAACTGGCAATGGAGAATGAAGCCCGGCGTCTGCACAAAGAAGCTTGCAGCCAAAATCGCCCGAATAACAGGAACATACGGCAGATGCCCCAGATAAAAGAAACAGTTCAGTCATTTTTGCTGAACGGTTGTAATCAATTTCAGTTCTCAATTAATTAAAAATATAAAATGCCGCAATAAGCGGGGAAAGAAGGACAATATGAATATAACAAACGACATCCGGTACGTTGGCGTAAATGACCGGGAAATTGATCTCTTTGAGGGACAGTACATTGTTCCCAACGGTATGGCATATAATTCATATGTCATTATTGACGAAAAAATTGCAGTTATGGATACTGTCGACGCTAATTTCACGCATAAATGGCTTGACAATATTGACAACGCACTCGGAGGCAGGAAGCCGGATTACCTCATTGTTCAGCACATGGAGCCGGATCATTCCGCAAATATCGACATATTTATGAAAACATATCCGGAGGCGGTTGTTGTTTCCTCAGCAAAAGCCTTCGTTATGATGCAGAACTTTTTCGGTACGGATTATTCCGGCAGAAATATAGTTGTAGGGGAAGGCGACACCCTGACACTCGGCTCTCATACACTGACATTCGTCACCGCGCCTATGGTGCATTGGCCGGAGGTTATAGTTACCTATGACAGCTATGACAAAGTGCTGTTTTCCGCTGACGGCTTCGGCAAATTCGGAGCGCTTGACGCAGATGAGGACTGGGCATGCGAGGCAAGAAGATACTACATCGGAATTGTCGGCAAATACGGCGAACAGGTACAGGCTCTGTTAAAAAAGGCGGCAGCACTGGATATTGAAAAAATCTGTCCTCTGCACGGGCCTATTCTCACAGAAAATCTCGGCTACTATCTCAATCTCTATAATATATGGTCCTCATACGGAATTGAAAGTGAAGGCATTATGATTGCATATACCTCAGTTTACGGTCATACCAAAAAGGCTGTAGAGCTGCTGGCAGAAAAGCTTCGTGAAAAGGGCTGTCCAAAAGTTGTTGTTAACGATCTTGCCAGATGCGACATGGCAGAAGCGGTCGAGGATGCCTTCCGTTACGGCAAGCTGGTGCTTGCAACAACTACCTATAATGCGGATATATTCCCGTTTATGAGAAGCTTTATTGAGCATCTGACCGAACGTAATTATCAGAACCGCACCATAGCCCTTATAGAAAACGGAAGCTGGGCACCGCTTGCAGCAAAGGTTATGAAGGGGATGTTTGCAAACAGTAAAAACATTCTCTTTGCCAATACCACGGTAAAAATCAAATCGGCTCTTAACAGCGAAAGCACAGAACAGCTGGATGCTTTGGCCAATGAGCTTTGCCTGGATTATATGGCTCAAAGCGACAAGACTGCAGATAAGAATAACATGAATGCACTCTTTAACATAGGGTACGGTCTGTATGTTGTAACCTCAAGCGACGGAAAAAAGGACAACGGGCTTATTGTGAACACCGTCACTCAGGTCACCAATACCCCAAACCGCGTTGCTGTTACTATTAACAAGCAAAACTACTCACACCATATCATAGAGCAGACCGGTATTATGAATGTAAACTGTCTTTCCGTTGACGCTCCGTTTAAGGTGTTTGAAACCTTTGGTTTCCAAAGTGGCAGAACGGTTGACAAATTCGCGGACTGTACTCCGCTGCGCAGTGATAACGGCCTTGTTTTTCTACCCAGGTATATAAACTCATTTATGTCGCTGAAGGTTGAGAAGTATATTGATCTCGGAACACACGGAATGTTTATCTGCTCTGTTACGGAGGCGAGAGTTATCTCTGACCGTGAGACAATGACATACACATATTATCTGGATAATGTTAAACCAAAGCCGAAGACAGAAGGCAAAAAGGGCTTCGTCTGCAAGGTATGCGGATGGGTTTACGAGGGTGATGAGCTGCCCGATGATATTATATGTCCGCTCTGTAAACACGGTGCTGCGGATTTTGAAGAAATAAAGGACTGATAAATACTCGCATATTAAAAGAGAGAGCTGCAAGATACCCTAACGGTATCTTACACATTGCTCTCTCTTTTATTATTCATTTCCATGCCTGTCAGAGCTTTACTTATAACAGCAGAAGCTTCTTATACAAGCTTTTCTTCCGACTGGCAAGAACAGGAAACTGCGCTCTTATCTTATCCGTATCGGACGGAATATCAGCAAAAAGTATGCTATCCTTATACTGCTCCGACTGAGCAATAACATTGCCGAGCGGATCAACAACCATACTGTCGCCGCTGTATTTCAATCCGTTCTGCTCTCCGCAGCAATTTGTTCCTATTATGTAAGCCTGATTTTCAATTGCCCGTGCTTTAAGCAGCGTCATCCAGTGCTCCCGCCGCGATGCAGGCCAGTTTGCCGCTAAAGTCATTACAGAAGAGCTATCCGCCGCCGCTCTGAAAATTTCAGGAAACCGCAGATCATAGCATATGAAGGTTGAAATTCTATGCCCGGCTATCGAAAAAGGCTTCGGAAGCGTGTTTCCGCTTGCAAAATCCTCATTCTCCCCGCCCATGGCAAAGGAATGTATTTTCACATAATCACTTAAAAGTCTGCCGGTTTTATCCGCAACAGCATAATGATTTTCTCCTCTGCCGTTTTTAAGACATACATATCCGAAGCCGACCGCAATATTATTTTCAAGCGCCGCCTTTTGCATACATCTTATGGTATATCCGTCATTTTCGCCCGTGAGCTTTATGTTCATTGAAAATCCGGTAAAGCTCATCTCCGGAAAGAAGCATATATCCGCTCCGCCGTCCGCCGCTGCTTTAATCAATTGCAGTCCGCGCCTTAGATTCTCCGCCTTGTTTTCAAATATAATGTCAGTCTGAAATATTGCAGCTTTCATAGCATCATCTTATTTTCTTAGCTTCAAGATAAAATCTTTTATCCGCCGCCTCACCCATTGAGAAGGTTTTTCTCGGAAGTGAGCCGTCCTTTATTACGGTTGTAAAAAGATCATTTTTCTCCATGCCGTCCACAATAAAACCGATTGTATCCGGCTTTTCGGTTAAACCTCTTACAACATCCGCGCCGTGTATATAGTCTATCTCACCGCCGCTTGTCGCAAGATACTCATCCAGGAACTTCTGAAGTGTTCCTACGGCAAGATTTGAGGGTGCATCCGTTATATATACTGTCTTTTCCTTGCCCTGATATGTTATTACTATCTTCTGTCCTCCGTTATCCGTTTCTGCTGTCTGAGGATAATACGAATATAATGCCAGCTCAACCTGCTCGGGATCAACATCAAATACAACCCTGTGTATAGGCTCAAACTCAAGCGCCTCATCATGAAGATTCATAAGCTCAACCAATGCAAAACGTGCGGGATGATTTTGCTGCTCCTCATATGATAATGTTTTCTTTATTTCCTCCCAACAGGTCTTTGCCGTCGCAAGAGAGTGGTTTCCGTCGCCTACAGCGATTACAAGCACATCCTTGCCCTTTACTCCGTATTTTGCATCAAACTCATCTCTGTCCTCAAGCCCGTGCAGTCCTTTTATAACCGACTCCTTTAATTCTTCATCCAGCAGCATACCTTTTATATGACCACCGCCCTGCATCAGGTCAAAATCATACAGCACCTGCAATTCGGAAGCCTTCGCCGTTACAGGCTCAACTACAGTCTTTTCCCTGTCATCAACAAGCATTAGTATATGCGGCAGCTCCAGAGGGGCATTCTTTCGTATTCTCTGTCTGGGCGGTATTCTTGAAATTATTGTGCCCTCTGTCGCCCTTACAGCTGACTGAGAACCCTTTGAAAAGTCATAAAATTCGAGGTCAATTCTGCCTACTATGCCATGCCGCACCTTGCCGTTGGGCTGTGTGCGTTCAACATATATGAAGCTGTCCTTATATTCCTCAAAAATATCCGCCTTGAGATATTCCTCCATTGTTTCGTTTATTCTCTTTATCCTCGCATCATCATTCCCATCATTCAGATATGCCTCCGGGAAAATGATATTAAGCGTTGAGGGCGCATTTCCCGCAAGCTCTGCAGCACGTTCCCAGTATTCGGGCTCTGAGGAATACTGATCGCACGCAACCACGCTCCACCTTGTAAAATCCTGATTCTTTGGCAGCAATATATCTGCCGGCATAAAAATATCCATATTCCTTCTCCTTACTTTATAATATCTGCAAATACGCAGTTTGTCGCTTTCTTTAAATCTCCGGGTGTCATTACCAGAGTAACACCGCAGGTTCCTCCGCTTACGGCAATCTTTTCAAGAGCCTCAGCTGACGCATTTACATATGTGGGATACTGCTTTTTCATCCCTATAGGCGATACTCCGCCGCGAATATATCCCGTCAGTCCTAAAAGCTCCTTAACATGTATCATTTCAACCTTCTTGTCCCCCGCTGCCTTGGCAAGCTTTTTCATATCAACCTCGCAGCATACCGGAACACAGGCAACCATGATTCCCTTTTTATCACCGCGCGCCACAAGCGTTTTAAATGACATTTCCGGCGCCAGACCGGTAAGCGCGGCAATCTTTTCGCCGAAATCCTCGCCTACCTCTTCTGTCTCATACTCAATTTCCTCAAACTCTATCTTCTTTGTTCTCAAAAGACGCATTGCGTTTGTTATCACAGGCTTTTTCTTTGCCAACCCTATCACACCCTTTACTTCAATTCCGCAACCGTTACACCGTCTTCACCCTCACCGAACACGCCCGGTCTCCAGGATTTAACGTATCTGTGTTTTCTGAGCATTTCTCTTATATGCTTTTTAAGAACACCTGTTCCCTTGCCGTGTACAATTCTCACCGGAGAAACCCCTGCAAGATAGCAGTCGTCAAGGAATTTCTCAACATTCATCCAAGCCTCCTCCGGGTACTGTCCACGAACATCAACCTCCGTTGATACGGTCTTTGTTTTTGATTCAAAGGAACGCGTCGGAACAAACTTCTCCGTCATTTCCTTCTGCCGCTGCTTATCGTTATCTATGCGGCGCAGATTTGACACATGAACGTCCATTTTTATTATTCCCGCCTGCACTCTTGTTTTGCCGTTCCCATCCGGCGGCTTTATGATGGTAGCCTCCTGATCGAGGTCAAGTATCTTTACCAGCTCACCCGGTCTGAGATTTTTAGGCGGCTCCGCATAGGTCTGCTTAGGCTTTGAGACACGCTTCATCTTATCGTCTATGCTGTCCTCGCGCTTTTTGAGCTTTTCCCTTGCCTCGCTCGTCTTATCGTCAAGATTTCCTCCCGCCTTAATGCCCTTCTGACGCATTCTTTCAAGGTCACGGATGATTTCATTTGCCTCGCTCTTGGCGTCCATGACAATAATTTTAGCCTCTCTGTGCGCATCCTCAAGTATTCTCGACTTATTCTCTTTCAGCTTTATCCTCTCGGCTTCGACCTGCTTTCTCAGATCCTTCAGCTCACGTTTCAATCTCGCGTTTTCATCAGCATCACGGCGCGCCTCTGCTCTTGCCTGCTCAAGATCGGTTACAACATCCTCAAATCTTATATCCTCATCCGAAAGAATATCACCCGCGCGGTCTATAACCCTCTGATCAAGTCCCAGCCGTCTTGAAATTGCAAATGCGTTTGATTTGCCCGGCACACCTATCATCAGCCTGTAGGTAGGCTGCAGTGTCTTTACATCAAACTCGCAGGATGCGTTTTCCACTCCGTCGGTTGTGAGCGCAAAAATTTTCAGTTCGCTGTAGTGCGTTGTCGCAAGCGTTTTTACTCCCATAAGGCGCAGATGCTCTATGATTGCTATCGCAAGTGCCGCGCCCTCTGTCGGGTCTGTTCCCGCGCCCAGCTCATCAAACAGTGCGAGTGTGTTATTATCCACATTTTTCAGTATCTTTACGATATTCACCATGTGTGACGAGAAGGTTGACAGGCTTTGCTCAATTGACTGCTCATCACCTATATCGGCATATATTTTTGAAAACACTGCCGCGTCGCTGTTATCCCCTGCCGTAATATGCAGACCTGCCGCCGCCATAACGGAAAGCAATCCCACGGTTTTAAGCGTTACCGTCTTTCCGCCTGTATTCGGGCCCGTTACGATTAACGAATCTATTTCCTTTCCAAAGGTTATATCATTTGCAACAACCTTGTCCTTATCTATCAGCGGGTGACGCGCACGCTTCAGGTTTATTATTCCTTTGCCGTTGAGCCGCGGCTCAGCAGCGTTCATATCAAGTGAAAGCCTGCCCTTTGCAAACATAAAATCCAGCTCTGCAATTACGCGGTAATCAACAAATATTTCATGCGAATTCTCCGCAGCTGCCGCGGAAAGCTCAGCTAAAATACGCTCTATCTCCTGCTGCTCCTTGTTGCGCAGATCCCTGATCTCATTATTAGAGTTCACAACGCTCATAGGCTCTATGAACATCGTCTGTCCGGTTGCCGAGGTGTCGTGCACAATTCCCGGCACCTCGCTCTTATATTCGGCACGCACCGGGATTACATATCTGTCCGAACGCATGGTTATGATCGAATCCTGCAAATATTTTTTATAATGGGAGCTGTGAACCATATTGTTTAACGTATCCTTAATTTTACCGTTAAGATTTTTCATTCTGCGCCGTATTGCTGAAAGCTCCGCAGACGCATCATCAGCAAGCTCCTCCTCGGAAATTACCGCTCCGTTTATCCTGTCCTCAAGAGCCTTTGCCGTAAGCAGCTGCCGTCCCATATCACGGAGCAAAGCACATTCCTCCGAGGCTTCCTCAAGGTATGCCTTGAGCCTTCTCGCCGCGTAAAGAACCCTCGAAATTTCCATAAGCTCACGTATCGCCAGCACTCCGCCCTGCTCCGCGCGCTTTACCGATCCGCGCACGTCCGATACCGACATATTTACCGGAGGTGCTCCAAGCTTTAAAAGCGTTGACATTGCCTCAGTTGTCTCCTTCTGAGCCGCCGCAGCCTCCTTTACCGTTGTGTAGGGCTCAAGCCTGTATATTCTCTTTTTAACCGGCTCTGACTGAGTATAACTCTGCAGCCGCTCCAGTATCTTGTCAAATTCTAATATTTTTAATACCTTTTTCAAATCTATATTCCTCTTTACTATAATTTATATACTCTCATATCCCGGTACCCGCCCATAAACGGCGCAGTCTTCCGAAAACCCGTCTTGCCGCCTCCAAAATCTGCGATGAAACATCAATAATATTATAACAGAAATAAAGCTATAAAACAATATCATATTGAAATTTTCCTGTTTTCACCGCTTGCCAAACAGCAAATTATTTACCTATTCTGTTACATATATCTCGTTTCCCGATATTTTAAGCATATAGCCCTTAATCAATCTACCCGCCTATCATTACTCCGAATATTTACACAACAATCAAGCTGTATATTCATAAAACAAAAAACGGATAAAATCTACAGAAAAATGATTTTATCCGTTTCATGTAATCACACTACTGTTCAGAAATTATTCAGCAACCTCTTCTACAGGCTCCTCTGTAGCTTCTTCCTCTTCAGTTTCTTCTGTTGCTGCCGGAGCTTCAGTTGCCTCAGGTGCCTCTGTTGCCTCAGGCGCTTCTGTTGCCTCAGGTACTTCTGTTGCCTCCGGCTTCTCTGATGCGTCAGCAAATGTAAGCTTTGTGAGGTATCTCTGTAAAATAGCTGATGTTTCAGCTCTTGTTACATTATCGGCAGGGTTGATTTCCATCTCGTCATTACCCTCGATAATCCCTGATGCCACAGCCCACTTTACAGCTTCTACGGCATACTCTGTGATTGTGTCTGCATCCGCAAACTCATCAAGCTTCTGAGCTGATGCGTCCTTAGCCTCGTTTGTAAGCTTATATGCCTTATACATTGTTGAAACAATCTGCTCTCTTGTAAGCTTCTCCGAGCCGCCGAAATCCTCAGCGAGGAACTCATCCATGATACCTGTTTCCGATACCCATGACTCAGCGCCCTCTGCCCACTTCTCGCCTTCTGTTACAACATCTTCTGTTGAATTAAGTCTATAAAGAATAACTGCGAGCTGATCTCTTGTTACATTATCCTGCGGACCGAAGGTTACGTCGTTATAACCTTTTATAAGACCGTTATTATATACATATGTAACTGCATCCGTGAACCATGCATCCTGACAATCCTCAAACGGATTTACTGCCGGAGTCTCTGTCGGAACAGCTGTCGGCTCTTCTGTTGCTTCCGGAGCCGATGTTGCTTCTTCTGTTGCAGCCTCTGTTGATTCAGGTGCTGATGTTGCTTCTTCTGTTGCAGCCTCTGTTGCTTCGGGTGCTGATGTTGCTTCTTCTGTTGCAGTCTCTGTTGCTTCTGCTGCTGTTGTGTCTGCTGCAGCTTTTGTTTCATCCGCAGCAAATGCGAGTGATGCGCCTGCACTTAATGTCATTGACGCAGCGCATAATAACGCGATAAGTTTTGACATGATATTTTCCTCCATGTTCTTTAAATCATTTATCTCCCATTTTTATATTCTATCACGATTAAAATATTTTTTCAACAAATTCCGCGAATTTTGTTGAATTGTATAAAAATATTATTGTCATGTATAATTTAATGAGCAGTTTTAATAACATTTAAGGCGGTCATCACAACTGATAACCGCCCTGATATTAATATATTATTCAATCCTGAAACATTGGTGTAGAAAGGTATCTCTCACCCGTATCCGGCAGCAGTGCAACAATAACCTTGCCCTTATTCTCCGGTCTCTTTGCAAGCTCTGTTGCTGCGTATACCGCAGCGCCGGATGATATTCCCACAAGCACGCCCTCGTTACGCGCAATTGCTCTGCCCGCAGCAAACGCGTCCTCATTCTCTACCTTTATTATCTCATCATAAACTTCGGTATTAAGTGTGTCAGGCACAAAACCCGCGCCGATTCCCTGGATCTTATGCGCTCCCGGCTTTCCCTCCGAAAGCACCGGTGAGCCTGCTGGCTCAACAGCTACTATCCTGACATCAGGATTTTGCGACTTGAGATATTCTCCTACGCCGGAAATTGTGCCGCCTGTACCTACACCTGCTACAAATATGTCTACCTTGCCGTCCGTGTCCGCCCAGATTTCCGGTCCTGTTGTTTCTCTGTGATACGCGGGGTTGGCAGGATTTGTAAACTGTCCCGGAATAAAGCTGCCGGGGATTTCCTTTGCCAGTTCACCCGCCTTTGCGATAGCACCCTTCATTCCCTTTGCGCCGTCTGTGAGAACAAGCTCCGCTCCGTATGCTTTGAGAAGATTTCTTCTCTCAATACTCATTGTTTCAGGCATTGTTATTATTATCCTGTAGCCTCTCGCCGCAGCAACGGACGCAAGCCCTATACCTGTGTTTCCCGATGTCGGCTCAATAATTACTGAGCCCGGCTTCAGCAGTCCCTGCGCTTCTGCCTCATCTACCATTGCCTTTGCTATTCTGTCCTTAACCGAGCCCGCCGGATTGAAATATTCCAGCTTACCCAGGATTGTTGCTTCAAGACCGTTTGCCTTTTCATAGTTTACAAGCTCCAGAAGCGGAGTTCCGCCTATGAGATCTGTAATTTTATGATATACCTTTGCCATTTAAAAAACCTTCTTTCTATTACTATAAATAATGTTAATCGTTTTCTACAGCCGCAAATGCGTCATCAAGCGCGGCAATAAGGTCATTTACATTCTCAATACCTATTGAAAGTCTTATTGTGTTAGGCTTTATTCCCTGCTCAGCCAGTTCCTGCTCGCTGCACTGTGAATGTGTTGTCGTTGCCGGATGAATAACTAGAGACTTAACATCCGCAACATTGGCAAGAAGTGAGAATATCTCAAGATTATCAATAAACTTCTGTGCCTTGGTCTGATCTCCCTTTATTTCGAAGGTGAATATTGATCCGGCGCCGTTGGGGAAATACTTCTTATAAAGTGCGTGGCTGGGATCATCTTCTAGCGATGGATGATGAACCGCCTCTACCTGCGGATGATTTTTGAGATACTCAACTATCCTGAGTGAGTTCTCAACATGCCGCTCTACTCTGAGCGATAGTGTTTCAAGTCCCTGGAGGAATATGAACGCATGGAACGGTGAAAGAGTAGCTCCGGTATCACGAAGCAGAATTGCTCTTATATATGTTACAAACGCTGCCGCACCGGCGGCCTCTGCAAAGGATACACCATGATATGACGGGTTTGGCTCCGAAATCCACGGATATCTTCCCGATGCCTTCCAGTCAAACCTACCGCCGTCAATGATTACACCTCCGATTGCCGTTCCGTGACCTCCGATAAATTTTGTCGCCGAATGTACAACTATATCAGCTCCGTGCTCAATCGGTCTTAAAAGATACGGTGTTGCAAAGGTTGAATCGATTACAAGCGGGATGCCGTGCTTATGAGCAATTTCTGCTACCGCCTCAATATCAATAATATTTGAGTTCGGATTACCGAGGGATTCAATAAAGATTGCCTTCGTATTGCTGTCTATTGCCTTTTCAAATACATCTACACCTTCATCCGGATCAACAAATTTGGTCGTTACACCGAATCCCGGTAATGTATGCTCAAGATAGTTGTATGTACCACCGTAAATTGTCTTTGCCGCCACAATATTCTCACCCTGCTGCGCAAGCGCCTGGAAGGTATATGCCAGAGCCGCCGCACCCGATGCAACTGCAAGGGCTGCAACGCCGCCTTCAAGGGCTGCCATTCTCTGTTCGAATATATCCTCTGTGGGATTTGTGAGTCTTCCGTAGATATTACCCGCATCACGCAGTCCGAAGCGATCTGCCGCATGCTGTGAATTATGGAATACATATGATGTTGTCGCATAAATCGGAACAGCTCTTGCATCCGTAACCGGATCTGCCTTTTCCTGACCCACATGCAGCTGCTTTGTTTCAAATCTCCATTCTCTATTTGCCATATCAATTACCTCTTTTCGTTTTATTTATTCTTTTCCTATCGGATTAGTATGTTTTGGATATTCCTAGTATATCATATTTTTTTGTTTTGTCAATACCTTTTTTGAATTTTGTTTAATTTTTATGCAAATATAGATTATTCTTACATATATATTGGTTGTTTTTTCTATATAATAACAGTATTTCGGTGACAGAAGCGCAGCTTTATCCTAAAAAATAAAATTTTTTTTATTTTTTTTCGAAATATACTTGATATATCTGTTTATTTTTGATAAAATATATGTAATTCAGGTGCAATATTATTGTTATAAATGTCATTGATGAAAAAATCATCATATACTGCGCCGGTACGAAAGGATTTTTACAATGGATGCAACTACTATTCTTATAATCGAAGATGAAAAAAATATAAACGATATTCTCGTCTTTACATTTGAACAGGACGGCTACAAGACGGTCTCGGCATATGACGGTCCTATGGGTATTGACTTATTCAGACAGCATAATCCCGACTTGATCCTGCTTGACTGCAATCTGCCGGGAATGGACGGTATGGACGTGTGCAAGGAAATCAGAAAGGAATCCAACGTCCCTATCGTAATGCTTACCGCACGTGAGGACGAGGTTGACAAGGTGCTGGGGCTTGAGCTCGGCGCTGACGATTACATAACAAAGCCGTATTCCGCACGTGAGCTTAAAGCACGCGTAAAGGCAATCCTGCGCCGCTCCGAAATATCAAAGGAAGCTGCCGAAAAGCATGAGGACAAGAGCATTATCACCTCCGGCAACGTCACAATTAATGTTGACCGCTATGAGGTGCGCAAGGACGGAAAAATTATAGACATAACCCTAAGAGAATTTGAGCTTCTTCGTTTCCTCGCAGAGGCTCCGGATCAGATTTTCTCAAGGGAGGTTCTTCTTGAGAATGTTTGGGGCTACGAGTACCTCGGTGACGTGCGTACCGTTGACGTTACAATAAGGCGTCTGAGAGAAAAGATAGAGGATGATCCGAGTCTGCCCCGTTACATAATAACAAAGCGCAGCATAGGCTACTATTTCAATAAAATATAATAAAAAAGGACTGAAATCATTATGTTCAAAAGCATACGCATGAAAATCACAGTCCTGTTTGTGCTGCTTATGGCTTCTATTGAGCTGATTATAGGTCTGTCGGGAATTCTCAGCTCCGTGCGTTATTTCCACAACACCTTTGATGAGGCAGTATCGAATGTATTTAACAGTGATACAAAAGAGCTGCTTACCGATGCCGCTACGGCGGTATCCGTATCCGAAACAGAAACCGAGCTTGTCATGAATGAATCCGGTCCGGATAACATAAAGAAAATTGCCGATATTGTGAACGTACACGCCAATGAGCTTGGTCTGGACAGATCGGCTATTTTCTGCGTTCTTGACTCTGCCGGTACTGTTGAGTATTCAAGCTGCGGCTCGGACGTTATTGAATCGTCTCCCGTTATAGACGCAGCTCTTGCGGGAGAAGAAAACAGGAACACCGCAGTTACGCACAGATATATAGATTACGCGCTTCCGCTCAAAAGCGGTGATAACGTGCGGTATGTAGTATACATAAAGGATACGCTGTCGACGCAAAAAGCGGTATCGGACAGACTTATAAAAAACCTTATTACAGAGCTTCTTTTCTCACTTATCGCAGCTTATATTGCAGCAACAATTCTTGCCTCCGCAATGACACGACCGATAAAGAAAATAACAAAACAGACAATGCAGCTTGCAGACGGTGAGATAACCTCGCTTCCCGAATCAGAACGTGAAGATGAAATAGGAGAACTGTCCAATGCTCTTTTCTATCTTTCCGAGCTTCGCAGGGAGCATGCCGATAAAACAACCTCCGAAAAAATCAAGCTTGAAAAGATACTGCAAAGTATGAGCGATGGTATTATGGCATTTGACATGAAGGGTAAGCTTATTCATATTAACCCCGAGGCAAAGCGTCTTTTAAACAGGAAATTTGTTGATGATATAATGTTCAATACATTCTTTAAGGAAATCAATCTTGATGACGTAACGCTTGAGGCAATGCAGTATATGCCGACTGATGATTTTGAACGTGAGGTTCATATAAACGGTCAGATGCTACAGTTCAATTTTACAGTCTATTCAAGAGACAGCAGCGAGGGCGGCATAATCGTTATTGTGCACGATGTTACAAAGCATGAACGGCTTGAAAGCGCACGGCGCGATTTTGTTGCAAACGTTTCACATGAGCTGAGGACGCCGCTTACAGTCATAAAATCATATGCGGACATCCTTGCCGACACCCCGGACGCAAAGCCGGAGATTCGCACACGCTTCCTTGATACCATATCATCGGAGACCGACAGAATGACAAAGATCATATCCGATCTCCTCACGCTGTCAAAGCTTGACGAAAATGCAAACTATACAAGGCCTGTTGATGATATTGATATCCGGGCGATGCTTGAAGGGCTTGTCGAAAGACTTTCTCTTACGGCTAAGAAGAAAAACCAGTCTTTGACATATACACCGATAAACGACGTGCCCAAGATTCCGGGAGACCGCGACGGTCTTGAAAGAGCGATTTCAAACATAATAATAAACGCGCTTAAATATACTCCTTCCGGTGGTGAGATTCATGTATTCTCAAGCAATGTGTATAATGACATTCTTATAAAGGTGTCCGACAACGGCATAGGAATCCCTAAAGAACAGATTCCTCATATATTCGATCGCTTCTACAGAGTTGACAAAGCGCGCTCCCGTGACAAGGGCGGCACAGGGCTTGGTCTGGCTATCGCAAAGGAAACGGTTGAATCCGCATTCCACGGCAAAATCACAATTACAAGTGATCTTAACAAGGGCACGGACGTAACCGTTAGCATTCCTACACAAAAAAAATAAATATCACGCGGCGGTTATGGGACCGCCGTTTTTTTTCGTGACAAGCTGAGCAGATTAATTACCATTCCAACGAAAAAAGCTGCATTTGTGCCTATGATAGCACCGTAAATATTAAATTCCGGTCTTGCTGTCAAAACCGCCGAAAAAGCAAGCTTTATAAGCGCCGCCGTAATTGATGCGGCAAACGCGCGCCATATATATCCCATAGACTGCAGTATTGCGCCGGAAATCTGCATAACACATATAAAAAGCACAGACGGAGCAGCCATTTTCAGCATCGGAGCGCTGTAGGTATTATGGAACAATATCTCAAGCACAAGATCCCCGAACAAACACAGACCAATAACGGAGGTGACCCCTGCAGCTGCACAAAGTCCTACCGCCCGCCGCGTAACGGAGCGTATTCTCCCTGTATTCCCGACCGCAGCAGCACCCGAAATAATGGGAATAACACTTACTCCCAGGGTTGCGAGAAAGCCTGACGGCAGATTAATCACCGTCATTGCATAACCCGTATATGCACCGTAAACAAACCTGGCCCTTTCCGTTGACAGCCCGGCGCGCAGCAATCCCGCACGAATTACAGAGGTGTCGCAAACAGAAAGAGCCGAGCCTGCCACTGACATAAAAAGCATCGGCAGTGCAATATCAGTAAGCTCCTTTAATATCTCACGGCGGCTTTCTACAGTACGCTTTACCTTTTCTACAGACAGCATATACCAGACTGCCAGCATCAGTGTTGCCGCAGCCTCACCTATTGTGACCCCTGCCGCCGCTCCCGCCGCGGCATATTCCGTTCCCATATACAGCAGAACGACAGCCAGCGCATAGCCTGCTCCAAGCTTTATAAATGACTCTACCACCTGTGAAACCGCCGTGGGAACCATATCTGATTTCCCCTGAAAACCGCTCTTTACCGCCGTGCCGCAGGCAACAAGAAAAATTGACGGAGAAATAGCTCTTATAGCCCATCCCGCCTGCTCCTCCTTCATTGCAAGCGCAAAGAAATCTGCGCCTGCCCAGAGAACCGCGCTGCCTATAAATCCTATCACCGCGAGTATAACAGTAGAAATAAACACCGTTTCCCTTGCCCGCCCCGGCTCATTTTTTGCATGTGCCGCCGCGGTAAGCTTCTGCACCGCAAACGGAGTCCCCGCTACAACAAACGACAAAAACATTATATACACAGTGAAGGCGGTGTTATAGACCGCCATTCCCTCCTCATGTATTATGTACGTAAGAGGAATTTTCAGCACCGCACCCAGAACCTTAGATATGATATTTGCAATCATAAGTACCACCGCGCCTGATAAAAAAGATTTTTTCACAATAAATCACCACCGAATATCTTGTAATACATTAATATTTGTGGTATAATCCAAATATACAATTTAATTTTCGAAAGGAAAGATAATACATAATGGATATAAGAAAAATGCGGAGCGTCCGCGGCGAAATAACGATTCCCGGTGATAAGTCAATCTCACACCGCGCCGTTATGCTCGGTTCGCTTGCCGACGGCATAACACATATAAGCGGATTTCTAAAGGGCGCTGACTGTCTTTCAACAATAGATTGTTTTCGCGCTATGGGAATAAAAATTGATATTGACGGCAGCGATGTCACTGTTTACGGCAAAGGACTGCACGGGCTTAATAAGCCCCAAAAAACACTGTATACCGGCAACAGCGGCACGACTACCAGACTGCTTTGCGGGATACTTGCCGGACAGCCGTTTGATACAGATATAACCGGTGACGCATCTATATGCAAGCGTCCCATGGGACGGGTTACAAAGCCGCTTTCGCTTATGGGAGCGGATATTGAAAACGAATACTGTCCGCTGCATATACACGGCACAAGACTTCACGGTATGGAATATAACATGACCGTTGCTTCAGCTCAGGTAAAGACAGCCCTGATCCTTGCGGGTCTGTACGCTGAAGGTGATACGATAATTCATGAAATCGAAAAATCCCGTGACCACACAGAGCTTATGCTTGCGGCAATGGGAGCAAATCTCGAAACAAACGGACTTACGATTAAGGTAGGAAAAACAGATTTCTTAAAAGCGCAGGACATACTTGTACCCGGAGATATATCCTCTGCCGCATTTTTCATAGTTCTGGGGGCAATCATGCCTGATTCGGAGATAATAATAAGAAATGTCGGAATTAATCCGACAAGAACAGGAATTATAGATGTTATGCGGGCAATGGGCGCGAACATGGAGCTTATAAACGAGCATACTGCCGCAGGCGAGCCGGTTGCCGACATTGTAATCCGCAGCTCAGAGCTTCACGGTACGGAAATCGCCGGAGCTATCATCCCTCGGCTTATTGATGAGCTGCCGGTTATTGCCGCGGCTGCGGTGTTTGCCGAAGGAAAAACCGTTATACGTGATGCGCAGGAGCTTAAGGTCAAGGAAACAAACCGCATAAGAGCAGTTGTGGATGAATTCCGAAAATGCGGTATAGACATTGAAGAAACCGCAGACGGAATGATTATAACAGGCGGTAAGCCTATACACGGCGCTGATTTTGCAGCCTACGGCGACCACCGCATGGCAATGAGTCTTGCAATCCTTTCTCAGCTTGCCGACGGTGAATCTACACTTGATGACAGCAGCTGCGTCGATGTAAGCTATCCCGGATTTTTTGAGGATTTTTACGGGCTCGAAAAATAAACTCCTAAGCTGCGCCAAAGAACAAGGGACGGTCGCATTCCGTCCCTCTCCGTTATCTAATCAACTCAAGCTGTCCGCCGCATCCGGCTTTTATTGTTGTGTTATAAAATTCCGTCAGCAGCTTTTCCATATATTCCGTATCCTTTGCCCCTGCGGTTTCATACGCGGAGTGCATCGCAAGCTGCGCCAATCCTATATCGGCAGACATCACTGATATGTGACGGTTCATGAGATTGCCGAGCGTTGAACCTCCGGCTATATCGCTGCGATTGTGATACTCCTGAACAGGTACTCCGGCACGCTCGGCAAGGGTTTTTACAAATGCCGCCGATACCGCATCTGTTGTATATCTGCCCGACGCATTGAATTTCAGCACCACACCGCCGTTTAAGGCAGGACGATTTATGGGATCGGCCTTTGCTGCATAGTTTGGATGCATCGCATGGGCATTATCAACCGACATAACAAAGCTTGACGCAAGACGGCGCATATATTCTGAACTGCTCACACCCAACGCTTCGTTAATTCTTACAATCACGTCATTGAAAAATGTTGATTCTGCTCCCTGACGTGTAAGTGAACCGGTTTCCTCATTATCAAATGCCGCATAAATCCTCAGCATCTCATTTTTCTGCGAGGTTTTCATCGAATTGAGCAGCGCCGAAAGTGAGATATAAACATTTTCAAGATTGTCTATTCTTCCGCTTGCTATAAATTCATTATCCGCGCCGAACACCGTTCCCTTTTCACGGTTATATAAATAAAGATCACAGCCCTTTATATTTTCCGATTTTACATCCGCCGTATCGGCAATCAAATCAATCAGCTTTTTCTGCGCTCCCTCCGAACGCAGTATAGGCAGCATCTCGTTCTGTATGTTTGCCCGCTCCTCAGACCGTGCTTTTCCCATATGAACTGCCAGCGACGGTATTACCGCAATATCACGGTCTATATTTACGAGAATTTCTTTTATTGTACCGCCTACCTCCGCTGCGATTCTTCCTGCAACAGAAAGCGGTCTGTCAAACCACGTCTCACGTGCCATGCCGCCATAGCCCTCAATATTGAGACGAATTAAACCGTTTATCCCCGTCAGCTCCGGTGAGGCTTTAAGCTTAAAGGACGGTGAATCCGTATGGGACGCACACACGCAAAGTCCCGCATAATTACACAACGGCACCTCAAAGGCTATTATTGATGAGCCGTTGCGCATTACAAAATATCTGCCGCCTTTTTGCAGCTTCCATTCCTCAAATTCGTATAGTTCTTCAAAGCCGTTTTTCATCAGTATACTCTTCACGTTTGCCGCAGCGTGGAATGCCGTAGGCGATACGTTTATAAAATCTATTACTTTCATTTACTGTCGCTCCTTATAATCCTCAAACGGTCTTATTCTGTACGTCACGCCGAGTCTTTGACAAATCTCCGAGCACTGCCGCTCTTCTTCCTTTGTTATGGTCGTAGCAACAGTTGAAAGAATAACCCTTCCGACATATTTTTTTACCTCTCCGGCAAATTCCAGCATTGCGTCAAATGAATCTATACCATATCTGCATTTTGTTATTTCATAATAACGCTCTTTGTTCGGCGTGTTAAGGCTTATTGAAACAACATCTATTCTTCCCTCAAAGTCCGGCGCCGTATTTTTATCCCATATGAGATTTGCCATACCGTTTGTGTTTATTCTTATCGGCAGCTTTGTTATTGTTCTCAGAAAATCACATACATTGAAAATATCATATAATCTTTCCGACGGCTCTCCGAAGCCGCAGAACACGATCTCATCATACTTTGAAAGATCGCGCTTTCTAAACTCCTCAATTACCTCCTCTACCGAAGGCTCACGTTCAAGCCAAAGGTCGCCGTAAAGGCTTTTGCTTCCCTTCTCCTGTCTTAAACAGAATGAACAGGCGCACGGGCATCTGTTTGTCATATTTACATACAGACCTTTATGAACCTCATACAAAATTGTCATTTTATTACTCCTTTCAGTCCCGTTTATATCCCTCATCAAATTTTTTGCAGAATTTCGTTCTTTTTATGGGACAATTCTCAAAAAAGGACTTGCATTTTAAAAAAAATTATGTTATAATACGAACAGATGTTCGGAACAAATGTTCGTTCCGCTAGCATATTTCTTACAGAAAGGAACTTATAAGCATGGAACCATATACTTACTTTATAATAGCTGTAATTTTATTATTAATATCATTCGGAGCATCTGCCCCGGTCGCGGCATCCGCAACGCTTGCGGTTTCTGTGATTATGTTTGCCGGCGGACTGCTCACAAAGCTTGTACTGCGCCGATAAAAAAGCTTCGGAATTCCTCCGTCGGCGCTGTACGGCTGTTTTGCACTTACGTATACCGTATCTCAAAACAAACTATATTATACTACCCTGTTATTCAAATTTCAAGCTTTTTTCACAAAATTATATTGCTCCGGCTGTATTATTATTGCATTCGGGGCTTTTTTATGCTATAATCTATCAGAGCTTGGTTCTCGAAATTTACAAGGTGATATTAATTATGATAGAAATAAACAGTCTGACCCGCACATTCAGCGGTGAGATGATTCTTGACGGAATAAATCTGAACATAGAGAAAGGATCTTTCACGGCAATTCTGGGAAGAAACGGTTCGGGAAAATCTACGCTTGCAAAGCATCTTAACGCCATCCTCATACCTGAGAACGGTGATGTTTTTGTTGACGGAATCAATACAAAGAATGAACAAAAAATATTCGATGTTCGCGAACGTGTGGGAATGGTATTCCAGAATCCCGAATCCCAGGCTGTCGCATCAATCGTTGAGGATGACACAGCCTTTGCTCCGGAAAACTTAGGTCTTTCTGAGGATGAAATTCTGCGCCGTGTTGAATACGCGCTTGATGCCGCCGGAATTTCACATCTGCGTCACAGAGCAATAAATACATTGTCCGGCGGGCAGAAGCAGCTTGCGGCAGTGTCGGGAATACTCGCAATGCGTCCGGAATATATGGTGTTTGACGAGGGAACCTCAATGCTTGATCCGCTGGCAAGAAAGCGCATTATTGACTGCGTTATGCGGCTTAAAAATGAATTTGGAATAAGTATTATATGGATAACACATTATATGGAGGAGGCAGCTGCCGCAGACCGCGTTATTGTACTGGATAACGGACATATTACAGCAGACGGCACACCCGCTGAAATTTTCTCGGATTACGAGCTGATTTCACACTCAGGGCTTGATATACCTCAATGCACCCGTCTTTGTCTTATGCTGAGAAAAAGCGGTCTGCATATTCCGTATATTGCCCCGGATATAAACACATGCGCAAAACAGATTGCAAAATCGGTCAGCGGAAAATTCTCTCCTTCAGAGACTTTCTGCGAAACAAAGCCGCAATACAGAATATCGCTGAAGAATATTTCATACTCCTATTCCTCACCCGCCGGCAGAACAGATGCCGTTTCACACATTACAGAGGATATAAGCACAGGAATTACGGCTGTAATAGGACGCACAGGAAGCGGAAAATCCACGCTTGCGGAAATCATCGCAGGTATAACCGAACCGGACAGCGGCTTCGTCACGATTGACGACAGACCGTTAAAGGAATGCACCAAAGAAATCGGTATGGTATTTCAAAATCCGGAATATCAGCTGTTTGCCGAAACGATATATGAAGATATAGCATACGGTCCTAAAAATCTCGGACTGACCGGAAATGTGCTTGATGCTCGTGTAAAAGAGGCGGCAGAGCTGACAGGTCTTACGCAAAAACAGCTTGAAGCAGCCCCATATGAGCTTTCCGGCGGTCAGAAGCGTCTTGCGGCGCTTGCCGGAATTCTTGCAATGGAGCCGTCTGTTCTTGTTCTTGACGAGCCTGCAGCAGGGCTTGACCCTATCGGCAGACAGCATATATTTTCAATTCTTAATAAATTGAAACAAGTCCGACATAACATGACAATTATTTTTGTAACGCATTCTATGGAAGATGCCGCTCAATATGCGGATGACATAATGGTTCTTTGTAACGGCAGCGCAGCCGCTCACGGAACACCTCATGAAATTTTTACAAACGAAAAACTGCTTGCCGAATGCGGGCTTGACAGCCCCGAAATGTCAAAGCTCTCCTCCGCGCTCAGAAGCTTCGGAGCAGACATCGGTGCGGCGCTCACGGTGCAGGAGGCTCACAATGCGGTTATGAGTATTGCGAAGGGAGGCTCCGGTGATGCTTCGTGATATTACCATAGGACGTTATATAAATACCCTCTCACCGCTGCACCGCGCAGATGCAAGAACAAAAATATTGGCAGCGGTCGCCTATTCGGTTGCGGTCCTTGCAGTAAAGAGCTATATCGGAATGGGACTTGTATTAATATTTACGGTGACTGCGGCTGCTGCTTCAAAAATACCTGCCGTCTATATGCTTAAAGGTCTTAAACCGCTGCGTCTGTTTATGCTGTTTACATTTATAACAGTTTTTTTCACGGGAAGCGGCGACCCGATATGGCAATGGCATATATTTAAAATAACGGAAAACGGCATCCACAATTCAATAATGGTTACGCTGCGATTTATCTTCTTTGTTTCCGGTACCTCGCTTCTTACGCTTACAACACCGCCCATAGCGCTTACAGACGGACTTGCGCGGATCATGAAGCCCCTTAAGACGGTTAAGGCTCCGGTTGACGACATTGTGATGATCATATCCGTAACCCTACGCTTCATCCCCCTTTTCGCAGATGAGGCAGAGCGCATTATGAAGGCACAGCGTGCGCGCGGAGCAAACTTTTCCGGAGGCGGATTTATCGCAAAAGCAAAAGCAATCATCCCTGTTACAATCCCGCTTTTTATAAGTGTATTCAGACATGCGGACGAGCTGGCTCTCGCTATGGACTCCCGCTGCTACGGCAAAGGCACAAGAAAACCGCTGAAAAAGACGCATTTCGGAAAAACAGATGCTGTTATTGCGATTATTACAATAATATTTTGTATTTTTTCCGTAATTATTGGATTTTTGGATTGAATTTTGCCGATTATTATGATACAATAATAGAATAGTGTAATATGAGGTTTAAAAAGCTATGAATATAAAACTGTTTTTACAATTTGACGGCACAAATTATCACGGCTGGCAGATACAGTCCAACGCTGTCACTGTTCAGCAGACGCTTGCCGAGGCATTGAGGGCAATTACACACGAGGATATTATCCCCTGCGGCTGCGGCAGAACAGATGCCGGAGTTCATGCCTCAGGATATGTTTGCAGCTTTAAAACATCCTCATCAATTCCTCCCGACAGATTCCCTTACGCGCTTAACGCGCAGCTGCCGGAGGACATAATATGCACAGGCGCGGAAACGGCTTCGGAGGATTTCACCGCCAACCGATCCGCCAAAGGAAAAACATACCGTTATACAATTGATAACGGAGAGTTCCCCGATGTCTTTTCATCACGCTATTCATGGCATTACAGGCATCAGCTTGACACAGACGCTATGAAGCAGGCAGCTCACGCATTTATCGGCACTCATGATTTCATCGGCTTCGCCGCAAGCGGATTTACCGTAAAAACCACGATTCGCACGATCCATGCGCTGGAGATTGAAAAGCACGGTAATATTATAACAATAGATGTTACCGGAAACGGATTTCTTTATAATATGGTTAGAATAATAACGGGTACTCTCGTCTATGCGGGAGCGGGAAGAATTAACCCTTCCGATATGCCCGGAATAATAGCTTCACACTGCCGGGACAGAGCCGGAATTACCGCTCCGGCAAAAGGCTTATGTCTCAAGGAGGTATTTTATTAATGGCTGAAGATCGCGATAAAATATTAAACGAGCTTATTAAATATTACGACGGCGATGCAAAGGCTGCCGAAGAAGAGGATATGGGCAGCACACGCATTATAGGCAAAAAAACGGAGCCGGTAAAGGAAGCTCCGGTTGATACGGGTGATACCGTTACCGTCAATCTAAGAAAGCAGCCCGCTATGGATAACACAAACGGTGCTGCAATGAGCCACACCCGCCGCATTGAACCACAGGAGATGCAGAAAATAACACGCAATGAATCGGAGCGTGAGGTTTCCTCTCCTGTCGAGGAAGAAATTTTAGGCAATCTGGGGATTGATGGTAAACCCATCACATCAGCACAGACACATTTACCCGAGCCGCATGCAGAGGAACCCCGTCAAATTCCAAAACAGAAGCCCGAACCGCGCGAGTATATCCGACAGACGGAGCCGAAGAGCAATGATCAGGAATATAATTACAGTCTGTGGTATATGCTGAAGCCGCTTTGGATTACGCTTATAATATGCGTCGTGCTGTTCGGAGGCTTTAGATTCTATATGACCGATACCGGAATTATAGGAGCATACAAGCGTAATTTTGAATACAATATGACGGTTCTTCTCGATTTATTTGGCATTGATCTTGACAACATCGGCACGGACGCTCCCGTTATCGGAGAACAAAACGGCAGCTTTGTAACTCTTGCCGATGATGAGGCGCTTATACAAAGCTTCGGAACAAATATTGACGGCAGCTCCGCTGAAACAGCCGTTGTGGACAGAGGATTACCCGAAAATCAGCTTACTGCCTCCAACACTGTTCATGAGAGTGCATCGTCAAAGTATAGCGAGGTCAAGGGAGGTACGGTGATACTCCCTTTTGAGGAAGCAGACAGTTCCGATTTTTCACTTTCCAAGGACGGAGTTGTCTGCGCTAAATCAAATTATATATGCTGTATAAATGAGAACGGTAAAACAGTCTGGGAATCGGATATGCCGGTTACAAACCCGGTCGTAAGCTCGTCCGGAAATTATACTGCAGCCGCTTCAAGCGGAAGCACACAGCTTTGTGTCTTCGAGAACGGGAAGCTGAAATATAATCTCGACACAGAAGACAACATAGTATCATGCGATATATCCGAACGTGGAGACGTTGTGCTAATAACAACCAAAACCGCTTATAAAGGTGCTGTGGTTGTTTATAACAAAAACGGAGAGAAAATTTTTTCATGGTCGTCCGGTACAAACTATATTACGGCGGCCTCAATGCTGAAAACACGGCTTGTAGCGGTATCGCTTGTCAATGCGGCAAGCAGTGTGACTTCATATGTTATGCTGTTTGACGTTAAATCACCCGAACCGATTTCCGGTTATGAGCTTGAAAATACGTTGATATTTGATGTGGGCAATAATGGGAGGCTTGTTTTTCCGACAGGTGATAACTGTATAGCCTCATTAACAGGCTATAACGGCATAAATTACGATATGCGTTTTGATGACGTTCGTCTTACACATTCTTCAATTGACTCCAACGGAAACAGACTGATTACGTACACACAGAACAATACTCCCGTCATTAATCTCTATAATAAAAAGGGAGTGCTTGAATATGATGCAATAATCAATTCCAAGCCAAGCTGTATAGATGTTTACGGTTCGACAATTCTCTACAACAACGGCAGAGAAATCATCTGCGGAAAATATTCGGACGAAACTCCCTCGCGTTACACCGCTTCAATGTCAATACAGAAGCTTATGCTTCTTAACAGCAAGGCATATGTAATTATTTACAACAACAGTCTTGAATTTGTGAAATTATAACTTTGGGAGAATAACAAAATGGAACTAAAGATAATACTCGATGCAGCGCTTTGCGCCGTGTTGGCTGCCGCCTTTTTCATAGGGCTTAAACGAGGGCTGCTTAAAACCGTGTGGGGGCTTGCGGCTCTTATTACAGCAATTGTGCTTACATGTATACTAAGACCCTACGCTGTGGATTCCTTCAAAAAATCCTTTCTGGCAGAGGGGCTGCACAGCTATGTATACAATGTGGTTTCATCCCGCTCCGAGGATATGCTCTCCACTGCTTGCGGCAATATCGCCGACGCTCAAACGTCGCTGGACACAGCATACAAGCTGCCCGAAAAATATTCCGAAGCTGCGGCTGCACGTATTGCCGCTTCAACAGAAAATGCCGTTGCGTCCATTACCGATACCGTAACCGACAGTGTGGTTGAAATTGCTTCAGGTATTTTTCTGTTTATCATTATCCGTCTTTTTCTATGGATAATATATATGATACTGAAATTTGCTGCAACGTTACCCGTAATCAGAGAAACAAACCGACTTGCGGGAGGACTTGCACAGCTGCTTATCGCCGCGGTATTCCTCTATGCCGCATTTGCAGTGGCGGCAATTATAGGAACCGATATATTTAACGATACGGTAATCTGCAATTTTATGTACAATCATAATCTTCTGCTTACCCTTATAGGACTTTAAATTAAATGGGGCTGTAGCAAAACTCATTGAGCTTTGCTACAGGTCTTTTATATTTGTGTTCCGCATACGATGTCCAAATAAAATTAATTCATCAACAATATCTATTATAGCTAGATTCTTCTCAGAACAATTTTTATAAAGTTCAGGTATCTTCCTCCGCCTGCCTCCATTGCCCTTCTGTCGCCTACAGCATACTCATTCTCCTGCCTAAGCCAATCCGCCCACACCTCATCGTTTGACTCCATTTCCGAAACCGAAATGATCTCCGCTCCCCGGCATTTGCTTACCATTCTTGTCCAATATTCTACATCGTGCATATAGTCAAGCTGCTCCGGTGTCCATGACAAAAGCAGTTCGGAGGGAAGATTATTGTGACAGTCCTTTTTCATTCCCGGTATTGCGATATAAATATATCCGCCGTGTTTCACAAACGGCAGCAGCTTACTGTCAAGATATTCCTCATTGCGTCCGAAATAATTATAGGAATCCGTGCTGATTACCGCATCAAAAAAATTCCTTCTCAAAAGTCAGTGCTTCCGCGTCCGCCTTTACGGGAATGATTTGTTCATCAGTCAATCCCATTTCACGAAAGAATTTGCGGTTCTCCTCCGGATCGCTCCAGAGATCGGAGGCATAAACCTTAAAACCGTATTCCTTTGCAAGAAATACGCTTGTTAAGCCCTGTCCGCTTCCAAGGTCACAAACAACAGACCCTTTGGGGATTTTACAGTCAAGCAGTAATTCCTCCTCCAATTTAACAGGGTTCGGTCCCATAATCTTCGACATCAGTTCCGGTGTGTCGTATTTTTGACTTAAAACATATTTCATTAAAATCTCTCCTTTTCCGGTTGTTTTTTCGTTTTATCCGCTATGCGCCTGTTCAGACGTTCCGAAAAACTCTCAATATGATTTTCAAGCAAAGCCATAACCTTAGCTTTATCGCCGGTATCATCATATATGCTGTACAAAAGATACATCGGTCCGTAAAACTCAAGCGCAGTCTGATACGCCTCCGATTCCGAATTAAGCATTTCAAAGAATACATCCGAAATATACTTCACAGGACCGCCGGAAATATACTGCTGATAAAGCCTTCCCATTTCATTGCTTTTGTACTGCTCCAAGGTCAAAAGCTTTCTGAAGCAGCTTGAAAACTCCTCCTCAGTCCAATACAGCAGCATGGCTTTTGTGTATTCTCCTATTTTTTCAAGCGGAATGTTTTTATATTCTGCCGCAGCTTCCTCCGCAGTTCCCTCCGGCATATCATAATCCTTTGCATACTCCGCATCCATTTCATTTACACGCTCAAGTATACTGTCAAATATAGCACGCTTATTCTTATAATGCTTGTACAGGGATGGCGCTTTAATGCCTACAGCCTCCGCAATTTCCTCAACACCGACAGCATCATAGCCCTTCTGTGCAAAAAGCCTTAATGCCTCGTTTAATATTCTCTCCTTTGTATTTGTTTTTTTCATGGCACGCCTCCTTTGGCTAATAACCTTCAGCTATATTATAGCTAAAAAGTTTTAGCTTGTCAAGGGGTTTTATAAATTTTTTGTATAACATTGCTATTGTAATTTATTTTTAAAGTGTTAAAATATATAATGTATATTTTGGAAAGGTCAAAAGAAAATGGATATAAAAATACTTATTACACAAATGTCTGAGCTGTTTATAATAATGCTTCTCGGTTATCTCGTTTACAGAATAAAGCTTGTTGACGATCACTTTTTAAAGAAATTTACAAAACTCATACTTGATGTAACGCTTCCGGCAATGATACTCGCCTCAGTGCTTAAGCTTGATGAGCGTCAATCCGTATCGGATGTGATGACAGCGATTATAATATCCGCAGCGCTCTTTTTTGCAATTCTCCCGGCTTTGGGATGGCTTCTTGCAAAGCTTATGTTTGTCAAAAAAGAAGCGGTCGGGCTTTACACCTTCATGAACGCATACTCCAATGTTGGTTTTATGGGCTTTCCGGTAATCAGCGCTCTCTGCGGCTCTGTCGGTCTGTTTTATGCCGCTATCTTTAATCTTATATTCAATCTGGCAGTCTACACCATGGGAATATGGATGATGAACAAGGGTAATAAAAACGCTGTTAAATTCAATCCGAAGCTGCTGTGTACCCCCGGCGTTCTCGTTGCGTTCATAGCAATCGGCATATATTTTTTAAATATCAGGTTTCCGGCGGTGATCACCGATTCCGTTGATGCGGTAGGCTCGATAACGTCACCTTCGGCAATGCTTATCATAGGCTGTACGCTTGCAAAAATGGATATTAAGAGTGTTTTCAATGAATGGCGGCTTTATCCATGGACCATAATCAAGCAGATTGTCATCCCGCTTCTGTTGTGGGTTCCGTTCACACTCGTTATAAAAAATGAACTGCTTTTGCAGGTTGCGTACATCCTTACCGCCATGCCTGTAGCAAACAGTGCCGTGCTTTTTGCCACAAACTACAGCGGTGACGCAGAGCTTGCGGCAAAATCGGTATTTCTTACCACACTTATTTCACTTGTTACGGTTCCTGTTTGTATTATGCTTGTAATGTAAACAAAGGGCTGTTTAAAATATTGCGCTTTTATGGCTACAGAATACCTCCCGGATGCTGTTTTCCGGCGTGATCAAGCGTATAATCATCTTTATATATAAGCTCGGAAATGTTCACAAGCTCATATTTCTTTTTGAGCTGCTCAAGGATCTGCGGCAGAACCTCTGCTGTATGCTCTGTTCCGTTGTGCAGGAGAATAATATCTCCTGCCTTGACTTCAGGAACGATTCTGTTGTATATCTGCTCCGATGTAGTCCCTTTCGGATAATCAATGCCGTCCACAGACCACTGTACGCATATCCTTCCGTCATTTTGTATAGTACGTATAGCATTGTCATTATACGCTCCCGACGGAACCCGCGCTAAATCCGGCTTAAAGCCCGTTGCGCGCATAACAGCCGCATCACATTTTGCCATATCACTGATAATCTCATCACTGTTCAAGGTTGTGTAATCATCATGATTATACGAATGAATACCTATCTCAAATCCCTCGCGGTACAGCTTGTTAAGTGACGAGCTGTAATCCTCTGCCCACTTCCCCGTTACAAAGAAGGTTGCCCTGCAGCCATATTGTTTTAAAGCGCGTATTATATCATCAATATCATCGTCATTCCATGCGCAGTCAAAGGTAAGTGCAATCCTGTTGTCCTCACGCTCAACACTGTATATCGGCAGTTCCCGCCCGTTCACAAGAAACGTATAAACCGCAGGCCCCGACCTTATACACACAACCGCCAGCAGTATTGCCGCAACAGCTCCGAAAATGATATGCTTCAGCTTAATAACATAAAAACGCATAGCTTTACCTCCATATATTTCTTTAGTATATAGAATAATTCTATGCGTTTGTATTAGGTTTAAGAACAAAAATCGTTCGACAATTTTTTCACTGCGTCATTTTGCCCGAACACAGCATTATAACAGCCATGAGGGCAAACTATTCTTTTTCTTCGGCTTATCCGGCTTTTTCTCCTTCTCCTGCGGCTCAACCTGCTTCGCCCTTTCAGCTGCGGCTTTTTTTACAACTGCCACAGCTGCCGCACCGCTCTTAAAGGGTGATGCAGGCGGCGCTGCACCGTTGAGATAATTCATACATTCACGTTCAAGCTCATCATCCTCAATCGGAACACTCTTGAATCTGTCTGCAAAAACCTTTCCTGTATTTCCTGTTTCTCTGTTGTACGTTCTCGCAAACGAGGTCACAAGCGGCTTCATATCCATTGATATTCCTTTTTCGCTCTCAGCTGCCAGCATTTCAACCCTGTTGTCATAAAAACGCAGCGCAAGCAGTCCGTCTCCGAGATAGTCCGCTGCGGCCGTCCTGAATGCCGTTCTCATATCCTCACCGGCGAAAACCTCATTAATTCCTCTCAGTATAACAGCATATTTTCCAGTACTGCTTACCTCTCTTGCCTTTCGTGCCATATGCTATATCCCCTTTCAAAATAATATATATTATAATAATACCACAAAGTACGATGGGACACAAAACATTTTTGCGGTATACGGAATAATTTCGGCGATTTGTACATATTTATGTAGCAATACATGTACAATTACACGAGGAGGAACGCCATGGAATACTTTGAAATGACGGCGGCAAAGACAGCCGCCCGGCTTAAAACAGATATTAAAAATGGGCTTGACGAAGCGGAGGCAAGCCGCAGACTTGTATCTCACGGAAGAAATGCGCTGCAGGACAGAAAAAAACAATCCTTTTTTATGCGATTTATAAATCAGTTCAACGACTTCATGATAATAATACTACTGGGCGCGGCAGCAGTTTCATTTATCACTTCACTGCTTGCAGGAGACGCGGATATAACGGAATCTGTTATCATTCTCGCAATCGTCACTCTTAACGCTCTGCTCGGCACGATTCAGGAAATTCGCGCGGAGCATTCACTGCAGGCTCTTAAAAGGCTCTCGTCCCCTCACACTCTTGTTATCCGCGGCGGACAGGAATACCGTATAAGCTCCTCGGAGATCGTTCCGGGTGATATAATACGGCTGAGAGCCGGAGACATGGTGTGCGCAGACTGCCGCCTGACAGAGTGCAGCAATCTGGCAGTCGACGAATCATCACTTACAGGAGAATCCCATGCCGCATCCAAGGATGCAAATATAACACATGACCCGCTCACTGCGCCGGGTGATATTAAAAATATGCTCTTTTCCTCCACACATATAACCGCCGGAACTGCAACGGCAATTGCTGTAAAAACAGGTATGGAAACGGAGGTAGGCAGAATTGCTTCAATGCTGCTTGACAGCGATCCTCAGCAGACACCATTGCAGAAAAGACTCGCAGATACCGGAAAAGCATTGGGAGCGGCTGCACTTATAATATGCGGTATAATATTTGCGATAGGAACCATAAAGCATATTCCGCCCTTGGAAATGTTTATGACCTCCGTTTCATTGGCAGTTGCGGCAATCCCCGAAGGGCTTCCGGCAATCGTCACAATCATGCTTGCTCTCGGACTTATGAGAATGTCAAAGCATAATGCGATAGTCCGTCATCTGCCTTCAGTGGAAACCCTTGGATGCGCTACGGTTATCTGCACGGATAAAACCGGGACGCTCACCCGCAACAAAATGAAGGTATCCGATATGAGAACACGCGATGACAGACTGCTGCTTGAGCTGTGCACACTTTGCTCAGAAACCGGGGATTATATCAACCCCACAGATCGCGCCATACTGGAAGCGGCAGAGCGCCGCGGAATAAGCTGTGAGAATTACCGTAAAATGTACCCGCGCCGAGGCTGTATTCCCTTTGACTCCTCACGCAAGCGCATGAGCGTACATTGCGGTGACAGAGTTATCGTAAAAGGCGCTCTTGAATATATTCTGCCTCTGTGCACACATTATCATAACGGCAGCTCCGCCGTTCCTCTTACCTCACAGCAGAAAAACAAGATTATACGTGATAACAACGAAATGACAGACAATGCGCTGCGTGTCATAGCCTGCGCCTATAAGACCGAAAAGACCTTGCGCACCATAGACGAGGGCAGACTAACCTTTGCAGGGCTCATAGGAATTTCCGATCCTCCCCGTTCAGAGGCGGAGGAAGCGGTAAAAACATGTCATGATGCCGGAATAAGAACCGTTATGATAACAGGCGATCATGCTCATACAGCGCTTGCGATTGCAAAAATGACCGGGATTGCAGGTCCCGGAGATCATTCCCTGACAGGCGCACAGCTTGACGTTATGACAGACGCGCAGCTGCAAAAAGCGGTACGGGAATGCAATGTATACGCAAGAGTCACACCCGCACATAAATCACGTATTGTCAAAGCCCTTCAGAAAAACGGTGAGGTTGTTGCAATGACAGGTGACGGAGTTAATGACGCACCTGCGCTCTCCGGCGCTGACATAGGCTGCAGCATGGGGATAAGCGGAACAGATGTGGCAAAATCAGCCTCGGATATGATTCTAACAGATGACAACTTTGCGACCATAGTATACGCAGTGAAGGAGGGCAGAGCGATATATGACAACATAAAAAAATCGGTTAAATTCCTCTTATCCTCCAATATCGGCGAAATTCTTACTGTTCTTTCGGGAATTGTTTTCGGCTGCGCTTCTCCTCTTACGGCAATAGAGCTGCTTTGGGTGAATCTTGTCACCGATTCCTTCCCCGCAATCGCTCTCGGTCTTGATCCGGCAGCAGAGGACATTATGAAAAGAAAGCCGCTTGACCCCCGGAAGGGAATCTTCTCCGGCGGACTTTGGGCATCCATCGCTCTTGAAGGACTTATGATAGGCGCTCTTGCTCTTGTCGCATACCAAGCAGGACTGTCCCTTACATCGGATATAACTTCTGCACGCACAATGGCATTCTTTGTTCTCAGCGTTTCACAGCTCGTTCATGCCTTTAATATGCGTTCTGAGGGTTCTGTATTAAAAGGAGGGCTGCTGAAAAATAAATATCTGGTCATGTCCCTCATTCTGGGTACGGCGGCACAGCTTGCAATTATCACGATCCCGCAGGCGGCAGCTCTGTTTAACGTATGCCCGTTGCGCGGAGCAAGCCTCATCGTATGCGCTGTCCTTTCACTTATGCCTCTTATTATAGTAGAGCTTCAAAAGGCATTAAACGAAAAAATTGCTCATAAGCATTCGCATATGCGCAAAACTTTTATGCAAACTAACTAAAATTAATGAAATAATACAAATCACCCTTGAAAAAACAGCGGATTGCGTGTATAATGTTACAGTAAATCAAATATTCTTACTAAGAAACCAACGAGGGTTTAAAGCTTTTGCTTTAAACCCTTTTATTTTTCAAATTTTACATAAACAGGTAAAATAAGGAGGGCACTATGGTTAAAGAAATGAATAATTATGTTATTTCGGAGGCAATGGAGGAATATCTTGAAGCTATATACACGCTTTCGCTTGACAAGCCCGCTGTACGCATTACGGATATTGCAATATATCTCGGCTTATCAAAGCCCAGTGTGAACCGCGCAGTTAATTCACTCAAACGCGCCGGTCTTGTTGAGCATGAACCTTACGGTGATATAATTCTCACCCCATACGGAGCTACAAAGGGTGAGGAATGCTATTGCAAGCACAAGTCAATCGTAAAATTCCTTATTGAAGTTCTCAGACTTGAAAGAGATGCCGCAGAGCACGAAGCCTGCAAAATTGAACACAGTTTAAGCAGGAACACTGTTGATAAAATGGTAACTTATATGACAGATTAGTGTTTTTGCATATTCACGGCCTGTATTTCATAGGATTTATATGTGCATTTTTAACATTCTCAAAAAATTTCAAAAAAAGGTATTGACAAAACCGCTCAGGTCTGTTATAATAGTTTTCGTTGTTGAGAGATTCGGTGCAAGTCGATAATCCGGGAGTTTAGCTCAGCTGGGAGAGCATCTGCCTTACAAGCAGAGGGTCACAGGTTCGAGCCCTGTAACTCCCACCATCTCAACATATACGGTCCGGTAGTTCAGTTGGTTAGAACGCCAGCCTGTCACGCTGGAGGTCGTGGGTTCGACCCCCATCCGGATCGCCATTTGCTTCTGTAGCTCAGTCGGTAGAGCAAGGGACTGAAAATCCCTGTGTCGGCGGTTCGATTCCACCCGGAAGCACCAGATGCGGGAGTGGCTCAGTGGTAGAGCGTCACCTTGCCAAGGTGAACGTCGCGAGTTCGAATCTCGTCTTCCGCTCCAATCACAAAAGACGCGTAATCAAATATTTTCGCGTCTTTTGTTTTCAAAATGGCGGCATAGCCAAGTGGTAAGGCACGGGTCTGCAAAACCCTTATCCCCCGGTTCAAATCCGGGTGCCGCCTCCAATAAAGATGCTGTGGCTTAAGAAAACTTAGGTCGTGGCATTTTTTTTACCCTTTTATATAAGGATGTGATATTATTATGAAGCATATAAAAAGATTTTTTGCAATAACTGTTCTGCTGCTTATTGCAGTTCTGGTTATAAACGCAAAAACGCGCTTTTTTCAAGAAATAGGTACATATATCCCCTATCTTGACAAGCATTATCCGTATGTTTCGGAGTTCATAAGCGATCTTTCCGATGATGTGAACGAACAGCTTTCAAATATTCCGACACCGTCCGAGCTCTGGGCAAGTCTCCGTCATACCGAGCTGCCAATTGATCCCGACGACATAGCAACAAATGTATATTATTCCAGCGACTCTATGCTTAATTTCTATAACGGGCAGAATATTTCCGTGGCAGTGTCGGGCGATGAGCTTGACGTTTACGGAGTTACACACAATATAAATGAAAAATATCTTGTTTACCGTTTTCTTGACAGCAACGGCGAAACTCTGGAGCAGCACACCGATTCCGTAGACGCCGACGGAAAGTACAGAAAAATCCTCAGAATCCCGTCCGGCGCTTTTCAGTTTGCGGTATTTACCGGTCCGGAACGGTTCGGTGAATACTCAGGAACGGTATATAATTATATATATCTCAATCAGGCGCCTGACGGCAGCTGGAGTACGGTTATCTCCCCCGTCTACGAGAGCAATATTGCCGCATATGAAAAGAATAAATCCATAAGCACCGCACTCAAAAGCACATATGCCATATGCTCCGATACAGACACAGTAAAGGCGCTGGCTGAGTCGATTACAGCCGGATACAGCACCGATTACGACAAGGCGCTTATCCTACATGACTGGGTGTGCGACAATATATATTACGACAGCGACAGCATAAACGGCTCAACAAACACTGCTCCATACGTTGCAACAGAGGTGCTTTCTTCAAAGCGCGCAGTCTGTCTCGGATACTCAAACCTCTATGCGTCTCTCTGCCGCTCTATAGGTATCCCATGCAATGTTGTAACCGGTTACGCTCTGGGCGTTATCGACGGTGAGGATACACAGTGGAATGACACAAACCTTGCCGCCGCAGATGCTAATCACGCATGGAATGAGGTTTATATTGACAGCCGATGGGTTATTGTTGACACAACCTGGGATTCACGCAGCAAAATAGAAAACGGAGTAATTTCAAAGGACGGTGACACCTCTCATCTCTATTTCGATGCAAATATCCGATTTTTCTCGACAAACCATAAAATTTTTGAATATATAAAAAGAGGCTGAGATTCAGAAGTCCATTGTATGCAAAAGGGAAAAAAGTATTAAATTGTCCGAATAAATTCATATAAGGGTTGAAAAATAAGTAAAAAAGTGATAAAATAAAAGAAATATTGTTATAAATACGGGCTACGGAAGGTGGTGAGGTGATTGACCGATCAGGAGATGATCACACGCTGCAAAAAAGGTGACCGTGAAGCCTTTAATGAGCTGATGATAAAATATCAGAAGCAGGTCTTTAATATGGCATACAGCATATTGTCCGACTACGAGGATGCAAGTGATGCATCTCAGGAGGTATTTGTAAAAGTATACAGGTCTATTGCCTCATTCAGAGGCCAGTCCGCATTTACAACATGGCTGTATACTATATGCAGAAATGTATGTAATGACGCTTTGCGAAAAAGGCAGAGAAAAGGCTTCACGATAAGTATAGACAGCAATGAGGATGAAAATAATCCGGTTGCAGAGCTGCCCTCTGAGGAGCTGTCGCCGGAGGAACACTATGAGATGAGCGAGCGGCAGCGCATTGTGCGGGATGCTATAAGAAGTCTCAGCCCCGAATATCGTGAAATTATCATGTATTCGGATATGGAACAGCTATCATATGATGAAATAGCAAGGATTCTTAAATGTCCTAACGGCACTGTCAAATCAAGGCTTAACAGAGCAAGAAATGCATTAAAGAAAAAATTGTCCGAAAAAAAGGAACTTTTTTAGTATTTATCCGTCTAATAGTATGTATAGGGTAATAAATTTAAAATATACAATTTGAGGAAAGGAGGTTAATATATGAATTGTTCGGAATTCAAAAAATCATTGGATAATTACGCATTGATTGATGCCGAAGAACTTGCAGATATGGAATGTCACGCTGAAAAGTGTGATATGTGCAGGAGTGAGCTTGAATTCTACAAATCAATAATTCAGACGGCAGCCTCCATTCCGATACCGGAGCCTCCGGCAGATCTTATCGATAAGGTTAATGCAAGGATTGACAGTGAGCCAAGATTGAACAGAACGGTAAATAACATAGTATGGAATGTAAGAAATAATGTGCGGCGTTATGCAACACTTGCGGCATGTCTTGCAGTAGGTTTGACAGTGGGGCTGAACAGCGGTGTGATTAAGGATAATCTTACCGGCAGCGGTGATGACGGAATTATAAGTGAACGCAGCGTTTCTGCAACGCAGGCTCCGAATAAAAATTCTGATTCCGCAGATGCTGAAACAGACAATATAAGCAATATTGATGAGCCGAGTCCGACAGAATATGACCCGCAGACGACTCAGAATGCAGAACAGACAAAAAAACCGATAACTGAAGCCGCTTCTGTGTCAGCAGAAAAGAAGCTGACTCCTCAGGGGAAGAAAACAGAACCTCCCAAACCGACATACAAAACGGTTGTTAATGCGCCGTCAGTGAGCCTGCCGGTAAAAACAGCCACTCCGACTGTAGCCGTGGCAATCGCGCCGCCTACAGAGAAAACGGAAACTGTGATTAAAACTCCTGCTCCGGAAGTGAATAACATAACAGAAGCTCCGGCAATAAACTCTCGTGAGGCAGTTGCGGCACCGGATGAGACACCCGCAGAAACAGAGAAAAGTATAAGCAAATACACTATAGCGCGGGCAAATTATTACATTCCTGAAGCCGAAACAGCAAAAGCTGATACCGTAACAGAAGAGCCCTCTCCTGAAGAATACGAAATAAAGAAGGCCGGTTACCAGATTGCACAGGGTGATTACAGCGGGAATGTCAAGGAGGCAGAAGGCGTATCAAGCGCTTCAATTTCCGATAAGATTGTGGTGAGCAAAGCAGATGCGGATGCGGTTGCGAATGTGATAAGCAGTCTGGGAATACCATCGAACAACGGATTCTATACTACGGTATCTGCTACATTCTATGAGTTGCTTGCAAGATTGGATGTCGAGGGTATTTCATACAGCTATTCGCTGCAATACAGCTCCGGAGATAAGGTAGTATTTAAGCTGGTTATGAGATAAGAAGATTATAACACGGATATTCTGCGAAGGATATCCGTTTTTTTTGCAATAAAAACAACTCTGCAGCATAAAACCGCAGAGCTGTAATATTTCAATCAATATCAGAATGCAAGCTTTTCTTCAAGGAATGCTTCAAGCTCATCAATCTTTATTCTTACCTGTTCCATCGAATCTCTTTCACGAACAGTTACCGCACCATCCTCAACCGAGTCGAAATCATAGGTGATACAGAACGGTGTGCCGATTTCATCCTGTCTTCTGTAACGCTTACCGATAGATCCGGCGCTGTCATATTCGCAGTTGTACTTCTTGCTGAGTCTGTCAAACACCTCGGTCGCCTGCTCATCAAGCTTCTTTGAAAGTGGAAGAACGGCAGCCTTAACGGGAGCAAGCGCAGGATGGAGATGGAGAACAACTCTTGTATCATTCTTTTCCGCGTCAATAACTTCTTCATCATACGCATCGCAGAGGAAGGCAAGAACCACGCGATCCGCACCGAGAGACGGCTCAATTACATACGGCACATATTTCTCGTTTGTAACCGGATCCATGTACTCAAGATTGACGCCCGAATGCTCAATATGCTGCTTTAAATCGTAATCGGTTCTATCGGCAATACCCCAAAGCTCACCCCAGCCGAACGGGAACAGGAATTCAATATCCGATGTTGCCTTTGAATAGAAAGCAAGCTCTTCCTTGGCGTGATCGCGGAAACGGAGGCTGTCCTCTCGGATGTTGAGAGAATAGAGGAAATCTATACAGAACTGTTTCCAATAAGCAAACCACTCAAGATCAGTGTCCGGCTTACAGAAGAATTCAAGCTCCATTTGCTCAAATTCGCGTGTTCTGAAGGTAAAGTTACCCGGTGTGATTTCGTTTCTGAACGACTTACCTATCTGCGCGATACCGAAAGGTACCTTCTTGCGTGATGAACGCTGAACATTTTTGAAGTTTACAAAAATACCCTGCGCAGTTTCGGGGCGGAGATATATTGTATTCTCCGAGTCCTCGGTAACACCCTGGAAGGTTTTGAACATAAGGTTAAACTGACGTATATCTGTAAAATTGCGTTTGCCGCACTTAGGACATACAATTTCATGCTCGTCTATATACGCCTTGAGCTGTTCATTTGTCCAGCCGTCACAGCAAATATCCTCATTATGCTCCGCAGCGTAGTCCTCAATAAGCTTGTCCGCTCTGTATCTCGATTTACAATCCTTGCAGTCCATGAGTGGATCCGAGAAACCGCCGACATGACCTGAGGCAACCCATGTTTCCGGATTCATCAGTATTGCGCAGTCTATTCCGACATTATATTTCGATTCCTGGATAAACTTCTTTCTCCACGCGGCCTTAACATTATTCTTGAGCTCAACACCAAGCGGACCGTAATCCCATGTATTTGCCAGTCCGCCGTAGATTTCGCTGCCGGCATAGATAAAGCCTCTGCCCTTGCAGAGCGCCACTATTTTATCCATTGTCTTTTCTGTATTGTTCATTTTTCCACCTCATATTATTTTAGAGTAATCTAGAATATATTGTATAATATTCAATTCAATTTGTCAAGCATTATTGTATAAAAAGAAAAAATAAGAATAGTAACATCCTCATAGCAAATTAACCAAAAAAAACACTGATAAACGATTGACAAGTCATTCAAAATATAATATAATAGATATAATTAATATTTCCGTGATACACGGCAAGAGTAAAGGAGAGTAATATCATGGCAAAAACATTCAAATTCCTGGCATTTGACTTCGGCGCTTCTTCGGGCCGGGCAATTCTCGCTAAATTTGACGGAGAAAAACTTGAGCTTGAAGAAAAGCATCGATTCTCCAACGACCCTGTAACGATTAACGGTAATTTCCATTGGGACGTTTTAAGATTATTCCATGAAATCAAACAGGGAATTTTAAAATGCGCCAATTCAGGCGACAGAGATATTGACAGTATAGGTATCGACACATGGGGTGTTGACTACGGTCTGCTTGACAAAAATGACAAGCTGCTCGGAAATCCGTATCACTATCGCGATACAAGAACTGAAGGAATGTATGAGAAGGCATTTGACCTCGTTCCGAAAGAGGAAATCTTCAAGGAAACAGGCATTGCATTTAACTGGTTCAACACGCTTTATCAGTTGCTTGCGGCAAAGCTTTCCGATGACTCAACGCTTAAGGAGGCTAAAACGCTCCTTATGATGCCCGATCTCTTTAACTTTTTCCTTACAGGAGTTAAGAAAACAGAGTATACAAATGCTTCAACAACACAGATGTTTAACTCTGAACGCTATGAATGGGCATATGACATGCTTAAGAAAATGGATATACCCACTGACATTCTTACCGACATCGTATATCCCGGCAGCATAATAGGCACGCTTAAGCCGGAGCTTGCAGAGGAGCTCGGCATTGCCGAGGTACCGGTCGTAGCAGTGGCTTCGCATGACACAGGCTCAGCCGTAGCATCCGTTCCTGTCGTTGACAAAAAGGACTTTATATATATTTCATCCGGAACATGGTCGCTTATGGGTGTTGAGCTGGACAAGCCGAACGTAACGGACGGCGCAATGGAATACAATTTCACAAACGAGGGCGGAGTAAATAAGACTATCCGTTTCCTTAAAAATATTATGGGGCTGTGGCTTATCCAGGAAAGCCGCCGTCAGTGGGACAGAGAAGGCACACTTCTTTCCTTTGATGAGCTTGAACGGGAGGCGCGCGCCGCAGAGCCGTTCGTAAGCCTTATTGATCCTGACTATCCCGCATTCCAGACACCGGGTAATATGCCGAAGCGTATCCGTGAATACTGTGAGATGACGGGACAGCAGGTTCCCCAAACAACAGGTGATATTGTCCGCTGTATAGCACAAAGCTTAGGCTTCCGTTACAGATATACGATTGAGGGCATGGAGAAGGTTACGGGCAACAAATACAATGTCGTAAATATCGTCGGCGGAGGCATCAAGGACAAGATGATTTGTCAGTTCACAGCCAACGCTACAAAGCGCGTTGTTAACGCCGGTCCTGTTGAGGCTACATCAATCGGCAACATCATTGTCCAGGGTATCGCAATGGGCGCTATCAAAGATCTCAATGAGGGCCGCAGGATCGTAAGAAACAGCTTTGACATTGCCGAGTACACGCCTCAGGACAGTGAAGCATGGGATGCAGCTTATGAGAAATGGAAGAAAATTGTTGCATCTACACAGAAGTAATATGGTTTGACATGGGTATAATATATACATAATGAAAAACGTAGATAATTTTAAAGAGCTTGTTGAATACTGTGCCGCTGAAAAGCCGGACGGCGCTGTATTCCAATGGCTTGACGGAAATGACTTTAAGCAGAAGACCTATTCGGAGTTTAAATCAGATATAGAAGCGTTCGGGACATATCTCTATTATAACGGTATGAAAAAAGCCCGTATTGCTGTCATAGGCGAAAACAGCTATGAATGGATCCTTACCTATTATACTACAGTAATAGGCGGGAATGTCATCATTCCTATTGACAGAGATCTCACCTTTGAGTCCATTGTAAATGTGCTTAAAGACAGCAGAGCAAAGCTTCTTATATATACCGATCACTATAATAGGATCATTGATGATATAAAAAAATCAGCCGGTGTGAAGGCAATCAATATATCGGAAATTCCCGCTCTTATAGATGAAGGAAGAAAACTGCTTGCAAAAAACAAGGATAAATATCTCAGCGTCAATATTGACAAGGACGCACTCTCAACGATTATATATACATCGGGAACCACCGGTACCCCAAAGGGAGTAATGCTTAACCAATATGGAATTGTGCAGAACGCGTATGCTGCGGCGCAGAATGTTCATATCTACGGCACATCAATGCTCGTTCTCCCTATCCACCACACCTTCGGTTTTACCGCCGGCGTGGTTGCGGTGATGTTATTCTGCCAGCCTATTGCCATCAGCAAAAGCCTAAGAACCTTTACCGGCGACCTTAAGGTGTTTAAGCCGGAGAATATGTTTCTTGTTCCGATGTTTGTTGAGGCAATGTATAAAAAGGTAATAAAGACTGTTGAGGACAAAAAGATGTCTAAGGCATTTAATGCGCTTATAAAAACATCAAATGCGCTCCGTAAAATCGGCATTGACCGCAGAGGAAAGCTTTTCAGTTCTGTCCGTGATGCATTCGGCGGCAATCTCAGCACAATAATAAGCGGAGGCGCAGCGCTTGATCCACGCTACTGCAAATACTTTGACGATTTCGGCATAACACTGCTTAACGGCTACGGTATAACAGAATGCTCACCCATCCTTGCTGTAAACTGCAATTCAAAAAATAAGTTCGGCAGTGTCGGACGGATTCTTGATAATGTGGACATCAGAATAATTGATGAAGATGAAAACGGTAACGGAGAGATATGTGCAAGGGGCAGCAGCGTTATGCTTGGCTACTACAACAACAAGCAGGCCACTCTTGACGCATTTGACGGTGATTGGTTCAAAACAGGTGATCTGGGATATGTGGATGATGAAAATTATCTGTATATTTCGGGGCGGCGTAAGAATCTGATAATTCTCGATAACGGTAAAAACATCTATCCCGAGGAGCTGGAGGAGCTTATTCTCCGAATCCCGGCAGCCATTGAGGCGGTAGTATATTCGGAAAATGATGTTATAACCGCTGAAATCTATACCGAAGATCCGGCAGCGGTTCAGTTGGCAGTCAAAGGTATAAACCGCAGTCTGCCTGTTTATAAGCGTATAAGAAATCTCAAATTCCGCAGCATGGAGTTTGAGAAAACGACCACAAAAAAGATTAAAAGAAATCTTGTCGGCGCAGGTAAAAATTAAAATATTCCCCCGGGGCACATCAATCCGGGGGAATTTATTTCATAAAGCCTTTGGTATAAAAATTTTCATCCTGCTGCCAATACTCTCATTATCCACATTATTGTATTTTTGTATCATACTCTGCGGTACGGCATATCTTTTTGCAATATCCCATAATGTATCGCCTTCCCTGCTGAAATATACCACAATACCGTTTCGCTTTTCCTTCTCCTCTGCGGTTATATCCGTGATATTATCTATTTCAGTGACCTTCTGCAGCTTGCTTTCAATATCGAGCAGACAGCGCAGCTCAAGGCCTCCGGCGGAATTAAGATTGTAGCTTACATGCTTAACAACAGCCTTAATATTCACCTCCGGCATCAACGCTCCGTTTTCGCAATCCAGCATATATGAAAACGGTATATCCTTTTTATAGCTGTATACGGGATTTTCACCCGAATCTGTCAGATATAAAATATATGCCTCTATTTTTCCTTCGCAGATTATTCGGCTGCGCTGAAGCTCTGCCTTTGAAACAGCCGCATTGGTCATAACATTATACACACCTCTTACTCCCGGGATATTGGAAGGAAAGTCAATTATTTCCCGAAGAGTGTTTTGTACTGACGGTCTTTCAACGGTTTCTGTCAGCCTTATCCTCTCCGTATCGCATTTTGTATTCCTGCACGGGATAAAGCAATCGCTTAATATTTCCTTTTCCTCCGGCTCAACTCCCCTTATCATGGCTTCAACATCTATATCAAGCTCAGCAATACGCATATCACCGTCACTGTCCGGCTGTGCCTCGCACATGACACCCATAACGCAGTAGTCAATATCACATATTGTGTTCTCCCCTACTCCGTCAGCATCAAACACCTCCGTAAAAGGCGTCTCGGATTCAATATATTTTATGTCCCCGTCCTCATCCGTATAAAGCACGCATATTCCGGCATTTCCCTTTACTATCACCTTTCCCGTTACTGTTTTGTACTCCGTATCGGAAATCCGTACATCCGTCTTCAGTATCTCCGATATCGATGTCTGCCCCGACGGCACTTCAATAGATTCCTTCAGTGTGAAATCATGCTCGGAAATATCCACCGTATTCTCAAAATCAATTTTCTGTTTCTTGCGTTCCGCCGTTTCCGCCTCCACATCGGTGCATATATCCGTTTCCGTAATTCTGCACAACTCATAGTCAATCCCAACCACTGCACGAAGCTTAAGCTTTCTTGAATTTACCGCGCTGAATTCAACCCTTTCAACTGAAACCGTAATAATCGGCTTTACGTCCGCATCAGCACCACCGGCATCTATCACCTGTTTAAATTCCATAGATGTAAGTATGCTTTTTATCCTGACATTCTCCTTATCGGGTATGTAAAGAACCTTATAATCCACTCTCCCGTTTATTATCAGCCTGCCGTTTTCAATATATTTATCCGTTACACACGCATCGGCATCAACCTGAAGAATCTTTAATATGTCCGGTTTTATATCCGGTACAATTATATCCCCGTCCGCCATTGCCTGAGTTGTCCCCCTCGACATGGTTTCGCAAATGCGTATAGTATCTCTTATCAGCTCCATGTTATACCTCCTGAATTATTCTTTTAATAGATATATATGCGACAAATAAAAAAAAAGAACAGGCGCTGATGCCTGTTCCTTATATATGATTTGTTTATCATCAGCTGTTAATATAGCTGTCAAATCTTTCGATAATGGCTGCCGCCTCGGCTCGTGTTGCCTTGCCCTGCGGATCAAGCATATTACCGTCCTTGCCGTTTATAATTCCTGCGCCGGTTGTCCAGATAAGAGCCGTCTGCGCCCAGCTTGAAATCCTTGAAGAGTCGTTATAATTTATAATATTTCCGGCTGCCGAAATATCATATCCGAACGCATCCGAATATCTGTACATTATAGCTGCAAGCTGCTCGCGTGTAATATTTGCGTCCGGCTCGAACATATTATTCGATGTGCCGTTTACAATACCCGCATCCGCAGCCCATGCTACAGCGTCACTGTACCATGTACCTTGGGGAACATCGTTAAATGCCGATACCATATCAATATTCGGCTCGCAGGCATATCTGTAAAGGACAGTTACAAGCATTGCTCTTGTGAGGGTTGCCTCCGGCTCAAACTTACCGTTTGATGTACCGTTCATATAACCCTTCTTGCATATATCGGATACGCTGTTATAGTACCAGCTTGCAGCGGGAACATCATAGAAGGTATATACAACCGATGAACCTGATGCATCCTGTACGGTAGTCGGATTTGTTGTTGTAACAGTCGTGCTTGAACTGTAGGTTGTTCCTGATGACTTTTCATAGATAGCGGTAAATGCGGTCGCTGATCTTATGAAATATGTCTTTTGATTTGTTACAAGTACACCGTTACTTGACCAACCCTTGAATACATAACCGTCATCGGCCTGGATCTTCGGGTAATCCGGTATACCCGTCAATCTTACTGTCTGCTTTGCTTTTCCCGAAACAATCCTGCCGTGATCGCCCTCGTCAAAGGTTACCGTATAATACTTTGATGTACCTCTTGACTTTGACTCCTTCATTGTAACGGTTGTTCCTGTTTCAGGTACATCGCTTGAACCTGCAGCTCTCATCTTAACAATATATGTTGCGCCGCCTGTGAGATTATTAAAGATGACTGTACCGTTTGACGGTGATACCCATGTTCTGAGCTTTCCGCCTCCGGTTGTGAACAGAGCAATCTCGCAATTACTTTCAAGATTCTTAATTGTCATCGTTGTTGTTGTTACCGTAATATTTGATGCGGAAACAAGATAATCATAACTGTTTATTGCTATTGTAAGCTCTATATCTCTCACCTCAGCGGCGCTGAGCATGGATTCATTACTCAGAGTTACAATATACTTATAATATCCGTCCACACCGGTGGGAGAATTAAGCGTTCCTTTTATCGGAGCTTTTACTTCACCGTTCTCTATATTATATGATATGTTCGGATATTGCGAGGCAATGCTCTTGATCTTTGTTTCTATACCCGCCTTAACAGCATCCTGCGAATCATATAATCCTGATGATGTCTGTGTTGCATCACTGAAATTCAGCGAAGCTATTGCAAGCTTAAACTTGTCGATTTCCGTTTCGGCTGAATTCTTTACCTCCAGAGTATAGATGTTCGTTGTACCATCCTCTGCCTTTACCGTAATTACATACTGATTGTTTTCACTTGATACGGTATACTGCGACTTACTGTCATTGGTAGTCGGAACAATATCCGAAACTGATGTTGTTTCACCGTAAGGAAGCACTACTGTATACTTATTGTCAGCGCCCAGAACAGCCTCTGTTCCCTTTACGGTAACCGACTTCAGCGTTGCATCCCACGACTTTGCCTCTACTCCTTCGATAGAAATAACAATATCATCATTGATATTACTTATTGTATACACACCGTTTTCAGCAGTCAGCGCCTCACCGTTAGCCTTTACAACCAGCTTGCTTGCATCATAGCTGCTGCCGGAGCTTACAGTAAAGCTGAAGCTTCCGCCCGGAGCAACGGGAGATACACTGCCGTTTACCGGAGTAATCGTTATACCTGTAACACTCGGAATGGTAATTGTGCATGCTGTTTTAACAGCCGAAACGGATATATCCGTTTCCTTTCCCACTAAAATTGTAACAGTGCCTTCAAAATCGTTTAACGTGTAGCCGTCATAGCATACAGCTGATACTGTATATGTACCCGACTCAATAATCGTTTTTCCCGCCGAAAGCTCTGTGGAGCATCCGTCCTTTGTAATAATAACCTGCTTAACACCATCGGTTACCGCAAGGTCTACAATACCCTTGTCACCTACAACTTCTATATAGCATGATGCTACAAACTTGCTGTTTACCGTTGTTGCACTTACAATCGCTTCACCTGCAGAAACGGCAGTAACATTTCCGTTCTCATCCACCTTAACGCAGTCACTTGTTGAGCTCCATGTCACTCTCTCATCGGGTGCATCCTCCGGTTCAGTTGATGCTTCAAGCTTAAAGGTTTCACCCTCATCCAATGTAATACTTCTTTTGTTAAGAGTAAGTCCTGTAACCGCAACCGCCTGTGTCGGCTCCGGTGACGCTGTAACTACCGGTTCATCCGTGGCGCGCTCTGTCGGTGCGGCTGTAGGTGTCTCCGTCGGCTTCGCTGTCGGGGCATCCGTCGGTTTTACCGTCGGGGTATCTGTCGGCTTCGCTGTCGGAGCATCTGTCGGTCTTGCAGTCGTGGTGTCCGTTGGCTTTTCCGTCGGAGTGTCAGTCGGCTTTGCCGAAGCTGTCGCAGTCGCTGAGGGGCTAGAACTGCCCGCCTCCTCAAAAAAACTGAAGCCTCTGCTGCTGAAAGTAAAATCTGCCGCATTAACGCTCAATCCCGCTGTCGAAGCGGCTAAAATTGAAACAGCCGTAAGAGTTGATAATAACTTTTTCATTCCTATTCCTCCTCGTATAATATATTTTCTTTAATTGTGTTATAAGATATTTTCATTATATCATACTATATCTTTTTTGTCCACATATATATTTTAAAAATTTGTAAAATATATCTTCTGTATATAACACTTTTCAGAATATGAAAATGTTGCAAAATTTTTAAAATTTTTCTGAATTTCAGCAAAAAAACACGGACACTTACGTGTCCGCTTTTTTGGGAGATAAATAGGTAAATTATATTATATAAAAGCTCCGAAGAGCTAATATATAGCTGTTCAATATATCAAGGAATTATCCCCAACATATCTATATTATAACAGAAAAGCTTATTAATGTCAAGGCTTTTTTATCTGTTTTTCTATTAATCTTCATCATTTTCATACGGCACCAATTCACCGATACGCATCATTTCAAGCATATCTATCACAGTACCTCTTCCCTCGTCATCAGCAGTTGAAAACGGTACAAGAATATCATCCTCATTAAGCTCCAGTGTTTGCGCAATATCCTCGAGCCGCTCTTCAATTTCGCGCTTTTTCAGTTTATCCATCTTTGTTGCGATAACAATAAGGCGGTCATGATAATGCCTTATCCACTCCGCCATTTGGACATCCTGCCGTGTCGGGGTATGACGGCTGTCAACAAGGAGTATCGTCTGAACAAGATTCTTGCGGTTTGCCAGGTAATCCTCCATCATTGTGCCCCACTTGGCAACCTCCTCCTTGGAGCGCTTTGCGTAGCCGTATCCCGGAAGGTCAACCATATAAATCTTTTCATCTATATTATAAAAGTTTATAGTGATTGTCTTTCCCGGCGTACCGGATACACGCGCAAGCGATTTGCGGTTAAGAACCTTATTTATCATTGATGATTTTCCGACATTTGAACGTCCGGCAAAAGCAAATTCAAGCATTTCCGGACGATCCGGATACTGATTCTTTGCTACTGCCGACTTTTCAAATTTAGCATTCTGAAAGTTTATGTTAGCTTCCATATTATTTCCTTTCTTAAACCAATGCAGTCTGTATAACTGTATCCATGTCAGATACCGGAATAAATTCTATATCGTCTCGTATTTCCTTGGGCACATCCTCAATATCTGCCTTATTATCCTTCGGTATAATTACTCTTTTTATACCCGCGCGATATGCCGCCATAGACTTTTCCTTTAACCCGCCTATCGGCAGAACTCTTCCTCTGAGAGTGATTTCTCCCGTCATTGCAACATCACGCCTTACGGGGCGGCGCGTGAGAGATGAAATAACCGCCGTTGCCATAGTAATACCTGCGGACGGACCGTCCTTCGGAACAGCGCCCTCCGGGACATGGATATGTATATCCTTATTCTTGTGGAAGGAATCGTCTATATCAAGCTTATCGGCAGATGAACGGATATAGCTTATCGCAGCCATTGCGCTTTCCTTCATAACATCGCCCAGCTTTCCTGTAAGCTCAACCTTTCCTGTTCCGTTCATAACATTTGCCTCTATAGATAAGGTATCGCCGCCTACGCTTGTCCATGCCAGACCTCTTGCAATACCGATCTGATTCCTATCGTTCATAGAGTCAAAATGGTATCGTTCCTTGCCCAGAAAATCCGAGATATTCCTCTTATCTATCTTCACCGGCACCTCACCGGTTTCAATGATTCTCTTTGCAGCCTTTCGGCAGAGAGTTTCAAGCGTCTGCTCCAACTTACGAACGCCTGACTCACGGGTATAGCTTTCTATTATCTTCTTAACCGCACCGTCTGTAACCGCAAACTGCTCTGCGCTCATACCTGTTTTTCCGAGAGCCTTTTTAATAAGATACCCCTTGGCTATATGGAACTTTTCGCTTTCGGTATAGCCGGAAAGACGAATCACTTCCATACGGTCAAGCAGCGGCTGTGAAATGGTATCGAGAGTGTTTGCCGTTGTTATAAACAGCACGTCAGATAAATCAAAAGGCACCTCTATATAGTGGTCGAGGAACTCACTGTTCTGCTCGTTATCAAGCACCTCAAGCAGCGCAGCAGACGGATCTCCCTTGTAATCTACACCCATTTTATCAATTTCATCAAGCAGCATTACGGGGTTTTTGACCTTCACCTCGCGCAGAGCAGCCATGATTCTGCCCTCCATTGCACCGATATAGGTCTTTCTGTGCCCTCTGATGTCGGATTCATCATGTATACCGCCCAGTGATACACGCACGAATTTTCTGTCCAGTGCGCGCGCAACAGACCTTGCTATTGAGGTCTTACCGACTCCCGGAGGTCCCTCAAGGCAGAGAACCGTTGAATTTTTTCCGTTTGTCATCTGACGCACGGCAAGAAATTCCAATATTCGCTCCTTAACCTTTTCAAGTCCGTAATGATCCTCCTCAAGAATCTTATCCGCTTTTTTCATATTAAAGCTTTCATCTGTTTTTGTATTCCACGGCAGATCAAGGACTGTTTCAATATATGTTCTCAGCACCGCGCTGTCCGCACCTGTGGCGGGCAGCCTGGAATAACGGCCTATATCCTTCGTCAGCTTTTCATCAGTTTCCTGCGGCAGCCCAAGCTCATTCAGCTTCTGCATAAACCCGTCCGCCTCTGCCTGTATACCGTCCTTGTCGCCAAGCTCCTCCTGAATAACCTCCAGCTGCTCCCTGAGGAAGTATTCACGCTGATGCTCATTCATTCGCTCCCTTGTCCTACGGATTATAGACTGCTCAATCTCGGTAACCTTTATTATATGCTCAAGTCCTAAAAGTATTGCAGATGCCCTCTCACAGTAATCAAGCTCATTGAGCAGACTCTGCTTAACCTCCTGATCGAAATCAATAAATCCCGCAACGGTGTCGCAGAGCTGCCCCAGATGCTTTATTGCCAAGATATCGAGGAATCTGTCAGCCGCAACCTTGGTTGTAACGCCGAAATATTCCTCAACCTTTTTCTTGATTGTTCTGCAATATGCCTCTTCTCTTTCGGACAGGCTTGAATAGGTTTCGTTAACCTCTTCGACCTCGCACACAAAAGAAGGACTTTCCTGTACAAAGCTGCGGATAATACCTCTTGAAATGCCCTTTACAATAAGACGCGTAACATTTCCCGGCAGATGCATCACCTGCTTTATCACGGCAATTGTTCCCACGCGGTAAAGATCATCCGGTGTTATATTATCCTCTTTATCAGGCTGACGCTGCGTAACAAGAAAAATTCTTGAATTGCCGTGCACCGCCTCCTCAATGGCTTTTATCGATGCCGGACGCGCGCTGTCGAAATTAAGCTGCATATACGGAAACACTACTATGCCCCGCATTGCAACCGTAGGAAAAACATGTGTGTATTTTTCCAAATTTACTCACTCCAATTAACCAATATTCCTAGCAATCAGTTCAGCCATTTCCTTACAGCCAACCTTTTTCATTCCCTCGCTGTAGATGTCGGGTGTTCTGTAATCCATATCAAGCACCTTGTCTACCGCATCATTTATCGCCTTTGCCTCCTCGGAAAGTCCGAATGACATTTCAAGCATCATGGCAGCCGATACGATTGTCGCGATCGGGTTTGCCTTATCCTGTCCGGCAATATCCGGCGCTGAGCCGTGAATCGGCTCATACATACCGCACTTTGTCGCACCCAGTGACGCTGACGGAAGCATACCGATTGAACCGGCAATAGCTGATGAAAGATCCGATAAGATGTCACCGAATATATTTGATGTAACGATAACGTCAAACTGTGCCGGATTGATCGCCAGCTGCATTGCCGCATTATCCACATACATATGTGTGAGAGTTACCTCCGGATAGTCCTTTGACATCTCTGTAATCGTTTTTCTCCAAAGCTTTGATGAGTCAAGAACATTCGCCTTGTCCACCGAAACCACTCTTTTATCTCTGAGCATTGCCGTTTCAAAAGCAATCTTTCCTATTCTCTTAACTTCCTCAACGCTGTACTTTTCCTCATCACTTGCCCATGAGCCGTCCTCAGCAGTATGTCTTTCTCCGAAATAAATACCGCCCGTAAGCTCACGAACAACCATAACATTCAGTCCGTTCTTAAGCTTTTCGTCCTTAAGCGGTGAGGCATCCTTCAGCTGCGGCTTTAAGATTGACGGACGGAGATTTGAATAAAGTCCGAGAGCCTTTCTTATTCCCAAAAGTCCCTTTTCCGGTCTCTGCGGGCAGTTGTCCCACTTCGGTCCGCCTACCGCACCCAGCAGAACACTGTCAGACGCCTTGCAGATGTCTATCGTTTCCTGCGGAAGCGGAACACCCGTTGCATCAATTGCGCAGCCGCCCATAAGCACATCCGTATAATTGAATTTATGATTATATTTTTCGGCAACGGCATTGAGAACCGTAACAGCGCCCTCAACAATTTCGGGGCCTATACCGTCACCCTTGATTAAAGCTATATTAAATTCTGCCATGATTACATCTTTCCTTCTTCTATGTATTTAACAAGTCCGCCTGCGTTGATCAGCTCCTGCATGAACGGCGGAAAGGCTGTAGCCTGATATGTCTTGTTCTTTGTTTCGTTTGTTATAATGCCTGTATCAAAGTTGATTGAAACAGTTTCTCCAGCCTCAATATCCTTTGCCGCCTCCGGGCATTCAAGAATGGGAAGACCTATGTTAAGTGAATTTCTGAAGAAAATTCTTGCAAAGCTCTCCGCTATTACACATGAAATACCGCTTGCCTTAATCGCAATCGGAGCATGCTCGCGCGATGAACCGCATCCAAAATTTGCGCCTCCGACCATAATGTCTCCCCGCTTAACCTTGTTCACGAAATCCTTGTCTATATCCTCCATGCAGTGCTGCGCCAATTCCTCGGGACTGGAGGTATTGAGGTAACGTGCAGGGATTATAACGTCTGTATCTATATTATCTCCGTATTTGATTACTATACCTTTTGCATTCATAATTACATTACCTCCTCCGGTGCTGTTATCTTACCGGTCAATGCACTTGCAGCCGCAACCTCAGGGCTTGCAAGATAAACCTCGCTCTCAACGTGTCCCATACGTCCGAGGAAATTCCGGTTTGTCGTTGAAACGCAGCGCTCACCGGCTGCAAGAATACCCATGTGTCCGCCGAGACACGGTCCGCAGGTAGGAGCTGAAATTACGCATCCCGCCTCAACAAGCGCCGATAATGTACCGTCCTTTAACGCCTCCAGATAAATCCTCTGTGTGGCCGGGAATACTATAACCCTTATTCCCTTTTTAACATGCTTTCCCTTAAGGATTTCCGCTGCCCTCTGAAGATCTGAAAGACGTCCGTTTGTGCATGAGCCTATTACAACCTGGTCAATTGCAACATCGCCCCAGTTCTCCGGCGTTCTTGCATTCTCCGGCAGATGCGGAAATGCTACAGTATGCGGAACCTCTCCGAGGTCAATATCGATAACCTGTGAATACTCCGCATCCTCATCAGCGGCAAACTCAGCAAACTCTCTTGATGAATGCTCTCTCATATATTCGCGTGTCAGATCATCAATCTCAAATATGCCGTTCTTAGCGCCCGCCTCAATCGCCATATTTGCAATTGTAAAGCGGTCGTCCATCGTTAGCGTGTGAAGTCCTTCTCCGGTAAATTCCATTGACTTGTAGAGCGCACCGTCAACGCCTATCATTCCGATTATGTGAAGGATCAGATCCTTTCCGCTTGTATACGGCTTAAGCTTTCCTGTGAGGTTAAATCTGATAGCCTCAGGCACCTTGAACCACGCCTTGCCCGTAGCCATACCCGCTGCCATATCGGTTGAACCAACGCCTGTTGAGAAAGCACCAAGAGCGCCGTATGTACATGTATGTGAATCAGCGCCGATTACAACGTCACCTGCAACAACAAGTCCCTTTTCCGGCAGAAGCGCATGCTCAATTCCAACCTCGCCGACCTCGAAATAATTTACAATGTCAAGCTCGTCTGCAAAATCTCTTACCACCTTAGCCTGCTCCGCAGACTTAATATCCTTGTTCGGAGTAAAGTGATCGGGAACAAGCGCAATCTTGCTCTTATCAAATACGTCACTAAGTCCTAATTTCTTAAATTCGCGGATACCAACAGGAGCCGTAATATCATTTCCCAGCACCAGATTCAGCTTTGCCATTATCAGGTCTCCCGCCTTAACAGAATCCAACCCCGCCGCTTTGGCAAGAATCTTCTGCGTCATGGTCATACCCATTTTTATCAACCCTTTCCTCTGTTTTTCTTCGTAAAAATACCTATATACGCTATATTATAGCACAAGCTTGCCGATTAGTAAATACTTTTTTGAAATTTTCTGGTTACCGCAATCCTAATCCACAACAATTGTGGGCAGCGTAATTTCACTGTACTGTGTTGAAATAATACCGGTTTTTGATACTCTTGAATACAAGCCGCAAAGTCTTCCGTTGTATATAAACAGTCCTGTAATATTGGAATACTTCGCAAACCCGGCATTTTCGTCCCAAAGCAAATCTATGTTTTCCGTTTCATACGGGTGTATATATTCCTGCATCAGATAGTCGGTATCGGAATGTTTTTTTATAAATCCGATCCACTCCTCATCCGTCTTCGCCTCAATTCCGGCAAATACGCCCTTTGACGCATATGAATCGGCAGGCTTTACAATCCAGCCGCAGCGGTTCTTTTCTATATCATATTTCTTGATATTTTCCGCAGTCAGCTTATACGTTTTGGGAATATGCTCCTGTATAAATGAATTTTCTTCATCACTTAAAATTCTCTTTGTCATATCATGGTGCATAATCTCGAATATAAGCTTATTATGAGCAATCTGCGTTTTAAAATCACCTATAAGGACAACTTCATTGTTCTTTGCCGCCTCTATAAACGGTAAAATTTCATCATACCCCGATAAAATATCACAGGTCACCGCTCTGCGGTATACAGCATCGACAGCCCGTCCCGACGGGGCGATCAGCCGTCCATCCTCACGCCTAAAGCTGTATATATCACATATTTCGCAGCTGTAGCCGTGTCTTTCAAAGGATTTTTTAAATTCTTCAAATTCCTCCACAGATGCGCTTGACATAAAGTCCGCAATTGCAATATGCGCGTTTTCCTTATACCTGCCGGAGGATTTATATATCTTTGTAAATTCTTCCGTAAAGGAATCAAACAGTTCAAAATCCGTAATCTGGTGACTTTCGCAGAACTTTCCGAACAACTCCGATGTACGGAATATATTGTTTAACTCCCTGTCCTCATTCATGCCGCTGGAGCCGTCGGTATTAAATTCACAGAATTTATAGCCGCCTGTTTCACGGTTATAAAATAAATCAATTCTCGTAACGGGTATTGAACATTCATAAAGCGACGGACGGAGAATAAGCTCATTGAGCCTTTCATCAAATCCGAAAAGCTGTCTGTATTCGGGGTTTTCTGTATATTCCTTTATAATCCTGTCAAGTATTGCGTAAATTGTGTCCGCAATCTTTTTAAAATTATTATAGTCCTTCTTCGTATACATCTGAGGGATGTACAGCGTATGTACCGTATTTCCGTGATAATGCGCCGTCGAACCTTCGAGCGCTGCTCTCATTGCAGCCGCGTCTTTTTTTGATAGTTCGGGAGCCTTGCATATCAGCGTTTTGTATTCATCTGAACAATTCATATTGTGTTCGTTCCTTTCAATCACATGCGGATGGCCTTCAAATACCGTAAGCCATCCGCGCAGTTCGCTTTTTCGACAATATTATAGCATATAGGCTCTACGATGTCAACAAATATCTCGGAGTTACAACCGCAAAAAAAGGAGCTGTACAGCCCCTTTCGTTTAACTGTGATATTCTGTCGGCCATATACCGGTTTCCTTTTTAAAGGTCTTGGAAAAATAGTACGACTCCTTAAATCCAACTGCATCCGCAATCTCCTTGATTTTCATATCAGGATTGTTCTCTATGAGCTGTTTCGCAAGCTCTATGCGATACTTTGTAATATACTCATTAGGTGACACACCCTTCTGACGCTTGAAAATTCTCGCTATATAGCTAGGTACAAAGCCGAACTCCCTTGATAACACATCATTTGTAACGCTCTTGTTATAATTCTTGATAAGATATGCCTCCACGCTGTCGGCAAGCTGAACATACCTGTCCTTATTCTTTGTATCACGTTTCAAAGACATCAAAATTGAGGTTATATCATCAATCAGGCTGCCAAAGGATACAAAGCCCGCAAGAGCGTTGATGAACTCATGCTTGACACTTGTGTTCTTGCGCTGCTGATTTTCAGGATAATTAAGCACATATGTATCAAGAATTATATTAAGCAACCCGTTATATTCTTCCTGAGTGCAATCGGCATTCCTCATAGCGTCAAACATTTTTTTCAGACGCATTCTTACCTCTGCATTATCGCCGTTTTTTATTGATATAATTATTGCATCAATATCGCCCTTGCCATACGGCCGCTCAAGATTCTCAAACGAATCCGATATATCATTACAACATATCAGCTGTGATTTCCCGGGAATCAGCCTTTTTATAAGCTGCTCTCTGAGCGCCGGAAGGCTCCTTCCCGTATTTTTCATCCGAACTCCCTTTTTATATACAATTGTAATAGGCAGATCGCATATTTTCATGCTGTCATAAAATCTTGTGATTATTTCCTCCTGCTGTGCCGCTGTTTCACTCTCAATCACAAGAAATCTCTCTGACGGAAGATTGTTGTTGAAAGAAATATATCCATCATTAGGACCTAAGTTTCTCGACATAAAATCCTCTATCTTATCATCTGTCCAGAAATTCTCACCCGGCATCATAACCTCAGAGCCGTATAGCAGATACGAGCCGGCGCAGGCAAGAACTATTGCCGTGTTCTCCTCGCCGTCGTTTTTCGCATCTTCCGTTTTTTTTCTCCCTTGCTCTGCTTTAATTCTGGCTGTCAGCTCATATATCTTTTCCTTTGAAACAGGCTTCAAGAGATAATCAAACACCTTATATTCAAGCGCTTTTCTCGCGTACTCAAAGTCCGAATATCCGCTTAATATTACGGTTATTGTATCCGGTTTGTTTTCACTGATCCAGCCCGCCAGCTCAATCCCGTTCATCACCGGCATTTTTATATCGGTAATTACTATATCGAAATCTTCTTTTAAAAGCGCCTCAACCGCCATTCTGCCGTTTATACAGCACTTCTCCACCTTAAAATCCGCATCAGCCGCCTCCAAAGCCGTCTTAACAGTTCTTGCAATAGGAGGTTCATCCTCCGCAATCATTACCTTAAACATTCGCATCCTTCCCTTCTGTTATTACTGCAGGCATTTACGCCTGAAGATATTCTTATAAGCATTCCGTTATCATTTTCTATGTAATATTTTATATCCCTGCTATGCGTCATTTTGAGCCTTACTATAGTGTTTACAATACCCAGTCCGCCTATATTTCCAACCGTCATATCCGCAAGCGCAGCGTCTGTTTTCCTCATTATCTCGTTTATACGCTCCTCCGCTATCCCCGAGCCGTTATCTCGTATTACAAGCTCCCAGCCGTCACGGCTGCCCCGCATTGAAATTTCTACTTTCCACGGCGGCTCCTTCTCCTTGAAGCCGTGCATAAAGCAGTTTTCAGCAAGAGGCTGAATAAAAAGCTTCGGCACAGGAATATTAAGAAGCTCCTCGTCAATCTCAACACTGTAAACAAACAAATCCTCATAGCGTGATTTCATAAGCGAAAGATAATTTTTTGTATGAGCAATTTCCTCCCTTAGCGGAACGGTAACTTTTTCATATGCCGCAACATACCGAAGCATTTCGGAAAGCTCTATACACATATCATAAACCGTATCTGCCCCCGACTCCATTCCGGCCGCGCCTATCACCGAAAGACTGTTATATAGAAAATGCGGATTCATCTGAGCCTGCAGTGCAAGCGAATATGCTTCCTTTTCGCGCTGCAAAGACTGATTCATATGCTTCAGCATTGTATTAAAGCTCCCCTCAAGCTCCTTTATTTCATCAATTGCACCCTCTGTCGGCAGAAGCTTGCCCTCGGGCGTGTCAATCTCCCTTACCCTCTTTGCAAGCTGCATAATAGGATCGGAAATATATTTGCCTATAATCAACGCCACTACAAGAAACAAACCCATAAGGATGATATAAAGTACAATAAACAGCAATATAAGCTGTGCACGAAAGCCCTCAGGTATACCGTCGTTATACGGTATCGCCGCCTCCCATCCCGTGCCTCTGAGCGGCGCGGTTATGTATGAAACATTTTCCTCTTCCGTGCAACCGTAGGGATAGATAATATCACCGTTTTCCAAATTACGTATCAGCACCTGATCGCCGCCCGAAAGCAGTTCATCAAGCTGCTTTAAAGACGTTCGCACCTCAATTATACCGCATACATCATCAGAATACTCATTCTTTAGTTCCTTTTGCAAAGTAATGTATATAACATTGCTGTTTGTCCACGGATTTTCTGCCGGCGGCAGAACCCTGACCCCGTCGTTTGCGCTAAGCTCCTTTATTGCTTCATCATATCCCCCTCTTTCATTAAAGCTTTCAAAGGTATTATGCTTCAGCATATAATTATGGCTTGAAATAAAATCACCGTAGTTGTTATATATTGAAATATTATATTGACCCGTTCTGCCCGCAAGCAGGCTCTTGAGTGTTGAAGATATATCTATACTGTTAAGAACATCAATATCAAAACGGTTGGTCTGTTTATCATTGCCGTTCTGAACATTATAAAACAAACCGGTTATTTTCTGCTGATGATTGACCTGGTCGGCAAGCGCGCCCATCTCTTCAATATACGTGTCCGTGAGCTGCGCCGTTCTTTGCGCAAGCTGCTGCAGTGATTTTACAGTCTCATTCCTGATATTGGAAACAGATGCAAAATACACAATGACAATCGTTATTGAAATAATAATTGTAATCAATATAAAATACGGCTTCACAACACGCTTGAAAAGCGGCGAATGCTGCGTCATTGCTCCCCTCCAATCACTTTACACACATTTTTCTGTTAACTACTGTATTAATTATACATTATCAACAAATCGTTGTCAAGACCTTTACATACAAAAAAGACTCTCCGCATTAATGCGGAAAGCCTTTTTTGTGTGTAATTAACAATCAATGCCATTATTATTGTTTACAATTAATATATTTCCTTCCACTCGCCGATGTTCTCTGAGTCGAATTTAAACGGATCACCGAGCATAACCTCTGTACCGCCGTCTGCAGCCTCTGTAACCTCCTTGTCACCAAGCTCTCCTGCTGTGAAGGTCTCACCTACTGCACCGGAGATTTCACCCTTTACAAGAGAATCAAGCGTATAACCTGCAAGATTTCCTATGTCAACCGGATTCCACAGATACATCCACGGGCATGTACCGTCCTCAATGAACGGCGCCATTTCTGACGGGAGACCAAGACCGGTAAGCTTTACCTCTGATTTCTTATCCTGAAGCACCTTTCCTGCCGCAAGCATACCTACGGTTGTCGGAGCTATTATAACCTTTATTGACGAATCCTGAAGAAGAGCCTGTGTTTCTGATGTTGACTTTGTCGGATCATCATCACCGTAAGCAATCTTTACTATCGGGGTATTTGCATACTTATCGGCATTCTCCTCAACTTCCTTCTGCATCCACTCAATCCAAAGATTCTGGTTTGTAGCCTGAGCTGTAGCCGAAAGAATTGCAATACCGCCGTTTCCGTCTACCATCTCATATGCTGCCTGAACAAGCCCGCGTCCGATTTTCTCCGGATCAGCCTGCTGAATGTGAGTTTTTCTTGACGCAGGGTTTACCGATGAATCAAGGGAAATAACCGGAATGCCCGCATCCATAGCCTCTGTAAGAGCCGGCTGGAGAGCGTCCTGGTCGTTAGCTGTAATAGCTATACCTGCTACACCCTGAGCAACAAGCTGGTTGATAATCTCAATCTGCTTTTCCGGTGTCGCAGCCTCAGGGCCCTTATAAAGCGGCTCTACTCCAATGTCCTTGCATGCCGTTTCAAAGCCCTCGTATACCTTCTGCATATACGGGTTCTGAACATCTTTTGCAACGAACGCATATACACCGCCGCCTGATGATGCGCCTTCATTCGACGCATTTTCCGTTGCTGCTCCGCCGCAGCCTGCGAGTAATGACGCTGCTGATACCGCAGCAATACCTAATGCTGTTAATTTTTTGAATTTCATTTTGATTTCTTCCTTTCTTTATTTATATTATTTTCAGGAGAGCTTTGTATGTACAAGACTCTCCTTATACACATTTATTTTTTCTGTCCCATCGCCTTAAGCTTCTTGAACCAGTTGGCATTGCCTATGCTGGTGCGGAAGCTCGGGATTGCAACAGCGATGATGAGAAGTGCGCCGACTACGATCATGATTATCTGTGAGGACGCGTTTATAAGTCCGAGTCCGTAACGGAGATAACCGATTACGAGGATGGCAAGAGAAGCTCCAAGTATCCGTCCCTTACCGCCTGATGTTGAAACTCCGCCCAGAACTGCCATTGCGATTATATCCAGCTCATAGCCCTTTGCAACATCCGGTCTTACGCTTGACATTTTTGACGCGAGATATACAGCGGCTAATGCTGAGAAAAGCCCTGTCATTGTATAAACGATAACCTTAATTCTGTCAGTCTTAACGCCTGAATACTTTGCAACCGTAACCGAGTTACCCATCGCATAGCAGCGGCGTCCGAACTTTGTACAGTGCAGAAGATATGCGAAAAATAACGCTTCCAATACTGCAAATACCAGCACATACGGTATCATGCCTCCGAACTTGCCCGCAGCAACCTGTGTAAACCATGCGGGAAAGCCGCCGACTGACTTTGTCTCCAGAATTATTGACGCAATACCGCGGAATATAATCTGTGTTGCAAGTGTTACTATCATGGATGAAAGCTCCGGGAACTTCACAAGAAGTATACCGTTTATAAATCCGCAGATAACGCCTGTCAAAAGTGCCGCCGCAATCGCAACAGCCATTGAACAGCCTGCCTGATAGACAATGCCCATAACAGTGGCTGACAGTGCCATGATTGAAGCAACCGAAATGTCAATCTCGCCCAGCATAAGTACAAATGCCATTGGGAACACGACGATTGCTTTGTCAAGAAAATCCCTTGACGCGTTCAGAATATTTTTTGCATTTGCATAGTTCGGCGATGCCGATATGTTGAAAATATTAACGATAACAAGCATCAGCACCAGCATCCACTCCCATTGGAGAATAAACCGTTTCCATGAGAAGTCTCTTTGCGCGGCGATTGTTCTTGTACCGTCGGCGCTTACGGCCTGTCTGACTATTTCCTTAACTGCCATCAGATATTCCTCCTTCTTAAAGCCTTCATTTCAACATTTCTCTGGATAAGTGAGTTAGCTATGATTGAGAGGAGAATGATAAGACCTCTTATAGCCTCCTGCCAGAAGGATGAAACGTGTATGAGCGGCATTGCATTATTAAGAATACCGAGAAGAATTGCACCGAGGAGAACTCCGGGAACACGTCCGGTACCGCCGTTTATTGATACACCGCCCAAAACGCATGCCGCGATAACATTCATTTCGTATCCGGTACATGTTTCGCCCTGCGCAACACCGTACTTACATACATAAAGTGTACCTGCAAGACCGGCAATAACGCCAAGCAGCGTATATACCATGATAAGCGTATTGTCCGTCTTGATACCTGAAACTCTTGCGCTTTCCTCACTGTTGCCGACAGCATAAATCTTACGTCCTGTTCTGGTTTTTGTCATGAAGAAGCCTGCTATTATGTAAACAATTACTGCGATTATGATAAGATTGTTTATTCCCAGAACCTTACCTGTAGCAAGTGAAAGGAACTTAGCTCCCATCTCCTGCTGCTTAATCCAGCTGCCGTTGGCAACAAGATATGTTATACCACGGTAAATATTCATTGTGCCGAGAGTTGCGATAATCGGGAGTATCTTTAGCTTTGAAACAAGAACACCGTTAAAGATACCGCATACAAAGCCCACAGCCATTGCAATGCCTATTACCGCTATTATCGGCATCGACTGATTATTTTTAAGCACCGTACAGCCCGCCATAGCACCCAGAGCCATTATTGCGCCTATTGAAAGGTCAATACCGCCTGTTACAATAACAAACATCATGCCGACTGCGCATATTGCCAGAACTGCCGTTTCGGCAAGCATATCAGAAATATTTTCCACAGTTAAGAAGTTACCGCCGCTTCTGTACTGAACAAATACAGCGATTGCAATCATAACTATGACAAGACTTAATTCGCGAATATTCGCTGAAAACATTTTTTTAACTTTATTCATAACCCGACTGCACCTCCTTACATATCCATTGCTGCCTCAAGAATTTTTTCCTGAGTGATACCCTTGACCTCATCGCCCTCAAAAATTCTTGAAACCCTGCCTTCCTTCATGACAAGAATCGTATCTGCCATACCGATAACCTCAGGCATCTCCGATGAAATCATAATCACTCCGTAGCCCTGTGCCGCAAGCTCGGACATTATTTCATAAATCTGAGCCTTAGCACCGACATCAACACCCTTTGTCGGCTCGTCAAGGATTACTACCTTGATATCGGAGCTTAATACCTTAGCAACAATAACCTTCTGCTGATTTCCTCCCGAAAGACTTGATGCCTTATCATATACCGACAAAGCCTTTGTCTTTACCTTCTCAAGCAGCACCTTTGACCGTTGTCTTTCCTCACGCCTGTTTATAATTGAGCCGTGTGTAAATTTTTCAAGAGTTGAAAGCGTTACATTCTGTCCCAGACCCCAGTCAAGTATAAGTCCCTGCTTCTGTCTGTCCTCGGGCAGATAGCCTATTCCCGCCTTCATTGCATCTGACGGATGATGGATTTGAAGTGCAGCACCGTTAAGAATAACCTTTCCGCTGTCCGGTCTTTCAATTCCCATTATACCCTGACAGACCTCTGTGCGCCCCGCACCTACAAGTCCGGTCATCGCAAGTATTTCTCCCTCATGCACCGAGAAGCTTACATCCTTATAATATCCTGTTTTTGAAAGTCCCTCTACCTTAAATATCTCCTTGCCGCGCTTAACCTGCTGCTTGGGATAAATCTGTGAAATCTCACGTCCGACCATCTTTGAAATAAGAACATCATTTGAAATTCCGTCCACATCCCAAGTTCCTATATACTGTGAATCTCTAAACACCGTAACTCTGCTTGCAAGTCTGTACATATCCTCAAAGCGGTGTGAAATGAAGATAATCGAACATCCCTCATCTCTGAGCTGTTCCGTAATTCTGTACAATTCTTCACACTCTCTCTTTGACAGAGCCGCCGTAGGCTCATCCATTATAATGATTTTAGCGTTTGTTGATATAGCCTTTGCAATTTCAACAATCTGCTGCTCTGCAACCGTGAGATTGCCCATGTTTGTGTGCGGATCAATGTCGCTGCCGAGCCGCTTTAACAGCTCTGCCGCATCCTTATGCATTTGCTTCCAGTCAATAGTGTTAAACTTTGTCATTTTCTCATGACCGATAAAAATATTTTCCGTAACACTTAGGAACTGATACGTTGTACCATGCTGATAAATAGCTGCAATACTATGATTTTGCGCATCCTTCGGAGTCTTGAATTCAACCTTCTCGCCGTTTAGGAATATTTCTCCCGCCTCCGGGCGATGCACTCCGGTGATTACCTTGATAAATGTTGATTTTCCTGCTCCGTTTTCACCCATCAACGCATGAATTTCACCCTGCTTCAGTTGAAAATGAACATTATCAAGAGCCTTAACACCGGGGAATATCTTTGTTATTCCCTTAAGCTCAAGAATATAATCAGACACGTTTCTCATTCCTTTCCTTGTTTATTTTGTAATTTGATTATAAAATATTTTTAAAGCTGTTTCAATGTAAAAAAATAAAAAGGAAATGTATTTTTTGAAAAACTTTCGATAAAAGTACATTTCCTTTTTTATATTAAACTCTCTGCTCTAACAAGCAGTCCGCAGTCAAGACATCCGTTATAATATTATTCGTTGCATTCTGTTCCGTGCAAACCGTAAGCGCATATCCGGGCAAAAGTCTTGTGCAGAAGCCGCAGCTCAAGCTGCCGTTCAGAACGTCAAATGAACTCAGTGATTCCGACAGCCCTGTCCCCCGCATTTTCACATATGCCTCCTTTGCCGTCCATATTTTATAAAAATCAATATCCGGTTCCCCGCTGCTTTTAATAAAGCTGTATTCGTTTTCCGTAAAAAATCTTTTCGCTATGTGCAGCTTTCCCTCACGGATACGCTCCACGTCTATACCGACCGGAGCATCGCCGCCTGCAAAAGCAATGCAGCTTCCCGAATGTGAAACTGAAAAATAATAATTCTCATCATTCACAAGATACGGCTTTCCGTGCGTGCCGTAACCGAACACCTGTTCCTCAGGCAAAATCCCAAGCTGCTCCGAAATCTCTTTTCTTATAAGCAGACCTGTCAGCAGCGATATTATTTTAACTCCGTCCCGCCGCAGACGCACTATTCGTTCCCGCCGCTGCTCAGGAAGCAGCGGCAGGTATTTTTCATAATTGATAAACGGCTGCGCAGTGTCCGCATATACTATTTTAATATCCATCCATATCCGTCCTGTCACTTTTTTTCTATAACTGTATTATAACCTATTTTATAGGATATGGCAATATTAAGTTTAAAATTTTCCGTAATACGCCTTCTTCATAAGCTCCTCTATCTCGCTTACAAGAGGCAGTCTCGGATTGGCGGTCGTGCATTGATCCTCGAATGCCTTGTTTGCAAGATCGCTCAGCTTTGACATATATTCATTCTCGTTTATACCGCATTCTGCATAGGTCATGGGCATATTGCACTCCTGCATAAGCTTTCTTACGGCTCTTATGAGATTATCAATGCTTTCCTCGGTGCTTTCACCCTTGAAGCCGCAGAATTCTGCAATATCGGCATACTTTTTATCCGCTATAAAGCAGCGGTATTTAGGCCATGATACAAGCTTTGTCGGCATAGTGCTGTTATAGCGTATCATATGTGGCAGCAGTACGGCATTGGCTCTGCCGTGCGGGATGTGGTACTCTCCGCCTATCTTGTGCGCTATTGAATGGTTTGCGCCTAAGAACGCATTTGTAAATGCCATTCCGGCAATACAGCTTGCGTTATGCATCCTCTCCCTCGCTTCCCTGTCCTCCGCTCCGCTGCGGTAGGCTCTGGGCAGATACTTAAAGACAAGCTGACACGCCTTTATCGCAAGTGCATCGGTGTAGTCGGACGCCATAACCGAAACATACGCTTCAATCGCATGGGTAAGCACGTCAAGACCTGTATCGGCTGTCGGAGCCTTCGGAAGAGACAAAACAAACTGTGGGTCAATTATTGCCACATCCGGGGTAAGCTCATAGTCGGCAAGCGGATATTTCATATTGTTCTTTTTATCGGATATAACGGCAAACGACGTTACCTCCGAGCCTGTGCCGGAGGTTGTAGGGATTGCAACCATTCTTGCCTTTACACCCATTTTCGGGAACTTAAAGGCACGCTTTCTTATATCGAGAAAACGCATATGCAGTCCCTTGAAATCCACCTCAGGATGCTCATAGAAAAGCCACATACCCTTAGCCGCGTCCATTGCCGAGCCGCCGCCCAGAGCGATTATAACATCCGGCTCAAATTTACGCATCTGCTCCGCACCCTTGTTCACTGTTTCTACAGAAGGATCCGGCTCTACCTCCGAGAATATTTCAAAACGTATATTTCCCGGACGCTTTCTCAGATAATACAATATTTTGTCCACATATCCCAGCTGCACCATTCCCGGGTCGGTTACAATAAATGCGCGGGATATATCGGGCATCTTCTCCAGATACTGAATTGAATCGTATTCAAAGTAAATTCTGTCCGGAACCTTAAACCACTGCATATTGATTCTTCTCCTTGCAACTCTCTTTTCATTTATCAGGTTCACTGTTGATACATTGCCGCTTACCGAGTTACCGCCGTAGCTGCCGCAGCCTAGGGTAAGGGACGGCATATTGGTATTGTATAAATCACCGATTGCGCCGTGGGATGACGGAGAGTTTATAATAAGCCTGCTCGCCTTCATCCGCGCGGCATAGCGGTCTATAACGTCCTTATCCTCCGCATGGATAACCGCTGTGTGTCCCATGCCGTTATACTCAAGCATTTTCTCTGCCAAATCAATTCCCTCATCCTCGCTGTTTGCAACGATATAACCGAGAACCGGACTGAGCTTTTCGCGTGAAAGCGGATATTCCCTGCCTACTCCTTTAATGCTGCACACCAGTATTTTAGTATCCTTCGGCACATTTTTAAGTCCCGCTTTTTCCGCAATCCATGCCGCCGGTTTTCCTACGATGTCGGCATTTATTGCGTCCTTTTCAGCATCCACACAAAAATCTGACAGCAGCTTGATTTCCGACTCATCCGGGAAATAGCAGCCTCCCTTTTCCATAAGCACACGAAAGCCGTCGGCGCATTCCTTATCAACAATTGCCGCCTGCTCCGACGCGCATATCATCCCGTTGTCAAATGACTTTGAAATAATCAGATCATTCACCGCCTGGGCAATATCGCAGGACTTGTGGATATAGCACGGCACATTACCCGGTCCCACGCCCAGCGCCGGTTTTCCTGTTGAATATGCAGCCTTTACCATAGAGCTGCCGCCCGTAGCAAGCACGGTCGCAACGCCCGGATGATTCATAAGCGTATTTGTAGCCTCAACCGACGGATGCTCTATCCATTGTATGCAGTGCTCCGGCGCACCCGCCTTAACCGCCGCCTCATATACAATCCTTGCCGCCTCCGCAGAGCATCTCTGTGACGCAGGATGAAATCCGAAAATTATCGGATTACGCGACTTTATGGAAATAAGTGATTTGAAAAGCGTTGTCGAGGTCGGATTCGTAACCGGAGTCACGCCGCATATCACCCCGACAGGCTCTGCAATAATCTCATAGTCCTCCAGCTCGTTTTCTGCAATCACACCGACAGTCTTTTCATTTTTGATTGAATGATAAATATACTCGGTCGCGAACATATTTTTCGTGATCTTATCCTCGTATACTCCCCTGCCGGTTTCCTCAACCGCCATTTTTGCAAGCTCCATGTGCTTTTCAAGCCCGGCAAGCGTCATTGCCTTTACAATCCTGTCCACCTGCTCCTGATCCATTTTCAGGAACTCTTTAAGCGCCTTCTGCGCTCTGATGACATACCCGTCAATCATCTGCTTAACATCAATTTTAGCTTTTTCTGCCAAAGTAAATCGCCTCCTTACGAAATTATTATTCTCATAATTACTGTGTAATATCATTTTTGGGTGCTTCCTTTATCTTCTGGAAGACACAGAATTTATTTCCGTCCGTAAACGCCGCGTATATATCTGTGACCCCCAGCTTACGGCACCTCAGCTCCGAATGCAGTTTTTCCAGTGTGATACCTGATTCGGAAAGATTTTCATTTAATATATTTCCGTCCGATATTATACAGTAAAACGGTCGCTCCGGTCCGGGTGTAATATTCATATCCTTTGGATTTACGGGACGCGAAACAGAGCGGGGCATAAATGAAATCATACCGTTCTGCTCAAGCAGTGCCGTTTCAATATCATTCATATTAAAAAAACCGTTCAGGCGGCATTGCGTCAGAAATTCATTGAGATCTACTTTTGCCGTTCTGAAATTATCATAATACAGCTTTCCTTTATCCATAAGCGTTATCGTTTTTCCGGTAAGGATGCGGCGCGCGGCAACGCTCTTTGAACCTATATATCCTATCAGCACTATCACACTCGTATACACAGTAATCGCAATCACCGGAAACAGAATATTATTATCAAGATTTATTGCCATATCCGCCGCAATTGATCCTATCGTTATGCCGTTTATATAGTCGAACATATTAAGCTGAGACATCTGCTTGTTGCCTATGACCTTTGCACTCACAAACAGCATCAGAAGAGACAAAAGACTTGAAAGAAATACCTTTAAATAATCCATATTTGCCTTTACCTTTCATTGTTTTTCTTAGTATTACTCATTTTTTGAAATTAATTTATAAAAACTTTAAATTTGTTTATGAAAAGTTTATTCTTTTATTATATAATCTTTATTGTGAAGATTTATTATTATATTGTAACCGGTTATACAGTAAAAACAGAAAGGAAGATAAGTTTGGAAAAAGATAAGCGGCACATCTCGCACGTCCGCGCTCACTCGCATACACGCGTATAGTCTCGTTCGCGCGGACGCACAATCTGCTTGCTTCTCTTTCCCCAAACGGCTTTTGTGAAAGGAGTTAATGATCATAAATATGAAAAATAAAAAGACAATGGCTCTGATAAGCGGAGCTGTCGGAGTATGTATGCTCACAACAGCAGCAGTCGCAAGCTACCAGACACCCAACGGCTACGACGCGCTCAAGAAATCAATACTCGGCACAATGGATTATACAAACTGCACCGTAAGCGCTTCTATGTCAATGGAGCTTGACGGCAGTGAAATAATGAAGATGAACGGACTGCATGAGCTGGCACTTGACAGCAATATAACGCATACCTCATCAAGCTTTGCCTTAGCCGGAGAAAACCCGTACCGCGCCGATGTTTATTACTGCGGCGATAAGGAGTATTCGCTCGCCCAATCGACCAATCCGTCAGCCGGCGACAATGAATACTACAGCTGTGCATATCCCCATACAAAGCCCAATCTTTGGGATATTGAGCCGGAGGATCGTGAAACGGCAGACAAGATAATCCGATTTATGGAGCTTGCTTCAGACACGATTGTGGGTGATTTACGAAATAATTTTGTCTGCACCGATGACAGCGATGATTCGACCTCATACAGCTTAACGCTTGACAGTGTGCAGATTCCGGAGCTTGTAAACGCCGGTCTGAGTATGTTATTCTCAATGGAAAACAGTTATGCTCAGCGTACAGTTGTTTACACCGATGAAAACGGGAATACCGTTACCGAGGATGTCGACCGTTCGCAGGATCCCTCTGACGGCACATATTACACAGCTATTATGGGCAACGACCCTATTCTTGACAGCATGATGATGGATTACACTGTAAATGAGGACGGCACCTTCCGTGACGGCACAATTTCGGTTGTATTTACAGGAAACGGTCACACGATGATGTTTAATATAAGCTGCAATATTTCCGATGTGGGAACTACATCGATTGCAACTCCGCAGGAACAGGGCTTTAAAATTACCGAAATGTCATATGATGACTATACGGAGACAGAGGAAGCTGTAACAGAGCAGTAAATTTCGATATTAAGGAGAAAAGCATGATAAAGCTTAATCATCTCACAAAGCTATATAAGAACAAACGCGGGATACGCAACATCTCGCTTGAAATCCCGGACGGGGAAATACTCGGGCTTTTGGGTCCTAACGGTTCGGGAAAGACAACTATTATGAAAGCTATGCTGGGGCTTGTTATACCCGACAGCGGTGAAATAACCGTAGACGGCACGGAGCTTCATGAAAATTTTGAAAGCATCATGGAGCACACCGGTGCACTTATTGAATCACCGGCAATATATAAGGATATGACGGCATATAAGAATCTTCAGCTTATGGCGCACAGCCGTGAGGACATTAAGGATATTGACCGCATATTAAGGGTTGTCCACCTTGAGCAGTACAAGAACGATAAGGCAGGGCGCTTTTCTCTGGGCATGAAGCAGAGACTGGGGCTTGCCGCGGCGCTTATGGGAAAACCGGAGCTTGTGATTCTTGACGAGCCGGTAAACGGTCTTGATATTGAGGGGGTTGTCGAAATCCGCGAATACATAAAGCAGATGAACAGAGATCTCGGCACAACCTTTGTTATTTCAAGTCATATTGCCTCTGAAATTGAAAAGCTATGCACCACGGCGGCAGTAATATATGACGGTGAAATAATAGCAAAGGACAGTACGGAGCATATAACGGAGCTGTATCCGTCAATGGAGGACTATTTTCTGGAGAAGGTACACGAAAGGAGAGGCGGAATATGAAGCAATTTACATTCGCATTGCATAAGGAGCTTATAAAGCTTTCACATCGGAGAAAATATATACTGCTTCTCATCCTCGGTATACTCGTGAGCATCATCCGGCGCGGCGGCGCAGCGCTTCTGACACGGCTTTCCGGCGGAAGCATATCGGTTAGAGCCAATATGCCGCTTGAGATGCTCCCGTTTGCGGTTGAAATTCTGGTACCGGTTATAATGTTCATTGCCGTAAGTGATTTATTCACGCACGAGTACAGTGAGGACACCCTGAAGGCAAGCCTTATACAGCCTGTAAGCCGTTTTAAGCTGATGAGCGCAAAGGCGGCAGCGGTTGTTATCTGGGGAGCGGGTGCTCTCATGGTCATGTATATCACAAATACGCTGATACATCTCGTTTCCGGCGGCACAGTCTCCGGCGCATGCTCTGCGCTTGCTGCATATTTAATAGACATAATTCCGCTTATCGGAATCGCTTTTTTGGGAATATTGATAAACGTCTGCCTTAAAGGGCCGACATCGGCAACACTGCTGTCGCTTGCAGTCTACGCCCTTATGAAATATATGGGTCTGTATGCGGCGGGTTCGGAGAGCTTTCTGTTTACCGCAAGCGCAAAGCTTCATGTTATGCTGCTGGGCAGCACGCTCCCCTTCCATATTCTTCTTAATAAATCCGGAATTTTGCTCGGCAGCATCTTGATTTTATACTCAATATCGTATATAATATTTGACAGAAAGAATATTTAGGAGAACGGTATGAGGATACGGAAGAAATTTGAAACCTACAATTTCATACTTCTTACAGCGCCTATTGCGATAATAGGCGTTGTTTCCGTGCTGTTCCTCATCATATTCGTGATGAAATTCCCGGTCGAGGAAATGCAGATCACACGCGCCTCCCTGATTAATCCGGTGACGCTTACCCGGGCTGTGGGAGCTTTTTTCACAAACCATCCCGCTGCGGTCACATATATATTAATCTATGCACTGATTTGCATTGCAGTATGCGCCGTTACAAGCACGGTTCTCACCCGCCGCCTTGCGCAGAGCCTTGAAAAGCCGATCCGTGAGCTGCGTGACAATGTGGACAAAATTCGCGAAGGCTCTCTGAGCTTTGAGGTTATGGGCAGCGATTATGACGAGCTGGACGATTTATGCGAGGGCTTTGATTCAATGAGGCGGGAGCTGCTGCTTGCCCGCGAGCGTGAGGAACAGCTCAGGCATGAGAGAAATATGCTTATAGCAAATATCTCTCACGACTTAAAAACCCCCGTCACATCAATAAAAGGATATATAGACGGAATAAACGACGGCATAGCCGACACTCCCGAAAAGCTTAAACACTACCTAAATACAATAAAGTCGAAAGCGGATACTATTGACGAGCTTGTTTCAAACCTGTCTACTTTCGCAAAGCTTGAGGTTTCGGGGCTGAAGTTCAGCATGAGCCGCGGCGATCTGCGTGATCTTGTTCTTGACGTGATGGACGGCTATCGTCTTGATATGGAACGTAACGGGATAGCGGCAGATATTGATCTTGGAGCATCGGCGCTTATGGTTAATATTGACGGTGAGAAAATGCGGCGTGTTCTTACCAATCTGATTGACAATTCAATCAAATACAGAGATCCTGCCAACTGCTGTATAGAGGTGCGGTGCTTCGCAGATGATGGCAGCGCGTATGTAACCGTTAAGGATAATGGCATGGGAATTGAGCCGAAGGAGCTTTCAAGGGTATTCGACAGCTTTTACCGCACCGACTGCTCACGCTCTTCACAGATAAAAGGCAACGGTTTAGGACTTGGAATTGCAAAGCAGATTACAGAAAAGCATCACGGACGGCTGTGGCTGAGAAGTGATGGGATTAACAAGGGAACAACGGCAACGCTAAGTCTGCCGCTTGCGGAGGATACAACAAAATGAAAAAAATACTTATAATTGAGGATGACAGAGAGATTGCGGAGCTTGAGCGAGACTACCTTGAAACAAACGGTTTCGGCTGCGACATTGAAACCTGGGGTACAACCGGACTTGATACCGCATTAAACGGTGATTACGATTTATTTATTGTTGACATTATGCTTCCCGGAATGGACGGATTTGAAATTGTCCGCCGTATCCGTATGAAAAAACAGACCCCTGTTATTTTCCTCTCTGCACGCGGTGATGATATAGATAAAATACGCGGACTGGGCTTGGGCGCAGACGATTATATGACTAAGCCATTCAGTCCGAACGAGCTTGTAGCAAGAGTTAAGGCGCATCTTTCCCGCTTTGAGGCATTGACCTCTTCATCATCAAAGCTTATTACAATCCGCTCACTCTCCATTGATCCGCAGGCACGGACAATTTCCTTAAACGGACAGAGCATTACAATGACCGCGAAGGAATTTGATTTGCTCCATTACCTTGCATCAAACCCGAACAGGGCATTCTCAAAGGAGCAGCTTTTTGACCGCATCTGGGGTATGGACGCGCTTGGCGATGTGAACACGGTCGCAGTACATATACAGAGAATACGGGAAAAGCTTTCCGTCAGCGGGGAAAAGTTCATAGATACCGTGTGGGGAATTGGATATAAGCTTTCAAAATGAGGAGTAAAAGGATTTCGAGATTTTTCAAGTGTTTTTAATTAATACCTTGCGAAAAAAATAATTTTGTGGTATACTGTATGATAGGAAAATATGAGGAGAATTATATATGTATTTATCGGATAAATGGAAGGACTACCGAATAGTTGACGCATCCGGAGGGGAGAAGCTGGAATACTGGGGAAAGTATCTGCTGCGCCGTCCCGACCCTATCGCCGTATGGGACGATAAGGCGGATATTCAGAAATGGAACAGAGTTGACGCATGGTATCACCGCTCAAACAAGGGCGGCGGAAGCTGGCAGATATTTAATAATAGCATACCGGAGCAGTGGCAGATACGCTACCGCAATCTTACGTTTAATGTCCGCCCGACAGGCTTTAAGCACACCGGGCTTTTCCCGGAGCAGGCGGTGAACTGGGACTGGATATCGGATTTGATTAAGACTGCCGACCGCCCCGTAAAGGTGCTGAACCTTTTCGCCTACACCGGAGGAGCCACGGTAAGCGCACTTGCCGCCGGAGCGGAGGTTTGCCATGTTGATGCGTCAAAGGGCATTGTTACATGGGCAAAACAGAATGTTGAAGCATCGGGGCTTGCGGACAGGCGTGTGCGATATATAGTCGATGACTGTGTTAAGTTTGTAAAGCGTGAAATCAGGCGCGGAAATAAATACGACGGTATCATAATGGACCCGCCGTCCTACGGCAGAGGACCGGGCGGCGAGATGTGGAAGATTGAGGATGCTCTCTTTCCCCTCGTCTCGGATTGCATGGAAATTATGTCGGACAATCCGCTTTTCCTGCTTATTAATTCATATACAACGGGATTATCGGCAACGGTGCTGAAAAATGTTATGCAGGTTACCGCAGTAAAAAAGTTCGGCGGAAAAATGGATGCCGACGAAATCGGTATACCGATTGAATCGGGGCTTGTACTGCCCTGCGGTATTTCAGGAAGATGGTGGAAAGAATAATGTTGACAGGAAAAACAATAGTTCTCGGTGTTACAGGCTCAATCGCAGCATATAAAATTGCAAATCTTGCAAGAATGATAAAAAAACTGCACGGCACTGTCCATGTGCTTATGACGCAGAATGCAACTAATTTTATAAATCCATACACCTTTGAAACTCTGACACAGAATAAGTGCCTCATCGACACCTTTGACAGAAGCTTTCAGTACAGTGTTGAACACGTTGCAATCGCAAAGCAGGCAGATGTTGTCATGATTGCACCCGCCTCGGCGAACGTAATCGGAAAAATCGCAAACGGAATTGCGGACGATATGCTCACAACAACAGTTATGGCATGCCCATGCAAAAAGATTATTGCACCGGCAATGAATCATAATATGTTCCATAACCCGATTGTACAGGATAATATTGAAAAGCTTAGGCGATTCGGCTATGAAATAGTTGAGCCTGAGAACGGAATGCTTGCCAACGGTGACATGGGCGACGGCAGAATGCCGGATGAGAATGTTCTTCTTGAATACATCTTAAAAGAGGTATACCATGCAAAAGACCTGACCGGCAAAGCAATTCTCGTCACCGCGGGAGCGACCTGTGAGGAGATTGACCCGGTGAGATATATAACAAACCGGTCAACAGGAAAAATGGGTATAGCCATCGCTAAAGCGGCGGCATATCGCGGTGCAAAGGTAACGCTTGTAAAGGGACATACAGAGGCTGAACTGCCGATGTTCGTTAGTGTTGTAAATGCGTCGTCGGCAGAGGATATGTATAACGCTGTTATGTCCCGCGCCGCGGATTGCGATATAATCATAAAAGCAGCTGCGGTTGCCGATTACACACCCCAAGCCGTTGCAGAAGAAAAAATAAAGAAGCAGGACGGCGATTCGGTAATTGAATTAAAGAGAACGAAGGATATTCTGCAGTCTCTGGGCGAAAGCAAGCGCAAAGGGCAATTTCTTTGCGGCTTTTCAATGGAAACGGAAAATGTTTTTGAAAATTCGCAAAAGAAGCTTGTCAAAAAGAATGCCGATATGATATGTGCAAATTCTCTGCGTCAGAGCGGCGCGGGCTTCGGGACGGATACGAATATAATCACACTGATTACAAAAGACGGCGCGGAGGAGCTTCCGATTATGAGCAAATTTGACGCTGCAAATATAATACTTGACAGGATTGGAGAGCTGACCTCATGAGAATGAGAAAAAAGAAAAACTGCGCGGCGCGTATTGAGCGCTGCGGAGACATACGTATAACGGAGCCGGAGCAGTATAAGGGAAAATGGCATGAGGTGTTCGGAAACGATAATCCGATACACATCGAAATCGGCTGCGGCAAGGGTGCTTTTGTAACAGGAATGGCAGAGCTGCATCCTGATATAAACTTTATCGCAATTGAGAAAGTCGAGGACGTTATTGTGATGGCGATGGAAAAGGCGGTTGCAAAGGAGCTTTCCAATGTGCGGTTTATGGATATGGACGCTGAAAGACTTGAGGATTTTTTTGAAAAGGGTGAGATAAAAAGAATATATCTCAACTTCTCAGATCCGTGGAAGAAAAATAAGCAGGCAAAGCGCCGTCTGACGCACAAAAATTTTCTTGACCGCTATAAACGGGTACTCAACAACGGCGACTATATATGGTTTAAAACAGATAACATGAAGCTTTTTGAGTTCTCACTCAATTCATTTGCACAGGAGAATTTCAAGCTTCGCAATATTACCCTGGATTTGCACAATTCAGGCTTTGAGGGAAATGTTATAACGGAATACGAGCAGAGATTTCTTGATCTCGGACAGCCTATCTACAGATTAGAGGCAACCTATTTAGGCTGGCAGGATGAAAAACACGGAAACGAAGAATAAGTTAAGTAATGCCTACTGAATAAACACTATTTTTGAGACATTATAAATTCTCAGCACATTTTGAAACAACTTTAAAATTTCTGCAAAAAGAGCCTCACCGATTTTTCGTAGGTTCAGTAGTAATACGGACATATATCAAGCTGATTTGTTTACTTCTATATTTATACATTTTTACAGCTCCCGTACAAACAAAAGTGCAAGGTTTTTTGCCGATTTCGGCATTTATCCTTGCACTTATTATACTATAAACATCTCGAAAAGTCAGTAGTTTAGCCAATTTTTATTTATTCAGCAGGCATTATTTAAATAAGATAAATCGTCTGTTAATATTCGGAATAAACCGTTCTTCCGAACGCATCGGAGGTATCGAATTTAACCTCGCTGCCGTCAATCGTTACGGTGATCTCCGAAAACTTTCTTGTTATGTCTGTAACAGCGATATTTCCGTCACTGTCCATCATGACAAGCGCCTGTGAATCACAGGAGACATCCCTTCCTGATTGCGTCTTAATAGTTCCGGGCTTGAAAAACACAGCTGCCGTTACTGTTTTACTTCCCTCAACATATGATACCGCATGAATATCCTCCGACATTTCAAGTATATTCATATTAGGATTTTTTGCAAACGAATCCGCATCCGCTGCTGTTTTTCCGGGAAGGAGCATATAGCAGTAGGAGGTTTTATCAGCCTCGTTCACATCGGTGGTATGATTCAGTTTCATCGTGAAAAATGTCCCCGATACCGTACCGCGGTTGTTTGCGTTTACCTCCTGAGCGGATACGCTTCTATGCGACGTGTTAAGCACCGGAGCGCCGCCCTTCGGGAAGTAATAGCTTATAGCTCCGCAGGTGCCTGCAATGCTCACGGTCTCCGCGTTCGGCGCGGTACCGCCGGTCAGATTTGTCTGCAGAACACCGTCAATGTACATTCTGAAATCATTTTCGTTTACGGCACGGTTTTCAACGCAGGTATATGTCAGACCATTTCCGCCTTTTATAGCGGTTCCCATACAGAGAATGCCGTCGGGCATCATAAAGTATGACTTGTTCGCCGAAAGTGATGAGCGCGTCATACCGCTGAAGAAAGGAAGCTCGCTCTGGTCCAACTGCATAGCAGCCGCTCCGCCGCTGCCGAAGGACATTGAACCGACAAAGTCGCGATTCGATGTTCCCTCGCCATCACCGTTCTGATAATGTGCGTTTGTACTGTCCGCGCTTGTGCTGCCGTCGTAGTAGCGCACGGTTGAATCAACGGTTGTTCCCGGAATATAATACATATCCGCGGCGAGCCAGTAATCCTTTGCAAAGTGTGTATTATCATCGTTATAGAGATATACCGCACCACTGCCGGTATACCAGCCCTTTGTGTTTTCACCATTTGTCACCTCGTAGGACGGGATGCGGCTTGAATACATCGCTATCCCCGCCGACCAGTCGTTGTTTGGTCTGTATACCGCTCTGTCCATGTTTGGGTACGCATATACCTTTCCTATAGCCGTATGGTCAACAGCCGCATACTCGGTGCTGTTTATAAGACTCTTTGAAAAATCGTCACAGTTAGTCTGCCATGCAATGCCGTTGACCGCAGCCGAATTTTCAAACCAGTATTTCACCGTTTCGATATATTCACGCTTTTTGTTCTCATCGTGCAGAAGCACAGCGTAATGCAGTATTGAGCGCGCAATCTGATAACCGTACGTCTTATCCGTGTTATTCCTTGAGGCGCCGCGTCCGCTTACCATATCCATAACGCTGCCACGGAAAATAAACGGAATAAATCCGTTGTCTATCCATTCATTTATTCGCTCGTACCGCTCCTCCCCAAAACCCCAGCGGGTATTGTTAAGGCTTTCCGCCATATCTATTATGCCGACAAAAAATTCTCTGCCGTAGTTGCCGTTATACGGTACGCCGTGCTGAAGAAAACTTCCGTCGGAATAGAACCCGTCGGAATATGAGCCGTTAAGGTTAAGACCGAGCACCTCCTGGTTGTATTCAAAAACAGAATAGAATTTTTCAACAGCGTTTTCTATCTTTGTCTCGTCAGCTGTAAGAACTCCCATTATGTAATCATAATTTGCTATGTTGACAAGGTTTGCTCCCGCCTGATGCTCATTCGGCTTAACATCAGCGCCGCTGTAGGCATTATAATCGCAGAATTTCTGAAGGGCCGCCGCGTAGCGCTCCTTTTCCGACTCGCCGAGGTCGTCCCACACTATGCTTAATATCTTGCAGTAGCGCGACGGAACGCCGATGAGGAAGTCCCACCAGTTGCCGTACATCTTTGTATCCTTGTTATAGTAATATTTGTCCGCATTTTCAAGCGTTGTTTTTATCCGGTCAAGCATCTGCGCGTTGTGATAGAATTTACTTCTTTCGCACTGATATGCCATCGCCATCGCATAGATATTTTTATAGACCGAGGTGAGCGACGCGGAATCAAGCACTGTTTTTCCGCCCACCGTTTTCGTCATGGATATGTCAGCCCACATACTGTCCTCCGCCGAGCTTATTGTAATCGCCGCACCCTGATAAAGCTTCTGAGCCGCGGTATCCATGGACGAGGAATACGCATAGCTTTCGGATATGCTCTTTAAAACGGACACTCTCGCCGCGGCGATCTGTTCGTCAAGATTAAATTCAGTACTCTTTAAATTATCCATATATTGCTCAAGCTCCTGTCTGATACACAGAGTATTGTAACGTGATATATTTTTGTCATTGCTTATTGCAATGTATTTTTCATATTCAGCTTCCAATTCTGACAGCGCAGATTTTTTTCCTGTTGCGAAAAGCCCGTCCCTGAGTCTTTCGTATTCTGTCTCAAAGCCACCTTCAAGTGCGGCACTTTCGGTATAAAATCCGCTTCCGCCAAATTGCACCCCACCGCCCAGACGGAGCAGGCGCGCGTCAACCGTGTCAAAATAGCAGGTATCGCCGACAATTCTGTAAGGTATCCGGGTCCATACGGAGCCGGCATTTGAATACTCAATTATCCCCGGATCTCCCGACACGGTTATCGTGTTTACCGGACGGCGGGAGCCGAGATTAATATCTGCGGCAAATGAAGCATCAGCGGCGCCGGCGCATATTGCCGCGCACAGCGCCGCCGCTGTAAATCTGTAGCTTTTCATATACATTTCCTCTTAAATCACCAGTACATTCTGAAGTAATGAAGGAGTCTTATAAGGGCCTCCATGAAGTAGTAGTCGCCCCAGATGACAGGCTCGTTCACGCAAAGATCAAGCTTGAACGCGTATACACCCGCCTTTAAAACAGCCGTTTTACTTTCTTCCGGCGTATACATATAATTCTTTATAAGATCGTGTATAAGCACCTTTGCGGCCGCCTCATAAACCTTTCTGTCCTCATCATAGAGCGGAAGCTGCTTAGCAAGCTCCAGCATACCGCACGCCGCTACACACGCCGCTGAGGTATCGCGCTGATCGTCATCACTCTTATAAAGGAAATCCCAGTTAGGACAATTATCACTCTGCAGACGGTTTAAAAAATAATTCGAAACACGCTTTGCAACCTCTAAGAGCGCACTGTCACCGGTATAGGTATAGCTTATCGGCAATCCGTATATTGCCCATGCCTGACCTCTCGCCCAGCAGCCGTCCTTATTGCCGTCGCCCTGACCTGTCCAGCCCTCGATCGGCTCTCCCGTTACAATGTCCTTTCTGAAATTCTGATGCGTTGAAGCATCATCCTTTACCATATAATCAGCGACATTTGTGATATGACTGTATGCCATATCATAATACTTTTTGTCGCCCGTAACCTCTGCAGCCCAATACAGGAGAGGTATATTAAGGCAGCAGTCTATTATATATTCTCCCGTACATTCATGTGTTGTATCCTCAAGAAGTCCCCGGACCTGGATAATTCCCGCCTTATCACGGAAGCGCGAAGCAAGCTTTTTGGCCGCAAGCAGCGCGGTCTCCTTTGAAAACTCATCACCTGTTGCCTTATAGGCGGCAACACATGAGAGAATGTAGAGGAAGCCTATATCGTGGTGATCGAGAATATCATTGTTCTCATAACGTTCACGAAAGCTCTTTGAATGGATAAGTCCAACCTTTTTATATTTTTCATCGCCCGTAAGCTCATAGCAGAGCCATATCATACCCGTCCAGAACGAGCTGGTCCAATCGGAATATAAAAACGGGTCAGCATTGTTTGTAGGCCGATACTCCCCGTTCATGCCGCCGGAGGACGGGAACTTTTCCGTGAACTTCTCAAGGTTGTTTTCAACAACCTTAACAGCATAGTCAAGAGCCTGTCTGAAATCATTTTCGTCTATGTTCTCCGCAAGCTTTATCCAATCCTGCTTTAACGGTTCCTTTTTGATTCTTTCAAAATTTATCATATTTATCATCCTTTCCGGCTTATAGATTTGGGCTGTATCATATTTAGCAGCTAATTCTTGTCCTCTTTGCCACTGCTTGCCCCCCTTTTTTAGACCGCCAAAGGCGGTATCAAAAAGGGGGACAAGGGATTGGTTTTGCTGCAGCCCATTGAATATTAAAATTAATTTACATCAAATATCGGTTTCTGTCCGGCAAGCGAATCCCAGCCCATTATCTTTACTGACTGGCTCTCGCCCTTTTCGAAGGTAACTTCACCCTCACCGCCGGATATAGCAGCGGTATATACTCTTGCTAGCGTGCTGTCGGCATTGTATACAGCAGCTATAAGCACACCGTCCTCTGAGTTTACAACAGTTGCTTTGCTGTCCTCCACTGTTACTGTCGGCACAGCTTCCTTGATTGTATAAGTCTGTACATAGTCACCCGACTTAAGTATCAGTCTGCCGTCCTGTTCGGTTACGCTAACACCCGCGGGTACCGTTATACAGTCCGCAGCGTTTATATTACCGAATATCGATATGCTGCCCCCGAAATTATTGATTGTAACAGCTGCATTTTCCGACACCGGAGTGAACATATAGCCGTTAGGCATAGCGTCTGTGTTGTAAAGCCTTGAGATGTGCAAATTGTCAAAGTAGGTTTTTGACGTTGCGGCAATTTCCTCAGTCTTGTAGTTCTCGCGCATTGTTACGGAGTAGAAGCCTTCGTTGCCCTTAATCTGTGCCTCAATTGTGCTCCAGTCATACTCGCCTATCTTCTCACCGTTGAGATAAGCGTATGCCTTTTTTGTGGTTACGCCGTCAACGGTCACCTTGTCAAGCACAAGACTTACATTATACCAGTTGCCCGGCTCATATATAACACCACATTCTCTGCCAAAGCACATTATTTTTCCGTTCGCCATAAAAGCAATCGGTGTCGCTATGGAGTTGAGACCCGCTCCGTCTGTCGCGTCAATATTTGCCCTCCAGCTCTCGCCGTAGTAGCTTGTCTTTACACCGAAGGAAACATCTCCGTTACCATCGGGCATGATGCTCATGCTTATCTGAACGGGGTAATCCTCCTCACCGGCGTAGAAATCCTTTATAACCTGAATATTCTTCTCGCCCGCATAGCCGTTCGCTTTAAAAGCTATTGCTCTGTCCGTCTTATACGGCGCAGTCTCACGGTTAAGCGAAAGATTTGTATCTCCTACAATCACACTCTGGAACAGGCTCTGATCCCAACCGCTCACTTGAGTTCCTCCGCTGTTTGTCGGCTTCGCGTTTGTTACGGTGTAGACAGCGTCCGCTGACGGGAACATCTTATCTCTCTGACCGGTGTTTGCGCTTGTTATCTCACTGCTGCCGTCCGAGAGCATCACCTCAGAATTGAAGCTGTTTGAATATATATCCGTCACTGCATTAAAGGTGTATACAAATTTATTATCGTTCGAATCTGTAACCTCATATGTATAGCCGTCATATATACCACCGTCCGTTACCGTTTCGCCGTAAATATTCTTTACAATTGCAGTTCCCGTCATTCCGTTCTTCCATATCGGAGTAATCGCAGATACGGGATAGCCATTAATGAATCCTGAAATATCATGTTCCGACACTGTGATATTATTTTCCATAAAGCCCTCAATCGGACCTTCAATATTCTTCTCGGCTTTAATATTATCAATATAGAGATTACCGCCTTTAAGCTGTATACCACTTGTATACTCGAAGCTTACGTTATTTCTGTCCTCGAAATCAGCGTCGGCAACAGTTATTGTCTGTCCTTCCTTGCTGTTTATAAGTCCCGTAAGCGTTACCGTCTGATGCTTTGCGTCCCTGTCAATCACCCAGTCAACGTGATAGCGACCGCCCTTTAAATAATAAAGGCTTGTTCCGTTTGCCTGCATGACATTTGCGCCGTTGAACTGCAGTGCTCCGTTGGCTGTCAGCGAAAGATAATCGGCTGCCTGATAGCCTGCTCCGTTTCTGTACAAATAAGCTGAGAATGTACAG